>DASVMX010000070.1:0-18500 GCA_036384215.1 Ktedonobacteraceae bacterium | reverse complement strand
TGCTCTTCAAAAATCCCGCCTGGTGTCCCGTCAAGCTTCGTTTGAAGGGTAGGAAAGTGGGGAGTGCAGAGGGGCGCCAGCCCCTCTGCATCTCTTCTCTCTCCGCTGCCGCAGGCAGCGCATTCCTCAAACGAAGTTTGACAAAGCATTAGATTGTGCAGGCATAATCAGGGTCAAAGCTGTCCACATTTTCTGTTACACTTGGCGAGGTAATCGAAAATATCTGGCATAGGGCAGAGAATGAAGGAGAACGCAGATGGACAAAGGAACGTTCATGGAGACATTGCACGCGACGCGGGCGGAATGGGAGAGCCTGTTGGCGGAGATTGGCGAGGAGCGGATGCTGCTGGCGGGTGCCAATGGTGAGTGGTCGGTGAAGGATTTGCTCGCGCATATCATGTGGGGCGAGCGCGAGGTGGTGGGAGTCTGCCAGGCCCGCGCTCTGGTCGGCTCGGATCTCTGGCAGATGACCGACGATGAGCGCAATCCCATCATGGTCTCCTGGTACCGCGACAGTACGCTTCAGGCCGTATTGAGTGAAGAGCGCGAGGTATACGCTCAATTGCTGGCCGAAGTCGAAAAGCTTTCAGCGGAAGATCTCAACGACGCGCGTAACTTTCGCGACATGCCTCCTGCCTGGCTGCCCTGGCAGGTGATTTCCGGCTGCTCGTTTAAACACTACCGCGACCACATGCCCACCCTGCGCGCCTGGCTGGACGGGCTTGCCTGATTGTATGCTACAATAAGAAGAAACCTCGATCTAGCGAAGGAAGCGTTCATGGGCACCGGTCAGCGGTCAAAACAGAGCATGTTTGGCCTTTTGTGGGAGACGCTGCGTTTGAGCGCGCGCCTGCTCTGGAAGAGCGCGGCCAATCCTGCCCGGCCTGCGCTCCAGCGCCAGCAGGCCCTGGCGGTGCTGGGCTTGCCGGCCAACGCGACCATGCCGCAGATCAAACAGCGCTATCGCAAGCTGGCCAAGCGCTATCACCCCGACCTCGGCGGCGATCCACGCCAGATGCAACGTCTGACCGCTGCTTATGAGTATCTGATGAAAGATCAGCGTTAGTTCAGGATTGAGGTGCGCCGCATTTATTGCAGAATTTCTTGCCCAGACGCACCGGCGAACCGCATTGATCGCAGTAGAAAAACGCCTCCGCTGTAGCTTGTTGGGGTGCCGGAGCCGCGGGCTGAGCGGGGGTTGGATTTTGCGCGGGCCAGGAAGCCTGATTTTGCGCGGACTGAGCGGGAGCGGAGTTTTGCGCGGGCCAGGAGGATTGCGCCGGAGCTGGCTGAGCGCTGCCGGGCTGGTTCTGGGTTGGTTGCGCGGGTTGCAGGTTGTCCTGGATGGTTTTCGCGGCTTTGAGAACGGTGCCGCCAATAGCTCCGGCGATTTTCAGCCCTTTGGCGATATCATCCATATTGCTTTTCAGGCGCTGCGCGTTGGGCACAAAGGTGTTTTCGGAGACTTTTTCGAAGAAGTCTTTGCCAAACAGCAAACCTGTCTCCTGGATTGTTGCTCGCTCCTGTTCGCCACTATCGAAACTCAGAAAAAGTATGTCGCCTTGTGAACTATAGCTGCCCTCGGCCTTCTTCTCAGGAGCCTCTGTGCTGACCTGATCTCCCGCTGCCAGGTTTTTGAGCGCGTGTATCGCGCGGCTTTTCTCTTGCGTGACGAGCGCGAAACGTCCACTCGCGTACAGGGTCAGGCGATCCAGCCGCGCGGTAAAGTAGTCCAGCCCCAGGGCTGAACGATGGTTGCATTCATATTGGCCAATGAGAGATTGCATGGTCGGATTTCCTTTGTCGGCTAAGGTTGAATAGTGCTGGTTTCTGGACGGTCTCTGTTCAACCGTTCAGTTGCTGTTTTCTCTATCTCATATCATACATTATCCGCCGACCGTTCATCAGCGGACTGCTGCATGGCATGGAAGTTGCTGGGGATGCCGGCCAGGCCACGGGCAATTTCCATCTCCTGGTCTCCCTGCTCCCTTTGGCCAACGCTGAGCAGATAGCGCCCGAACTCATAGTGTGCCTGTGACATAATTCCTTTGCGCCCGGTGTCTTTCAGAGAGTCGATGGCTTTTTTATAGCTTTCGGTGATGGCCGGATCGTGAGAGTCAGATGTCTGCTGAGCGTGCAGAACTTCCAGGATCTGGCCCTTCATCATGAAGGCCTCGGCCTGGCGCACTTTGTAGCTGTTGAGTCCCGCGTTAATAGCAATTTCGATATACTTGAGGGCGTTCTCGAAATCGTGCGCCTGGCATTCAATGCTGGCCAGGTAACAGGCCGCGGCTGAGACAACATTTGCGCGATCGGCTTTGCGTGGGTGGTGATCGCTTGTTTCGTTTTGCAAGCCAGGCTGCCAGGTGGTGAGAACAGTGAGCAGGCGTTGTTTGCCGCGGGTGATTTTGTTCTGAGCCTGTTCAATCTGGGCCATCTGGCATTGAAGCAGGTCCGCGTTCAGGTGGTCGGCGATAGAGTTATAGAGGGTGCGCGCGTCCTCGGCGTGCTGCCAGGCTTCCTGGAGAAGGTTCTGGCCGTCGGTTTTGTTGCTATCTTGCAGCAACTCGGCACGGCCCTGGTTGTAGTAGACCAGGGCAATGCCCCAATGGGCCTCGGCAATATAGCGCAAGGCAGTCGAGGCATCCATCGTATGGAGCGCTTCGCGATAATATTCCAGCGCCTGCTCAAACTGGTTCAACTCGCGCGTCGCCTCGGCCATGTGCAGGCGCAGTTTGATGACTTCCAACTGGTGCTCGTCTGAGACGGACGCGGGCATGATGGTCAGCGACGACTGGAAATCGCGCTGGGCCTTGGAGAACTCGCGCTGTTCAAAAAAAGCCTGTCCGCGCAAAGCCAGGGTGCGCCAGCGCAAAAAGAGTGGTAATTGATCGAGTTTAAATGCTTTATCATTAAAATGGGTAAGTGCCTGGGCCGGTTGCCGGCGGACCAGGAGTTGATTAATTTCGGCGTGTTTCGCTTCATATTCCCGATAGAGCGTGGCCTCGGTTTCTGACTCGCGATGCTGGCGAGCCAGGATCTGGAGATCCTCATAGGGTAATTGCAAGCGTTCCGCCAGATAGTGTAAACTCTCAGTTGAAGGATCAACCCGATTGCGCTCAATTTGTGAAATCAAGCTTGTGCTGTAACGGTTTCCAGCTACATCCGCCAGTGAGAGATGCAAGTTCTGGCGCGCACTGCGCAATCTCCCCCCCAGCGTGTCAGGCGCTACTCGTTTTGAGGGACGTGGCATATCTGCATGCATCCTCCTATATTATTGCGTATCGGTATGTTTATGTGTGTCATTAATAGAAATACGGTTTCTCATGTAAAAAGTTTCGCATTTTATTGTGAGTTTTTTAAATTCACGAAAACACCCAAACGGGCGTTTTCTATTTTAGCTATGAGTGAATGCAGCGGCGCTACATTCCTGGATGGGCTGGCTAGAACCTATGACCGAATTCGCTCTTGACTTTGGGAATGGAAACTTGTATCCTGAAAAACAAAGAAAAGCTAAACAAGAGAGGAATTCATATGGCTCGTCATGCCAAAGAAACCGCGTTGGCTCTGGATGGGGCAGCAAAGGGCACACAACTCTCGTTTTTTGAAGACAAATCATCTGACGATGTGGTAGAATTGGCCCCTATGCACAATGTATCACCTATCGAGACAAAAACAATGACACGAGGAAAAAAAGCAACTGCCTACTCTGCCTCGGATATCCAGGTGCTGGAGGGGATCGCGGCCATCCGGCATCGCCCGGGAATGTATATTGGTTCGACTTCTTCTTCTGGTTTGCTTCACCTGATCTGGGAGGCGCTGGATAACGCCGTGGATGAAGCGGTGGCCGGCTATGGCACCCACATCTGGATGACGCTGGATCGCGATGGTTGGGTGACTGTCCGTGACGAAGCGCGTGGTATGCCCTTTGATCCCATGCTCTACCAGGGCGAGTATCTGCCCGCGGCTACGGTGATTCTGACCGTTCCGCATTCAGGCGGTAAATTTGAAGAGGGCGTGTATAAAACCGCTGGTGGCCTGCACGGCGTCGGTTCGACGGTCATCAACGCTCTGTCGGAAAAGCTGGAACTGACCATCTGGAAGGATGGCCAGCGTTTTACTCAGGTTTTCAGCCGTGGAGCCGCGCTGCCCCATAAGATTACGCCGGATGATCCGCAGAAGCATGGGACGATGCTGCGCTGGCTTTACGATAGCACGATTTTTGATCCTGATGCCTACTACGCCCTGGAGTCCATCCAGAGCCGCCTGAAGGCCGCGGCCTATCTCAATCGCGGCGTCTATTTTCACCTGGATGCCTGGGACGAGGCGGGCGAGCAGCAGATTGAGAGCGTGTATTATTCCAAAGATGGTCTGCCCGACTATGTGCGCGACCTGGCGACGACGAGCGCGGCCCCGGCGCTCTTCAAGCAGGCCATCGGCATTGCCAAAGAGAAGGACACCGTCCAGGTCGAAGTCGCCTTACAACCGACCACGGGCTACAAAGCCACGCTCTATAGCTACGCCAATGCCGTGCGCACGCGCGATGGCGGTGTGCACGAGACCGGCTTTAAGGCCGCGTTGACCAAGGTAGTCAACGACTACGCGCTCAAACTGAGTGTGATCAAAAATCGCGAGAAAGACGGCTTCAAAAACGAGATTATCTTACAAGGGCTGAACGTGGTGATCTCAGTCAAGCTGACCAATCCGCAGTTCCAGGGCCAGACCAAGGATCGCCTGAACAACGCTCCGGTCGAAGGTATCGTGCGCTCCGTGGTCGATGAAGGCCTGAAAGAGTGGTTTGAGCGCAACCAGGGCATCGCCAAGGACTGGCTGAAGAGAATTCAGCAGATGCAGAAGGCGCGCAACGAAGCCCAGCTTGTCGAGGAACTGGCGCGCACTGGCAATAAGAAAAACGGCGAACTGATCGATACCACTCTCTCAAAGAAGTTCTTGCGCTGCAATACCAGCGATCCAGAGCGCTCTGAACTCTTCATCGTCGAAGGCGATTCTGCGGGTGGGAGCGCTGGCCAGGGGCGTTTCTCGGATTTCCAGGCAGTGCTCAAACTCAAAGGCAAGCCGTTGAACGTCGCCAAAGCTGATCTGAGCCGCATCGTCGGCAATGAAGAGATTCGTACGATCATCAACGTGCTTGGCACGGGTACGCGTGATTCATTCGATATCAGCCGCCTGCGTTTTAAGCGCGTGATTATTGCCACTGACGCTGACGTGGACGGACTGCATATCCAGTGCCTGCTCCTGACGCTCTTTCACCAGGAATTCAGCGATCTGATTGAGCATGGCAATATCTATATAGCCTGCCCGCCGCTTTACTCGGTGAAATACAAGGGCAAGATCACCTGGCTGCTCGACGACGAGGCGCGTATTCAATTTATTAACACACATCCCGACTCCAGAGATCTGGAGTTCAAACGCTTTAAAGGTCTGGGTGAGATGAATCCCAAAGAACTGCGCGATACCACCCTTGATCCCGCCCGCCGCACGCTCAAACGCGTCACCCTGGAAGATGGTGTGCTGGCCGCGCGCCTGGTCGATCAACTGATGGAAGACAAAAACGCCGAAGCCCGCCGCGTCTTTCTCGCGGAACATGCTCGCAAGATTCGCGAATTGGATATTTGACCCGCTCAGGGGTGCAGGGACCTCCCTGCCGGGGCCTGGGGTGTCCCCAGTTTTCTTATGTTTGTCGCCGCAGGCGGCGAGTTAAGAGAATACAAAGTTTTTCGTTTCGGGGACCCCGGTTAAGGGCTGCTGCCTTTAACAATCCCGCTGAATAGAAGCAGGAATAGTAGAAATGGCTCGTACAAGTAGCAGTAATGAAAATAGTATAGAAACCGGCACGATTCGAGAGGAAGATTTTTCTTTCATCATGTCACAGGCCTTTGCGACTTATGGCCTCTCGGTGGTGACAGATCGCGCTTTGCCAGACGCGCGCGACGGTTTGAAGCCGGTGCAGCGGCGTATTCTGGCGGGGATGCGCGAGGCGCGTTATCTTTCCAGCCGGCCCACGGTCAAAAGTGCCGAGGTGGTCGGGTTGATTCTGGGGAATTATCATCCACACGGCGATGCCTCGGTCTACGATGCCGCGGCGCGCATGGCTCAACCGTTTACCCTGCGCTATCCTCTGATCGAGGGCCAGGGCAACATGGGCAGTGAGGACGGGGACGCGCCCGCAGCCTATCGTTATACTGAAATGCGCCTTTCGCCACTGGCCGAGGCGTTGATGGCCGATATCGAGCGCGAGACCGTGCCTCTGCACCCGACCTACAAGCAAGATCCCAAAGTGCGGGAGCCAGATTATCTGCCGGGCCGCATCCCGCCAGTGGTCAACGCCTCCAGTGGTATTGCTGTCGGTCTCGCAACCAATATTCCGCCGCACAACTTCACCGAGGTAATGCGCGCCTGCATCGCCCTGCTTGATCGCCCTGGAATGAGCATTGAGCAGTTGATGGGCTATATCCAGGGACCGGACTTTAGCCAGGGCGGGCGCGTGATGGGCATTGATGGCATTAAGAGCTATTTGAGCACCGGCAAGGGACGTATCATTGTGCGCGCCGAAGTGCGCCTGGAAGAGACGCCGCGCAGCCGCGCCCTGATCGTGACCCAGATTCCTCCTATTGGCCGGGATAAAGTCAAAGATTCGATTGCCAAAGCCATCAACGCGCGCAAGCTTGAGGGCGTGATTGATATGCGCGACGAGAGCGACACCGAGAAGGGTACGCGTATCGTGCTCGAATTGCGCAAGGACGCCGATGCCGCGCAGAGCCTTTCGCAGTGTTATAACGAGACCGATTTGCAGATCTCGCAATCGTTCCAGATGGTCTACCTTTTCGGGGAGAGCATGCAGGCCGCGCGCCAGCCCAAGCAGATTGGCATGCTTGAACTGCTCAACTACTGGAACAACCACCAGATCGATGTGCTCACGAGGCGCTCGCAATTTGACCTGCGCAAGGCCCAGGAGCGCCTGCACATTGTCGAGGGATTGATCATCGGCTCTGGCCACGCCGAGCAGATCGTCAGAATCTTCCAGCAGGCCGAGGACCGCGCGTCCGCTCGCAAGACCATTGAGGCCCGTTACAAGCTCACGGCCATCCAGTCCGACGTGATTGCCTCCATGACCCTGGCCCAGGTCACAAAGCTGGACGCCAGCAAGTACGCCAGCGAGAAAAACGAACTGGAGGCGCGCATCAGCGAACTCCAGAATCTGCTCAATGATCGCAAGGCGTTGATCTCGCTGCTCAAAAAAGAGATGCAGCAGTTGATCAAGCAGTTTGGCGACGAGCGGCGCACTGTCATCGAAGTTGAAGGACTGGCCCACGAGCCCGTGACCGAAGTTGCCCATCTGCACGAACGCGAGCCGCTGACTGTGGCCATGACGCGCCAGGGCGCGCTCAAAGCCCTGCCAGCCAGCACGTTCACGCTCAAGGGCAAGAATGGCGAGGCCATTTACACACCTGTGCGCGGTGACGAACAGTTGCGCCAGGTGGTCAGCACGACCTCGCAGGATTATCTGCTCTGTGTGGCTTCCAGCGGGCGCGTCTTCCAGATCGCGGCGCACTCCATTCCCGAAGGTACGCGTTCGGCGAAGGGCGAGCCGCTGCGCCGTCTGCTCGGCCTGGAGACACGCGAGGAGATTGTCAGTGTTTTGCCGGTTGAGAGCTACGACGAGGACCGCTACCTGGTCATCTTTAGCAAACTGGGCAAGGTCAAGAAATCGCCACTCAGCGAGTACAAAACCGCTGACGTGGATGGTTTGCAGGATATGAAGCTGGCCGAAGGTGATGCCGTGGTCAACGCGCTGATCTCGCGCGGCCAGGGTGAATACTTCGTCACCACTGATAACGCCCAGACTCTGCGCTTCAGCGACGAGGGTGTGCGCGCTCAGGGCAGGGTTGGCCAGGGGGTGGCCGCTATGGCGCTTGGACCCAGGTCAGAAGTCGTCAGCGCAGTCTACCTGGACAGCGATTTGCAGAGCACTGTCACCGATCCGCTCAGCTTGCTGGTGGTCACCCGCGATGGCTTCGTCAAGAAAGTTTTGCTGCCCGAATATCCCCAGAAGGGGCGCGCCACCGCTGGCGTTATCACCACCGAACTGGTTGGCAATGATCGCGTCTTGCAGGCCACGATCATCAGCGGACGCGACCACTTCCTCTTCACCTGGTCCGGTACAAGCGGCGACCAGACCCAGGCGCTCAAAGCCAGTGATCTCAAAATCTTCCCCCGCGCCCGCAAAGGCGTGGAACTGGTCAAAGGCAAGATCCTCGAAGTCGTGCGCCTGGAAAGCGGTGCTGTTGAGGAACAATGAAGCATGCGGCCAGGGCACGGGCAATGGCAACGCGCTGCTGCTGGCCACCTGAGAACTTGCCTGGTTTGTGGTGCTGGCGGTCCTCGCCGATCCCAACTTCGCTGAGTGGGAAGAGCAGATCCAGCGCCGGATCTGCTCTTCCGCTATTTCTTTATCCTGCTCTTGCCATTTAACTCGTATAGCCACTCACCGTCACATGAAAGTTATCTTCACCTGCACCGGCATCGGCACTGACTGTAATGGTCAGGCTATCACTTAAACCGGCGAGGGCGGTGGCAACATAGGCGTAGCCAGTGTTACCGACAGACATTCTCAGGACTGCCAGGGTCACAGTATTGGAACCGCCGATGCCCTGATTGATCTCCTGGAAGGTGAAGGTCAGCGGCGAAACAGAGCCGGGCTTATTTTTCACAGTAATCGCCAGGTGCCTGTACCCATTCAACGATGTCCCTTGAACAACCGTCCCGGACGTACCTGCCAGAACGCTCCCAGTAGCGTCAACAATTGTAGCTCCATTCACAGCAGAAGCCGTAGCGGCCTTCACCAAAAATTCTTCCAATGCGCTGTGTTCAACCATGATCATTTCCTCTTTCTTGCATAAAAGCAGTTGTGCATACCTCGATATTCTGCGAATATTTCCTGCCATAAAGCAACATAGGCAAAGAACATGTATAATTTATGATACATTTATCAGAAGTATCACCTTTTATGCCTGGCATAAGTGCTTTTTCGGTAGAAGAAGTTCGCTTCCATGAGACAATACGAGATAAGTTGGGGATTAGATCATAGTATTCTTCTGAAATTGTGTCGCAATTACGTGGGTCCAGGTACGCCGCCAGAGGCATGGTCTATTTGTAAGAAGATGGTGAGAAATATGCAGAAAGAAGCAAACGAAAACGCGTGCCTGGAAATGCTCCAGGCACGCGTTTTGGGTTATGAAGGGTTCCCTGTGAAGGAGAGCCAGATTAGAAACGGGCGCGGCGCCGTTTTCTCAACTGGGCAGCAGCTTTGCGCTTGCGCCGGGCCTGGGGCGTCTCGTAATGTTTACGCCGACGTGCTTCGGCCAGGATGCCTTCTTGCTGCACTTTGCGGCTAAATTGTTTGAGGGCGACCTCAAATGAGCCGTTGGGGTTGACAATAATCTGTGTCATTGGCGCCTACCAGCGCGAGCGGCTAGCAGAACCGCCACGCGAGGTGCGGGGCTGGGGCTGATAGCAATCGCTACAATAGACCGGGCGGTCTTCGCGTGGCTGGAAGGGCACCTGAGCCTCGCGACCGCAGCTCGCGCAGGTCGCGGTATACATCTGGCGCTCTTCGCGGAAGCCACCGCGCTGGCCGCCACCGCGGCTAAAAGAGCCACCGCCGGACTGTTTGCGCGCCGCGCGGCACGACGGGCAGCGGCTCGGCGTGTTAGTCAGACCACGGCTGGCATAAAATTCCTGCTCACCCGTGGTAAAAGTGAATTCCTGATTGCAGTCGCGACAATACAGAATCTGATCGGCCAAAGGATTTCTCGCTTTCTTACTTGCTACACGTTGTAGCAATCATGTACTTCTTCTGTATTGCGCACCATTACCTTCATCAAATTTCTCGTTGGAACACCTGAGTTCATTTTATCGAGCAACATCTGCACCCTACAGCTTGAGGGAGTATACCATAAAAGTACCAGGATGTCTAACTCAAGTACAAACGGCGGTTCCCAACTTCTGGCGTTGGGAGAAAGCCGTTTCTTGAGCAACCTCTGTACCTTAACAGCTTGAGGGAGTATACCATAAAAGTGCCAGAATGTCTAACTCAAGTACAAACGGGTTTCTACCCATTCCTGGCACTGGCGGTCTTGTCTCAGGGAACAACCTGGAATTGATTGACAATGTGCGGGAAACCATCGTGGCAGTTCACAATATATTTCGCCGCTCCATCGTTTGCCGCGTACGCGGCTGTCGTCGTATAAGCGCCCTTTGAGCCGGGTCGGCGGCCTGGCGCATCTTTGTCTGGAGGAACACTGTAGATGACCTCCCCGGTATAAAGACGCGCATGCTCTTTGATGGTTATGAGATCACCCATATGGTAAGAGCCTTCGTAAGCGCTCCCAAAGAGGGCCGCGAGCTGGTAATGGTTGGTAGGATCAAAAGGGTAAAGCTCGTAAACGCGTTGCCCATCTTTGCCGATATTTTCCATAATTGGGACGCGCTCATCCGTCTCCAGGGTAATAATCCAGAGATTCAAAAATGCTTGCGGCTGGGCAACTGTCAGGGGGCTCCACATCAAGGCTTTCATCTCTTTCCCGGCCTGGGTGGCCTCAAGAGCCGCGCGTTCAAACAGCTTGATCTGAAGCAGACGCAGCAGATCCTCGGGTTCGCGTTGAGCGAGATCAAAGAGCAAGGAGATCTCAACGCCGCGCACCTTGACTGGAGCGTACATGCCCTCTTTTTCCCAGTCAATCGCATCGAGGGTGAGATGGAATTGTTCGCATATTGTAGCAATATGCCGGGCTTTCTGAGCGGCTTCTTGTTGTTCCTCAACTTTATTTCGGCGTGAGTATGTCATAATGGTACGTTTCCTCTGGGGCAAAATTGCATAGAGAGCGCAAGATAGATATGGGAAAACGCGCTTCAAGGAATGATCGTCTCTTCATAGTAAGTCATATTTCACCCGGTATTGTCAACTTTCGCAAACTTGCTGGTGCCGTCTTTTCAAAATGCAAAATTTTAGGTAGGATATCCTCAGCTACATAATTTTACTGATCAAGCAGCGGAAGGATCAGATTCATGGAGATGGTTAGCCTGGATTTTGTCAACAGCGTCTTTCGCGATTTTCGTGGGCGCTGGGAACGCGATGACCTGCGCCAGCCGGAATGGCTGGCACGCTTTTTAGAGAAGTGGCATTTTTATATAGTACAGCCTGTTGACGAGACGGTTATGAAGGAACTGGTTGACCTGCGCGAGCTGCTGGTGCGCATTGTCGGCAAGCTCAACACGCCACAGGGGGTCGATGCGCAGGATCTGATCGAGTTGAACACGCACCTCAGCAAAACCGTTTTCCACTACCAGGTCGAACTTGTCGATCGGGAACTCCACGTGGCCAGCCAGCCAGTTCGTAAGGATTGGAATTGGGTGCAGAACGAAATTATCGCGGACTTCCTGGCCCTGGTGGCAGATTATGATGCCCTGCGCGTCAAAATTTGCAATAATCCTCATTGCCGCTGGATTTTCTACGACGAGACCAAGAGCCGCACGCGCCGTTATTGCAGCATCGATAAATGTGCTAACCTCATGAAAGTACGCCGTTTCCGCGCCCGGCAGAAAGAACGCATATAGGGATACAGGAGTCAACTGCAGACAAGCTGTGTTTGACTCCTGTATCCCTACATTGCCTTTTATGGGCTAGGCAGAGAATTTGGCGGCCAGTTCGCGGGCAGAAGGCTCAACCAGAATCGAGCCGTCAGGGAAGACAATCGTGGGCACGCTGCTCCTGCCGCCGTTGACCTGTTTGACATAGGCGGTGGCTGCGTCGTCCTGTTCAATGTCGATGTAGTCGTACGCGACGTTGTGCTGGTCGAACCAGCGTTTGGCCATACGGCAATCGCCACACCAGGAGGTGGCGTACATTACAATTTTCTGTTCGTTCGTCGATTGCACGGAAAAATTACTCCCTCATGTATGGGTTCTTGGGTAAATGTACCTCTGGCTATGACAACCAGACCCCTATTGGGAAATATTCCCAACTGGCTTGTTGATGCGCTCCAGCATCAGATCCAGGAACTTTTTCCCGCCGGTCGCGACCAGGCCGGGGTTGCGCGCCAGGATGCTCATCACCAGGCCTGCGCTATAATCGCCGCGTAACGCCTGTGCCATCTGGGTGGGCGTCAGGCGTTTCAGCAGGTCAAGAGCGCCGTCCCATTGGTTGTCGCTGTAGCCGGCGATGCGCTTGTTAATCATGTAGGAGATATCCATATCGCGTCCGAAGCGCGCGCGCCACAGCCTGTCGAAGCGGTTAAGCGCGCTGGCCGAGGTATCCCCGGTTTTGAGCGCCTCGGCTGCTACCTGCCCGGCCATCTGCCCGGAGTAGACCGCGAAGCGAATGCCCTCACCTACCAGCGTCGAACCGTGGCCTCCGGCGTCTCCTGCCAGCAGCAGCCCGTCGCGCGAGAAGCGCTCCACCGGCCCCTCGGACGGAAACAGGCCAGTATGGTATTCGACTGGACTGGCATCTTTGAATTTACCGGCAAACTGAGGCAGCTCGTGCATAATGCGGTCCAGGTAGACGCGCGCGTCCTCGTCGCTATCGGGATGGAGCACGCCGACACCCAGACGCACGCGCCCGTTGCCACGTGGGAAGGCCCAGGCATAGCCGCTGGGCGCGTACTGGCTGCCCATGATCAGGTAGAGCTCATCCTGGGGATAATTGGGGGCGTACAGATCGTATTCCGCGCCAAAGCCATAGCGGCGGAATGCCGGCCCCATCTCTGTGCGCACGCTCACATGGCGCGCGACCCCACTGGCATCAATAGTTACAGGAGCGGTGAACGTCACGCGCTCGCCCACGTGCGTCTTCGCGGTCACTCCGAGCACCCGGCCATCCTCGATCAGCGTTTGCTCGACCGTGTGGCGCATGCGAATGCTGGCCCCCGCGCTCACTGCCCGGCCCGCCAGGTGCTGATAGACGCCGCGCACATCGATCACGCAGCACACTGCCTGTTCATAGTAGAGGGGAATTTCGCGCCGGGGAGAAACAAAATACACCTTATGAATCGGATGATAGAGGTGTCCTGGAATACCCAGCGCGTGCATATCGCTGACCCAACTGCCCCCGCTGGTGTGGACGGGATAGCCGATCTCGTTCTGGCGCTCCAGCACCAGCGCGCGCGCACCCAGCTTCGCGGCAGCCTCAGCCGCGGCCAGCCCGGCTGGTCCACCGCCCACAATCAAAACATCAGTCTCTGGCATGCAAGTCCTCTTTGTGTAGAATATGGTCGCGAGCAATATCCATGTGAATTGCTCTGGTCAAATGCTATCTATTTGGGCACAAGTATAACTGAAGCAATTTCCGCTGTCCACTTTTCACACCACTCTTTCTGTTTAAGCAAGGGTGAGTGAAATAAAAGAAAAAGAGCGAAAAAGCTCTTTTTCTTTTATTTCACTCACCCTTGCTTAAACAGAAAGTTCAATCGTACACAGGCAATCTCGGAGGAGTTGGAATACGCCAGCCATGATAATAAACCATGGCGGCCCGGCGCGGAAAGCCTGCCAGGGTCTCGTTGGGAGCCACGGACCGGGGTATACCTGCCAGAAAGTCATCCGAAGTGTAGCCACGAGGCTGATTGGGGAGCGCGTCCTGCCGATCATCGGGATGACGCACCGGCGCGCCAGCGTGCAGCGGGTAATGGTCGGCTCCAAAGTCCGGCTCGACGATTCTGCGCCAACTGGCAATGGTCCAGGAGACGAAATGTTTGAACATATTCAAGGCTTTCCTCTTTTTCCTTTCTCTTCCAGTCAACCATGATCTGATATATATTACTACGTCCTGCGCGTGGTTTTTTATCTCAAATTGCTGAAGCTGTTCTGTTGGCTGTTGAATATGGGGAACGCGCTGGCGTTTTGCGGGGAGCGCCGAGTCTGGTGTCGTTTGTTCAGGATCAAATAGCCGCTAATCAAGGATGTTACGAGGACGGCAGGTAGGGCCTGCCATCCTCACAACATCCTGGCGGGGTGGGTGAGGTCTTTTTACCGCCCCTTGCGCCAGGTCGAAACAGTCTGCTGGTTGCCGTAGGTTGGGGAGAGCAAGACCCGCGTCAACGAGGCCAGACCCCAGCCGATTAGGGCGTAGATCAGCATGGAGATGAGGGTTGAAAGCTCGAAGACGCTTCTGGAGCCAATCGACTGGTCATTGAAGATGTTATTGAAAGGGCCAACAAAAGCATGGCTGAGGTTATACAGAAATGCAATGAAATCGCTGCCCTCGTTCGCGCCCAGCAGGCGAAAGATGAAGCGCAGGCCCAGAATAACTTCCAGCACGCCCAGCAGGAAGTAAATGATACCAGTAATCCAGTTCCGCAGAATAGCCCTGCGTAGATTCTTGTCCTCGTAGGTCTCAACCCGGTTCTCAACATAGGTGCCATCCGGGCCAGTGTTGCTCTCGCGCCGACTCTCTATTGGAGTATCTCCTTCGTTATGCGTTCTCGCCGGGGTGCGTGTCAGATCGGCAACTGTATTCGCCTCTGGCGGGTAGAGCGGCGTATTGTAATCAGGTGGATACGGTTGATTAGCCATCCTTTTTTTCGTCTCCTTTTACTCTATCTGCAAAGAATATCTCCCACAACCCCTTCTTTCCTCTCCAATCAGGATGCTTTCCAGTCAACAAAAGGAGCCGGAGAGGTTCAGCTAAACACTATCTCCTTTTTCTTTGCACTTGAGCTTTAGTTGTCTAGAGATGCAAGAAGCACTCTCTCCCTTCTCACACGTAAGGCTTTTCCAAAAAGTGGCAACAGGGAGAAGCATAGCCAGAATTACCCGGATTACCGTCTTCAGACTGGTATCAACACCGTCTCCAGACGGTGTTGCGCTGGCGGCTTCTCACTTATCCTTTAGATAGACAACGAATGATAGACGATACGCTATCGACAAAAAAGGAGCAAGAAGCACCATGAATACAGTAATTATCAGCACAGATAAAGCAGAGACGCAAACAGAGATCCATTGTGTGATGGATGTACAGGAGATTACAAAGAGCCTGCCGCTGGGGCGCGAGCAGATTGAAATTCTGAAAGGGATCAGCTTTCAGATTATGAGCGGCGAGTTCGTTTCGCTGGTCGGCCCCTCCGGTTCGGGCAAGAGCACGCTGCTGGGGATTATAGCGGGCCTGGACAATCCGACGACTGGCCGGGTACTGATCGACGGGGTGGATATTACGCGCATGGGTGAGGGTAAACTGGCGGCGGTGCGCAATAACAAGATAGGCATGGTTTTCCAGGCGTTTAATCTGATCCCGACCCTGACCGCGCAGGAGAATGTAGAGGTTCCGCTCTATGTGGGCAAGCATAAAGGTTCGCCCTCCGAGCGTGCTAAGGAACTGCTCAACCTGGTTGGTCTGGGTCACCGACTGGACCATCGCCCTGGCCAGTTGTCGGGTGGTGAGCAGCAGCGCGTGGCCATCGCGCGTGCCCTGGCAACCGATCCAGCCCTGGTAATTGCCGACGAGCCAACCGGCAACCTTGACGCGAAGAATGGCGAAAACGTGCTCAAGCTGATCGCCGACCTGCGCGCGCAGACGGGCAAGACTTTTATCATCGCTACCCACGATCCCGTGGTCGCTTCGCACGCCAATCGCGCCATTCGCATCGTTGATGGCCGGGTCGCGGAAATAGATCGTTCGCTGGGCGTGATTATGCAGTAACTGCTCAGTCAGAAAGCGGAGAATACGATCATGCAAAAGTCACTCTACTTCAGCTATCCAGTACGTTCGCTCCTGCGGGGCGGGCAGCGCACGATCCTGGCCATCTTCTGTGTAGCGGTGGGCGTAATGGCGGTGGTCGCGCTGCAACTGGTGGGCTATATGCTCCAGACCTCGCTTTCCACTAATGCACGCGATCTGAATGGCGGCGATATCTCCGTGACTTCTTCAGGTCTGCCGTTGTCGAAGAGCGATCTGAGCTTTTTCGAGCAACTGAAAAGCGCTGGCACGATTGCTGACTACAGCTCTATCACGACGGTGAACGGCGCGCTCAGCGCCACGGCCACCTCGCTCCAGGCGTTTACCGTCGAGGTGGTTGATCCCTCGCGCTTTCCACTCTCTTCCGCGCCGAGCTTTGTTCAGCCGGGAAACGCGACGCTCACCCAATTGCTGGGCAATGACCGGGTGGTGGTGACGCAGAATTTCCTGGACAAATACCAGGTCCACCTGGGCGATAGCCTGACCCTGTACACGAAGACGGGCAATGGCTCGGGCCAGATGTTGAGTGTGAAGATCTCCGGGGTGATCGCCAGTTCGGGCACTTTTGCCAGCGCCAACAATTTGCTGCTCATCGCGGCGGCAGATTACCAGGCGACCACGCCCGCGACCCCGCTGAGCTACAGCCAGGTCTATATCTCCCTCGCCAACCCGGCGCGAACAGACGCGGCTATCAAAGCTATCACAGACCATTTCCCGCTGGTCACAACCCAGACCGTTGCAGACATCCTGAACGCTGAAAAATCCAATCTCGACATGATCACTAAATTTCTGGAGATTACGGGCCTGATCTCCCTGCTGATCGGCGGTGTTGGGATTATTAACACCATGCAGGTCCAGCTTTCGCGCCGCAAGACCGAAATCGCCATGCTCAAGACGGCTGGCTACCATCGCAAGGATCTCTTCCTGCTCTTCGGCCTGGAGGCCGGGCTGCTGGGACTGATCGGCGGCATCATCGGCTCGGCGGCGGCTATCGGAGTGAGCGCGATTGTGCGCGTCTTCATCGAAAACCTGGGTACCAACATCACCTTCGTGCTTGATCCCTGGATTATCGGCAGCGGCGTGCTGACAGGCTGCGCGACCGCGTTGATCTTCGGCCTGCTGCCCATCGCGCAGGCGGCGAATGTGCGCCCACTGCATGTGGTGCGCGAGCAGGAGGCGCACAGCCTGGGCAACATGGCGCTGACCAGTGTGCTCCTGGTTGTCCTCTCGCTGCTCTTCTGCGGCATGGCCACGGTACTTCTGCAAAATGACGTGCTGCTGGGCGTCGAGGCTACCTACGGCGCGTTCGCCTTCCTGCTGGTTCTGGGCTCGCTCTTTAGCCTGATTATCCTGGCTGTTAGCAAGCTGCCGGTACCGGAGCGCTTGAACTTCAAACAGATCGCGCTGATTCTACCCGGCCTGTTCGCCTCCTGGCTGCTCTACCAGGTGTTGCCGGCCTTCGGACTCTGCCTGCTGGCCGCTTCACTGCTGGGCATCGTAGTGGTCTTCCTGCCGCGGAGCTGGAAGGTCAGCATGAAGATGGCCCTGCGCAACCTTGGCCGCAGGCGCGCGCGCACTGCGACCACTATGGTGGCTCTGTTCATCGGCATCTTCGGTATCGCGCTGGTGGTCGGTGTAGGCCAGGATCTGGAGACGCAGATTACGAAGTCGCTGGCGCAAAGTTCGCCATATAATCTTGTGGCCACAACTTCCGGCCAGGACACAAGCGCTCTGAGAGGGCAACTGACCAGCATTCCGGGCCTGAACAGCAGCAACAGCGCGCCGATTGCGCGGGCCAATCCAGTCGCGATCAACGGGCAATCGCCGGCGCAGGCGCTGCCTGGTGGCAGTGATCGCCAGGCGGCTGTGAGCTTCCTGAGCATGGTCGAGGGCTATAATCTGGCGCGGAACATGCCTGCCCAGACCATTTTCCAGGGGCGCAATCTGACCGCCAGCGATGCCAACACCAATAACGTCCTCGTCAGCCAGATCCTGACAAATAGCGGCTGGCTGCACGTCCAGCTCAAGGTCGGCGACACCATCACCTTCGCCAGGGCGGATGGCAAAAGCGTGAAGACCGTGACCATTGTTGGTATCATCTCGACCGGCAGCAGCTTTGCCACGTTGGGCAAAGTTCTGGGCTCGGACAGCCTGGTTAGCGCGTTTAACACACCTGCGGTTCCGGCCAGCACGATCTTTTACATGAAAGTCGATCCCGCGAAGATCAACCAGGCTGAGAACAGACTTGCCCAGCTTGTGCCCAACGCCACTGTGCAGGATCTGACCAGCGCGGGTACCAGCTTTATCCGGCAGCTCAGCAGCATTCTGGAGGTCCTGGTCGCCATCGCCTCGCTCTCGGTGATGGCCGCGGTGATTATCATCGCCAACGCCGTCGCCCTGGCTATGTTAGAGCGCCGCCGCGAGCTGGGCATCCTCAAATCGGTTGGCTACACCAGTGGCACAGTGCTCAGCGAAGTCCTGATCGAGAACGGCATCACCGCGGCTCTCGGCGCCTTCACCGCCACCCTGCTGGCTGCTGGAGGAGTCGTCCTGCTTGGCAAGTTCGCCTTTAGCAGCACCACCAATCTCGAACCTGCCGTCATCTTCTCCCTGATCGCAGGTTCCGTTGTCCTGGCTGCTCTGACTGCCATCCTGGTCGCCTGGAAAGCCACCCGCGTGCGACCGCTGGCTGTTCTAAGATATGAATAGGGAGCAGATCGTTGTGAATGTAGTGACGCCGCAGGCAGGCGGC
>DASVMX010000069.1:0-9159 GCA_036384215.1 Ktedonobacteraceae bacterium | reverse complement strand
ACAAGAGATCGCTGGAATGCTTGATCTAAAGCGATTTCTGGATTATAGTGTGCTAAGAAACCGGTTGCACTGGATAATGGCATGGATTTTTGGGGAAGCTTTGGGAATGGAGCGACGCTTCCGTCGCGGCTTTTTCTATTGAGGTAATGCAAAAAATGCCGTAATGTATGTTCTGGCAGGGAGCAGAAACGTCGTATGCGTGAGAAATTGACTATTCAGGATATAGCCCGTCTGGCGGGGGTCTCAAAGGCCACGGTCTCGCGGGTGTTGAACCACAATCCGGCGGTGAGCGCGGAGACGAACGCGCGGGTGCTGAGGGTTGTGCAGGAATATGATTTTGTGCCCAATGTCACGGCGACTGGCCTGGCTGGTGGGAAGACGCGCCTGGTGGGTGTGCTGGCGCCTCCGCTGACCTGGGCGGGTGTGCCAGAAATTCTCAGAGGCGTGGCGGAATATATCGAGAACACTTCGTATGAGATTGTCCTCTATAGCATTGGTTTTCCGCGGAACCATTCTGACGTGCTTGACCGTATTCTCTCGATGCGCATGATCTCAGGTTTGCTAGCGATTTTGCCCGGTGAACTCTCTGGCCATCTGACCGAGCGTTTTCACGAGGGGATGCCGCTGGTGGTGATTGACGACCAGGAGAAGCTGGAGCATGTGCCCAGGGTGGGAATTGATAATCTCACCAACGCTTATCGGGCCACGCGCTACCTGCTAGAACTGGGTCATCGGCGGATCGCGCATATTCGGGGGCCGCTGGCCTACGTGTGCAGTCACGAGCGCTATCAGGGCTATCTCCAGGCGCTCCAGGAAGCCGGGGTTGAGCCTGATCCGCGCCTGGTGTTGCAGGGGCGTTTCGACGTGCCCAGTGGACGCGAGTGTGCCGTTGAACTCTTTTCGCGTGACCACGCGAGCTGGCCCGGCGCGATCTTTGCTGGCAACGATCAGATGGCCTACGGGGTTCTGGAGGTTGCCGAGCAGCTTGGGATTCAGATACCCGAAGACATGGCCCTGGTTGGTTTTGACGATAATCCGCTCTCAGCCCTTCTCAAGCCCTCTCTGACCACCATTCGCCAGCCATTCCCACTGATCGGCTACCGGGCCATTGAGCAGCTTTTAAATATGATCGATCCGGGCCATCGCCGGGGAGAGGCCCGGCGCGGGGGTACGGATTCGACCATAGAGGACTATTTCGAGGAGATCCAGATGGACCGAGATCTGTGTCTGCAACTTCCCGCCAGCCTGATGGTCCGCGCCTCCAGTGGCGCGCCACGTTTTTCATAAAACACATATATTCCGCGAGGTTCCCAGGGTAAGACGCTACCTTGCCTGGGAGCCTCGCGGAATATATGTGTTTTTTATTCTACGCTGCCGAAGAGTTTGATCTCTTCGATCTCTTCCGGGGTGAGCTGGCGTGGAAGTTCGCCGCGGGAGAGTTTTTCGCTCTGGACGAAGTGACGAACGCGTTCGACGATCTCAGGGTTGGCGAGTGTGGTAACGTCTCCAACGTCGGCGAAGTTGGAGGTGGAGGCCAGCACTCTGCGCATGATTTTCCCGGAGCGAGTCTTGGGCATGTCCGCGACGATCCAGATGTTTTTCGGGCGCGCGATTGGGCCGATCTCCGTCGTGATTGCTTTGGAGACTTTTTCTTCGATCTCCTTGCTCGGACTGAAGCCCGGTTTGAGCGCGACATAGACCTCGACGACGCGGCCACGCAGGTCGTCGAGCATCGGAACCGCGGCGGCTTCGGCGATCTCATCGACGATCAGGCAGGCCGATTCGATCTCTTTGGTGCCCAGGCGGTGCCCGGCGACGTTGATAACGTCATCGACGCGGCCCAGGATGCGGAAGTAGCCGTCCGCGGCCAGTACAGCGCCGTCGCCAGCGAAGTAGGGCCAGTCGCGCCAGTCCTTGCTTTCTTTATTGCGACAATACTTGGCATAGTAGGTCTGCACAAAGCGTTCCGGCTGGCCCCAGATGGTCTGGAAGATGCCCGGCCAGGGATTGCGGATGCAGATATTGCCCGCGCGCCCGCTGCCCGCTTCGATTGCGTTGCCCTGTTCATCATAGATGATAGGATAGACTCCGAGGACACCTGGACCGCAACTGCCGGGCTTCATGGCCTTTATAGCGGGCAGGGTGCTACCCAGGAAGCCTCCATTCTCGGTCTGCCACCAGGTATCAACGATCACGGCCTCGCCTTTGCCAACGGTGTTATAGTACCAGCGCCAGACCTCCGGCTCGATTGGCTCGCCCACGGTGGTCATGTGCTTGAAGTGGTAGTTGTATTTCGCGGGCTCGTTGGGGCCAACTTTGCGCAGCATACGCACCGTCGTGGGCGCGGTGTGGAAGATGGTCACGCCCAGTTGTTCCGCGATGCGCCAGGGCCGGCCTGGGTCGGGGTAGGTTGGCACGCCTTCGTACATCACGCTGGTGGTGCCCAGCGCCAGGGGGCCGTAGACAATATAGGAGTGGCCGGTGATCCAGCCGATGTCGGCAAAGCACCAGTAAGTATCCTCGGGATGAATGTCCTGGTAGTATTTTGAGGTGCCTGCGACATAGGACAGGTAGCCGCCGGTGCTATGCTGGCAGCCCTTGGGGCGCCCGGTTGTGCCGCTGGTATACATCAAGAACAGCGGAGCTTCGGCAGGCATGGAGACTGGCTCAACTATCTGCCGGTGGAAGTCCTTCAACAGATCATCCACAAAGAAATCCCGGCCCTCGACCATGGGGGTTTTGGAGGAATACTTGCCGGGATAACGGCGCCAGACCAGCACCTTTTCGACTTCCATCCCTTCTTCGCGAGCCGCTTTTACCGCCTCGTCGGCCTTGGCTTTGTGATCGATTAGCTCACCATTGCGGTAATAGCCATCCATTGTCACCAGGATGCGGCTGCCTGAATCGGCGATACGGCCCCCGCAAGCGGTCCCGCTGAAGCCGCCAAAGACCTCGGAATGAATCACGCCCAGGCGCGCGCAGGCCAGCATGGAGATCGGCAACTCCGGCACCATAGGCATGTGGAAGGTCACGCGGTCGCCCGCCTGAACTCCGCCGAAACCGCGCAGCAGCGCCGCGAACTCGTTGACCCTGGTATAAAGCTCCTGGTACGTCACCGCCTTTGTCGCCTCTGTCTCTGGCTCGGGTACCCAGATCAACGCCGCCTTATTGCGATCGCGCTCCAGGTGCCGGTCGACGCAGTTATAACAGGCATTCAAACGCCCGCCTGCAAACCATTTCCAGAACGGCGGATTGCTTGTGTCTAATGTCGTATGCCAGTAATGGTCCCACGTGAGCAGATCCGCATATTCCTTAAAGCACTCGGGAAAATTTTCTTCCCGGAAGCGCTCGTAAATAGCGGGATCGCTGGCATTGGCCTGTCCAATAAATTTCGTTGTGGGCTGGTAATACTCCTCCTCGCGCCAGTGGACAGCAATCTGTGCTTCGGAAACGAGGACTTCCTCTTGTTCTTTCGCCATTGATGGTTTCTTTCCTTTCCTTCTCAATCGCGCGTCCGACTGAGAAACATACAGAGGACAACAAACCTGAAGAGAAAACATAAGGCCTGGAATATGAGCGAGCGCACGGCTCAAGGAGAGGAGCGCGGGGAGCTTTCGCGATTGCCTGGCGACGATAGCATTTCTGGCGATTCGGTAAAAGCTTTTTTCACTCCAGATAATAGGCTCACCGTATCCGCTCGCGTATACCATTGTTTAGCATGAACCACTCTCTATAAACAGCCATGTTACTACCTGTTGGTTCGCGCTCCAAAACGAGGTCTACCAGGGACAAAGCACGGGGAATAGAAGAAGGTAAATCCCTTTTTCTGTTGAAATACTACCATACGAGCAAACGATTTACAAGGGAACGAGCACGTTTTAGAGGATCTGGCCCGTCCCCATTTGAAACAAACTTCTTTCAAATGGGGACGGGCCAGTGTTTACCAGCCGATGCCAAGCGTCAGAGCCGTTGGCGGGTTGGCATGGGACAGGATGGCGACCGAACTCTGGTTGTTCACATCGTCATAAGCGAAGCCATACGCTTTGTGGTTGAGGCAGATGCTGTGCCAGAACATCGCGTAGTCGTTTTTGATCGAGCCGGTGTAGTACGCTGCCGGGTTGTACCAGTTGGCGGTATTCAGGGCGATGCCCCGGTTAAAGGCCGCGCAGAACTCGGCCCCCAGTTCCAACGCCTGGGTGGTCATGCCCGCGGAGGCCAGGGCACCGGAGCACTGGAAGACATCGCTCGTGGTCGGCTTGTTCAAATTGACATTTTATCGTCGCAGACGATATTTCAGGGGCAAAGATCGGGTTGCCAGTTGAAGAAGCGAGTGGTGTAGTCGTGTCCTTCGACCATTAGCGCCGCTGCGTAATTCGGTGGAACTGAGGGAAGGGAGAGGGACCAGGTGGCGACGGTGTAGGGCGCTTCGTGGCTGGCGAGCAGGATGGCTGGCGCGCCAGGGAGCAGGGAGACATCGAAGGAGTCGAGCGGGATAGCCAGCCCCTGGCCGCGGGTCTTGATATAGGCCTCTTTGCGCGTCCAGCAGTTAAAAAATCCCTGTTTGCGCTGCGACTCGGGCAGCTCCTGGAGCGTGGCGTATTCGCCGGAGGAGAAGTGGCTTCGAGCTATAGAGAGATATTCATCCATGGCTATGTCGCGCATATATTCGATATCCACGCCGATCTCGCGTCCTACTGCGAAGGCGTAGAGGGCCAGCTCGTGGGAGTGGGAAAGATTAAAGTTGAGCGCGAATTGTGGCGCGGGAGACTGGAGCGCCGGTTTGCCGTAGGCATTGTAGACAAAATGGATTTCGCCAGCAGACGTCTGGAGATACTGTCCCAGCAACGCGCGCAAGATACCGCGCGCAACTGTGAAATGGCGCCGGTCCTTTTCAAAAACAAAACGCGCCGCGCGCTCCTGCTCATCGGGGTTTAGCGTAGCCAGGAAGCGGCTCACAAGCTCGGTGGGCTGCTCAAGAGAGGCCAGCCAGATATGTACTTCGCTGGCCGTCAGAATGGGTTCGATGCTCATAGCACCATTGCTCCTGTCCCCTGCTGAAGGATAGAGACCGGACAGGCCTTTTTCTTCAGCTCTTTTCGCCTGTTCTTTTTTGGCAATAGTCAGCAACCGTCGATGGTATAAAGTCCTTTAGAGAGGACGCGTAGCCTGCAAGCGGATGACAGGCAGCAGCCATCCGCTCGTAAGGAGTTCCCGGTCTATCTGAAAGCCTGCTTCGCTCACTGCCTGGCTGGTCGCGCGATTCCAGTGGCAATTGCCCAGCAGGCGCGTGGTCAGCGGCACCAGCAGATCTTGCATGCGCGAGGCGAAACGGCCCTGAGCGCGCACATGTTCGAGCAGCAGGAGCGTTCCTCCCGGCTTGAGTACGCGCCGGATCTCCTGCAAGCCGCGCGCTGGATCGCCGACAGAGCAAAAAACAAGCGTCGCGACCACGCAATCGAAGCTCTTATCCGCGAAAGGCAGCGTTTCAACATCCGCTTGCGTCAATGTCAGAGGCACATGTGCCAGGGAGATCCGTTCCTGCGCGTAGGAGATCATAGAGCTATCCGGCTCAGTCGCCTCAATCTTCTCTACCTTATCTGGTTGATAGAGTGGGAAGTTCAGCCCCGTGCCCGCGCCAACTTCCAGTACAATACCATGAGCTTGCGCCAGCAACTTCCGGCGCAAAGGCTCAATAAACTCGCGCTCGCTTTTTCCCCGGCCAGCCCGCTCAAAGTAAGCGGCGAAGCGTGGATGATGAATGTGCGGCGGGTTAGCTGTAGTCGTGTCAGGTTCCTTGCTCATAGATGCTTCTCCTTCGTTGCTCTTTTTCTCAAATCTTATCAGAACAATGAATGAGATGCAAATAACAGTTTGTGCCTGAATGTAACTGCTCAGCGTCCGCGAAGTGCCGCGGACGCTGAGCAGTTATGGTATCAAACAACTTTTAGAGCAGTTTGCCGAGCAAGATTCTGATTCTGAGGCCAGGTTTTTTCACTGTGGCCTTTTTCTCGCGCAGAGGTGCGCTGACTTCGTGCAGGAAGTGCAGGATCTCGCGGAAGGATTGGACGGCGCTCGTTTCGTAGTAGGCAATCGCGTGTTCCTGGCAGTAGGCTCTGACGATCTTTTGCGCCTGTTTCAGGTTATTGCGAGGCATGCTGGGGAAGAGATGGTGCTCCACCTGGTAGTTCAGCCCGCCGTACCAGAAATCGTTGAGAAAGCCGCCGCTGACATTGCGCGAGGTCAGCACCTGGCGACGCAGAAAATCGATGCGGCTGCCCTTTTCTAAGATGGGCATGCCCTTGTGGTTGGGGGCAAAGGCCGAGCCCAGGAAAACGCCGAACAGTGCCTGGTGGATCAGGATAAAGATGAGTGCTTGCCAGGGATTGAGACAATAGAACATAATGCCAAAGTAGAGAAGATGGTGAATAGTCAGCAGTACTATTTCAAGCGCGCGATATTTCTCGCCCTTGTGGGTCAGAAGATAGCGCGCACTGCGCTGCTGGAGATCGATGCCCAGCAGAGCGAGCAGGGGAAAGAAGAAGTACTTCTGGTGTTTGACGAGCAAGCGTTGCACGCCTTTTTTGCCGCGCACATCTTCATCGGTGAAAGCCAGCACGCCAATATCTATATCGGGGTCCATATCCGTTTCATTGGGGTGGGCATGGTGCGCGTTATGTTTATCGAGCCACCAGCCATTGCTCATGCCAATAAACAGATTGCCAGTAATCAGAGTCAGGATTTCATTTTTGCGGGTAGAGTGAAAAATCTGGCGATGCCCGCCATCGTGTCCCAGGAAACCAAGCTGAGCCGAAGCCACGGCCAGCAGAACCGCGTTAGCCAGTTGGAACCAGAAATTGTGGACCACAAAGAGCAGAGTAACGCTCAGCGCTAACATACCAAGAATAGAGATGAGCTTGTATGTGTAATAAACGGGCTGTTTATCTAACAATCTCTCTTGCTTAATCAGTTTCTTTAGCTCGACATAATCATTGACCTGCTTGACCGGAGCAGGAACTGGCGTCGGAGCGCATGCAATGGCAAGTTGAGGGTTACTCCTTTCCGATTTTGCATCAAAAACGCCGGGCGAGGCGTTTGCAAAATCGGAATGAAGAGGGTTACTCCTTTCCGATTTTGCATCAAAAACGCCGGGCGAGGCGTTTGCAAAATCGGAATAAGAAGGGTTGCTAACTCCCTCGTTAAGCAGGGCCGGTACCAGATCAGGGTTTTGTTTCTGCATTTCAATCCTTAACTTACAAAACGACAAACGACAACGAACGGATTTCCATCTGGCGACCAGAAGCCCGCTCTGGCCTACCAGCACGTGTTGTTCCACTTCCTCGCGGATAGCAGAACGGTACCCATTTTTTTTCTTCCTCCTGAAGAGGGGTCGTAGGTAAGAGAGAGAAAGAGATCGATTTGTTTCACTTTCTCTCTCATGTCCACAAATTGGTCTGGCCACTAGTACTTCCTCCGGATTCAGCGCAACATCACTCCTCAACCCTCTTCCTGAGCGCTGCCAGACCTGCGCGAATAACAACGCTCTGTGTTGAGTATGGCTGAAACTCTTCGTGAAATTATCTCCGAAATGTACCAAAATTGCGCCCGCGCTGGCTTTTGTTTTCCTCGCTACTCATGTTATACTTCAGCAAAACACAGCCTGGTCTTTGGCGAGAGGGCTGTGCAAACCACGATAGAAAAGGTAGCTCATGGAACCTCTGGTTTATGAACAGGAGCATAACAGGAATGGCGCGCCTGTTCAGATGGTACGTGTCCGTATTCAGGATGCTCTTACTGCTGTTCAGGGTCTGACGCTTTTGCGCGCGGTGCCGCGAGATGATACGAGCGCTGCGGTTTTACAGTTGCTGCGGGCACTGGCGGAGCCACGGACGGACGCGGCGACAGTGGCCGCGGCTTATAGTGATGCGTTTGCTGCGCTGGCGGGCGCGGTGAACGAGGAAGCAGTCCCGGCCCTGGCTGATGCCTGGCAGGCGGTCCTTGCAGCGCGTCTGTTCGCTGATCGTAATCCCTGGAGCGCGCAGGTTGAACGCGTGGGCAGCGCGCGTGTTTCACCCACGCTGCGTGCGCAGGCCCGGCGCGATCTGCACGCGCTCCAGCAGCTCTTCCAACTGGACGGCGCGACGCTGCTGAGTATGGTGGAAGATCTGGTGGCGCCCGCGCTGCCAGTTCTGCGCGGAGCGTGGCTGCCCTGGCGTGAACTGGTTCCACGCGCGAGCACAGGCGCTCTTCACGCGCGCGATCTCCTGGCCGCGCAACTGGCCAGGTCCAATGACTGGACGGAACTGGTTGATGTACTGGAGCAACACTGGGAGCGCCACGGCACAGGCGCACAGGCGCACTATCATGCGCTGCGCTGGAACGGGCTGGAGCAGCAGCTCAGCGGTATCGCTCACACCGACTCGATCCGCTTAGAAAGCCTGGTTGGTCAGGAACGGCAGCAGGAGCGGCTGTGCCAGAATATTACACGCTTCCTGGCGGGTTTGCCGACCCAGGATATGCTGCTCTACGGCCCGCCGGGCACAGGCAAGTCTTCGACAGTGAAAGCGCTGGTCAATGCTTACGCGGACCAGGGTCTGCGCCTTGTGGAGATTCAGAAAGAGGATCTTGGCGATCTGCCCGCCGTGGTGGCGCAACTGGGCGAGCGCGCACCCCACTATCTGCTTTTTATCGACGATCTCTCGTTTGAAGATCACGAGACAGCTTACAAAGCCCTCAAAGTTGTACTGGAAGGGACCGCGCAGGCGCGTCCCGCCAACGTGCTGGTCTGCGCAACCTCGAATCGCCTGAACCTCATTCGCGAGAACTTCAGTGATCGCGGCCAGCCGACCGAGGATGTCAACTGGCGCGATACTATGGATGAGAAACAGTCGCTGGCTCACCGTTTTGGCCTGCGCGTAACCTTTATGTCGCCCGACCAGCGCCAGTACCTGAGCATCGTCGAAACACTGGCCCGCCAGCGCGGCCTGGAACTCCCCACTGAGACGCTGCAAGAGCGCGCCCTCCAATGGGAGCGCCAGCACGCGGGCCGCTCAGGCCGCGTTGCCCGCCAATTCATCGACGACCTCGAAGCGGACATGAAATATCGTTAACAAGAAGAGGGAGGCAAGCTCCCAAATGAAGAATGAAATGGGCATATTGGCC
>DASVMX010000068.1:0-3137 GCA_036384215.1 Ktedonobacteraceae bacterium | reverse complement strand
CTGTCCAAGAGGTTGGGCACCCCACGGAATCTGGCCTGAATTGATGAACGTAGCCCTGCGGCGCGGGGATGTTGTGTGAATGGAGCCATGGGACGAGTAAGCTGATGGCATGGAATGGAGCCATGGGATGAGCAAGCTGATGGCAAGCATCAGCTCTACCAGCGGGCAGCAGGAAGGCCAGCTTCCTGTTGCCCGCCCCAGACCACCTCCGGCGATGGGCTGGGGCAGCAGCGAGCTGGCCTCGCGGTTGCCCGCCGGTAGAGACGATGCTTGCCATCGTCTTGTTATTCGCCTTGCACACACGTGAGGGAGAGACGATGCTTGCCATCGTCTTGTTATTCGCCTTGCACACACATGAGGGAGAGACAATGCTTGCCATCGTCTTGTTGTTCGCCTTGCACACACGTGAGGGCGAGACAATGCTTGCCATCGTCTTGTCTCTCGTTGCAACAACCTGAGTCGTACCCCCAGAATAATGGCTCGCTTGCTTCCGTGTATGTATGTGCTATGATGTTAGCCGTAGGGAAGATTCTTCACTACAATCTTCGTATTTTCAAGCAGGCGAAGGGTGCAATTATGCTGAAAAATACCTTATTGTATATGGCTCAGAATGAGTCTGTGCGCAAATTTGTCATGAGCAATCGGGCAGCACGCGGGATCTCCCGACGTTTCGTGGCAGGAGAGGAGCTGGATGAGGCGCTGGCAGCCACAAAGGCGCTTAACCAGCGCGGGCTGCATGTGTCGCTGGACTACCTGGGTGAAAATGTCTCCGACGAGGGGGAGGCTCGCGCGACTGCGCGGGGCTACCGGGAAATTCTCGACCGCATTCACGATTCCTCCGCCGACGCAAATATTTCGATCAAATTGACCGCGCTGGGATTAGATATTTCACACGAATTATGCGAGCAGAATCTGGCGCAGATCCTCGAAAACGCGAACCAGTTTCCTCTTTTTGTGCGTGTCGATATGGAGGGTTCGGCGTATACCGAGCGCACGATGGATCTGACGCTGCGCATGCACGAGCGCTTTGAGCACGTGGGTACGGTTATTCAATCCTGTCTCTATCGCAGCAAAAAAGATGTTGAGCAATTAATTCTCCAGGGCGTGCGCGTGCGCCTGGTTAAGGGCGCGTATAAAGAGCCGAAGTCCGTGGCGTTTCAAGTGAAAAGCGACGTGGATCGCAACTATGTTCGCCTGATGACCCTGCTTTTGCAGCGCGGCAATTATCCTGCTCTGGCTACACACGACGAGGCCATAATTGACGCGGCCTGTAAATACGCGCGCAATAACGGGATCAGCCCGCGCTCTTTTGAGTTTCAGATGCTCTACGGCATTCGCCGCGATTTGCAGGAGAAGCTGGTTGAGCAGGGCTATAATGTGCGCGTCTATGTCCCATATGGCTCGCAATGGTACCCCTACCTCATGCGCCGCATGGCCGAGCGGCCCGCGAACCTGATTTTTGTCGCGAGCAATGCCGCGCGGCGCTAGTCTGCTTTCCAGGAAGGATGAGAGATATGACCGATTTTGTCGTCGCGCGCGGGGTGGCCGATGTCAGGCGCGATCCTGACGATGCCTCGGAGCGGGTCACGCAGGCGCTGCTGAATATGCCGGTGTACGCTGGGGAAGCACAGGGCGAGTGGGTGCCGGTGAAGCTGGTGGATTATATGGGGTGGATGCGCCTGAGCGACCTGGCGGAACCCTTGCAGAAGAGTTTTTGCAAGGTCGGAGAATACTGCGCGACACCGCTGCCCCTCAGCGCGGTGGTGAACGCGACGCACGCGCCTCTCTACGAGGACGCGGAGGGCGAGCAGAGCCTGGGGCCTGCATATCTCTCTACCTGGCTGCCGGCGCTGGATACCACGCATCCCGCGCGCGTGCAGGTGGCTGTGCCAGGCGAGCGCGTGGCCTGGCTGGAACGCCCGGCTATTGAACTGCGCCAGCGCAGCGAGCCCTATCCGCGCCAGACCGTTGAGTCCGTGCTGGGCTACGCACGCCAGTTTCTGGGGGTGGAGTATCTGTGGGGAGGCACCAGTTGGGCCGGCATCGATTGCAGCGGCTTTGTCCAGCTCTGCTATCGCGCGGGCGGCTATTTTATCCCACGCGACGCCGATCAGCAGGATGGTTTTCTCTATCACGCCATAGAGCGACCTCAGATGCGCGCTGGCGACCTGATCTTTTTTGGCAGCCAGGAGATCACGCACGTGGGCCTCGCTCTCAACAATCACGAGTATATTCATGCCGAAGGCCAGCGCTACAATCGCGTGACCATCAACAGCTTTCGCCCTGGCGACGATCATTACTATCCGCGCCTGGATCAGATTGTCTGGAGTCTGAAGCGAGTGATTGAATAAGATGCAGAACGAGATTGAGCAGATTCTCGCCCGGCTGGGAGGTCGCGCCGCCTGCGTGGCGCTCAGCCAGGAGCAGGCCGGGCCGCGTGAACTGGTCTCCGTGAATCCCCAGGAAGTCTTTCCCGCCGCGAGCCTGGCCAAAGTGCCAATCCTGGTGGAACTGGCGCGCAGCTTATCCCAGCCGGGGAGCGTCTATAGCTGGGAGACGCGGCTGGAGGTGCCCGCCGAGGCGCGGGTGGCCAGCGATGGTGTGCTGGCCGAACTCTCGCCAGATCTGCGCCCGACGATTCAGGACGTGGCGCATCTGATGATTACTATCAGCGATAACACCGCTTCAAATATGCTGCTGGACCTGCTGGGTATGGAGGCGATTAACGCGACCATGTGCGACCTTGGCCTGCGTGGAACGCGGCTGGAGCGGCGCTTTATCGATTTCGAGGCGCGGCGCGCGGGCCGCGATAACTGGACCAGCGCGGCTGATATGGTTCTGTTATTTGAACAGATCTATCGCGGGCGGGTTCCAGAGCAAGAGCGGTTGATTAAGATTCTCCTGCGCCAGAACGATTACCATATTTTGCCCGCTTACTGGGGCGAGGACGAGCCATTCGCGCATAAAACCGGCGGTCTGCCGGGGGTGATGCACGATGCAGGTATGCTCTTCCGCGAACCTGGCAACTGGCGGGAGCCGCTGATTATCGCGGTTCTCACCGCCGAGCAGTCCGACCTGCCGCTGACCCGGTTACACCTGGCGCGTGCCGGTCGTGCCCTGCGCCAGGGCTGGTTGGA
>DASVMX010000067.1:0-25558 GCA_036384215.1 Ktedonobacteraceae bacterium | reverse complement strand
GTTATACTGATAATAGCTGTATGGTCATACAGCTATTATCGAGATGGGGTTTCAATATGACGAAGTTACAACCAGCTTCTCAGGGAGATCCGGCTGAATTCGCGGATGTGTGCCAGCAGCGCGGCGTTCACCCGGAGCACGTGCTGGCGGTGAGGAGAAATTTGCTCCAGGTTGAGGCGGCCAGGCAGGTCGCGTCTTTGTTTGCGATGTTAGCAGACCCAACCAGGCTCCAGGTGGTATACGCGCTGTTGAACGCGCCAGAGGGGGAGTTGTGTGTTTGTGACCTGGCGGCGGGTCTGGGGCGGGACGATACGACGATTTCGCATCAACTGCGGGTGTTGCGCAATCAGCACATCGTGACTATGCGCAAGACCGGGCGCGTTGTCTATTATCGTCTGGTGGACGAGCATATTCGCCAGGTACTCGCGCTTGGCCTGGATCACGCCAGGGAGCTGTTGTCGGCGACATTGCAAGCGTCACAGGAGGTCTTTGCATGAGTGGGATACATGTCCACGGCGCACATGGGCACGATCATAGCCATGGCATGGCGAAGAAGACCCTGCGCCTGGCCTTCTTTTTGACGCTCTTTATTCTCGTGGCTGAGGTCACTGGCGGCCTGCTGGCGAATTCGCTGGCCCTGCTGTCGGATGCCGGCCATGTGCTGACCGACATTTTTGCGCTTGGCCTGGCCTGGTTCGCCACTGCCCAGGCGGAACGGCCGCCCAATGCGCGCAACACCTTTGGCTACCACCGGGTAGGCATCCTGGCCGCGACGGTCAATGCGTTGACGCTGATCGTGGTCACAGCCTGGATTCTCTGGGAGGCTGTGCAGCGTTTTCAGCATCCAGAACCCATTCAGCCGCTAACCATGTTTCTGGCGGCTGGCGTTGGCGTTGCGCTGAACCTCTACATCGGTTTTGGCCTGCAAAAAGAGAAAGAGAACATCAACGTGCGCGCCGCGGCCCTGCATGTCTTTGGCGATATCGGCGCGAGCGTGGCGGTAATCGTGGCCGGCCTGGTCATTCTATTGACGCGCTGGAACCCGATTGACCCCCTGCTCTCTGTTGGGATCGCCGTGTTGATCGCCTTTGGCGCCTGGCGTATCCTGCACGAAACCATGGACATTCTGCTGGAGGCTGTGCCCAAGGATGTCAACCTCTCGGCTCTGGTGCGCGATATGATGCGTGTCAAAGGCGTGTATGATGTGCATGATCTACATGTCTGGTGTATTACCAGCGGCATGTACGCCCTCTCCTGTCACACTCAGATCGCGGACCTGCCGCCCAGCCAGAGCGCGCCAATTCTCACGTCACTGGAGAATATGCTGCGCGAGAAATACAGCATTGGGCATACCGCGATCCAGTTCGAGAGCTATGCTCACGAAGGGATTTGCTGCGCGGAGGACGGGTTATACTGCAAGATGAAGATGAGAAAGCAGAACGATCACGATCATCTTCACCTTCACGACCATGACCATGACCATAATCACAATCACGACCATGAGCACACGCGTGAGGTGGCGTCTGATCTGAGCGAGACAGGAACGTTGTAGGGGCGTCGGGAAAGGAGGCCGGGTATGGCGGAAGTGATATTGGCATCTGCCCGGCGGGCGCGCGAGGTGCGGTTGGGGATCTGGATCGAGCTGGTGACGGTGGTTTGGATGGTTGTGGAGGCGGCGGTCGCGCTCTCAGCGGGTTTTGCCGCGCGCAGCGTCTCGCTCCAGGGCTTTGGCATCGACAGCATCATCGAACTGCTCGCGGGCGGGATGCTGCTCTGGCGTTTGCGCGTGGAGCAGCGCGGTGGTGAGCTTGAGCAAGTTGAGAGCGCTGAGCGACGGGCGGCCTGGGTGACCGCGCTCGGCCTTTTTGCCCTCTCCCTGTATATCGTTGGCGATAGCATCCTCGCCTTCGCCAGCCAGGCCCGGCCAGAGGTCTCCTGGTGGGGACTGGGCCTGGCGGTGGCCGCGGCGCTAATCATGCCGGTGCTCTGGCAGAGCAAACTGCGGATTGCCCGGCGCATCGGCAGCGCCGCCCTCAAAGCTGATGCCGCCTGTAGCGTCACCTGCGCCTGCATGTCAATTACCTTACTCGTCGGCCTGGCGCTCAATCGCCTGTCTGGCTGGTGGTGGGCCGATCCTCTGGCGGGCCTGGTCCTGGTCTACTTCCTGCTGCGCGAGGGCCGCGAAGCCCTGCATGAAGCCAGGACCGGCGAGACCTGCGATTGCTGCGAATAAAGGCAGGAGGAGCCGCCGCCGCTTGTTGTAAGCTACAATGGAGCAATTTGGGAATGGCGGCAGGTATGCGTTTCCCAGGGTAAGGCGTTTGACTTTCACTATTGTCATGAATTCAGAGGTTGTATCTATGAGCCTGACTGCTTTTTTGCGCGCTGAATAGTGATGAAGTCGCTGAGCACGCCGTAGGCGGTTTGCACGACGTTTGTGTCGTGTTCGATCAAGGAGATGTGGCCCATGGCTTGCGTTTCCAGGGTGACAATGCCGCTGTCCCTGGCTGTGTAGAGGGGATCGGAGGGCAGCAGGCGTTCGGGTTGGACTCTGGCGCTGGCGCTGCCGTTAATGAGGCGAGCAGAGCTTACCAGGCGGATGGGGCTGCCGGACCGGGCGGAGGCGATGATCTCGGCTTGCGCCAGGTCGCGAATGCCGGTGCGCTGGATGGCTGGCGGAGTGAGGCTGGTGTTGAACAGGGCATTGGCCAGGATGGTAGTCTTCATGGCCGCGTCCCAGCCGTCCAGGTCGTGCCAGGGGTCGGCCTCGGCTACGCCAATCTGCTGGGCGAGCTGGATGGCTTCTGCCAGCGTTTGCCCCTCTTCCACCTGGCGCAGCACAATGCTGGAGGTCGTGTTGAGTAGTCCGCGCAAGCCGATGATGCCCACCGCGGGCAAGGTGAATTCGGCCAGGTTGAGCAGCGGCAGCCCGTCCATGACCGTTGATTCGTAGCGCAGGTGTATGCCTCTGGCATGTGCCAGGGCGTGCAGGGAGGCCGCGGCGTGCGCGATTGGTCCTTTGTTCGCGGTCACGACATCCATACCGGCTTCCAGAGCCGCGCGGATGTGGCTGAGCGCTGGTTCGCCGCTGGCCGGGTTAAGCGTGGTTAATTCGAGCAGCGTGTTTGCTCCCGCCGCGTGATCCGCGCGGATGAAGGATAGGGCGTCCTCGCAGGGCTGGCCTGTTTGTTGAAATTGCTGGAGGAGGCTGGCGCTGGTGTTCGGGTCTGTGGAAGGCCAGCCGGTGGGATGCACGAAAAAGCCCGCGCGGCGCGAGCCGATGCCGCTGATCAGCGGGCGTATTCCCAGTTCGGCTTCCATCCATTCAGCGCGTGCGGCTAGCAGGGGGAGCAGCGCCTGCGCGACATTCCCATATCCCAGAACGAGGAGACGCGGAGAGGTTTTCATGCGCGGGCCGCCCTGGCTAGCGCGCTCCTGGCGACAGACTGCGCGCTGTGAGTGGGGTTGTGTACGCCGAGGAGATGATTGCTGCGCAGGAAGACCACCAGGAGCAGCATGACGATAATCAGCGCGATCACGATGATAGCCACGCTGGGGAAGAGTTTGCGTGCCAGCCCGTCAGGCTGCTGCGCGGGCGTCTGGACTGGTGTTGATGTGGGTAGCACAGGTGGTTTGATAGCCTGGTGGGTGCTCGCAGAAGCCTCTGCGCTAGCTTTATTTGCCTGGGAAGTTCCGGTGCGCGTACTGGTGTGCTGGCTCTGGTTCGCGGCGACCGTCTGTGGCGCGGGACGAACAGCCGGAACAGATTGAGACGGCGTTTTCAGCATCTGCTGTTGCGCCGCCCTCATCGTTGGTAGATTTGCATTTGTTCCTCCGCGCGCCAATGAGGCCTGCGCGGCGAATGAGCTAGGACGACGATTTGGCCCTGGCGGCTCCTGATTTGGGGAACTGGGAGGAATAAGCATAGTTGCTTCTTCCGAAATATCTGGCGCTGGACCCCTGCCGCCCTGGCGCTGGACGGGATCTGGCCGGCCAGATGGCCCTCCTGGCGGATTCGGCGGATTGAGCGGGGAGCCGCAGTTCGGACAATAGGGCGCTGGCCGATTCAAAGTCGTGTTACAGTTCGGACAGCGCAGTGTTCCCGCGGGCGGTGTCTGCTGCGCGTTAGGCGGAGCCTGTAGTGCTGGCGTGGCTGGTTGTGGAGGTGGTGGCGGAGCCTGCTGAGCGGATGCTTCCTGGGCCTGTTTTTGATTTTGAAGCGACTCGTAGAGCATCGGCAGGTCTGGCTGTGTGCTATGCGGATCGACCGGGCGGAGCGACGCGGCTGGCAGTGTCGACGGGGGCAGAGCGCGCAGAACGATTCTCAGGTCGCTGCTAAACTCTGTGACTGTCTGATAGCGGTCCCTGGGTTTCATCGCCATCGCGCGCTGGATAATCGCGTCCAGTTTGCGCAACAACTCGGGCGGAAGCGTGCCCAACTGCGCCACGTGGCGCGAATGGCGCGGCGCGGGCTTGGCCGGTTTTGAGACACCCAGGCGGAACTGGCGCTGCTCGTGCTGGTTCTCTGGCGGATTTTGCGCCAGGCGATCCGCCAGCGTGGGCAGGTCCGGCTGTTTTTGCTGAAGGGACTGATTGCGGGCGGAGACACTGGGGGGCTCTTGAGCGGTCAGAACGAAATAGAGCGTGCCGCCCAGCGCGTACACGTCGGAACGCTCGTCTGTGCCGGTGCCACCGGGATATTGTTCCAGGGGCGCGTAGCCCGGCGTGCCCTGGTGGCGAATAAAGAACAGAGTGCGCGCGCCATCCACGGCGGTTTTCGCGTTTCCCAGGTCCACCAGAATCGCCGTCCCGCTGGGAGTAATACGAATATTGTCGGGTTTGATATCGCGATGAATGATGGGCGGGCGCTGGCTGTGCAGGAAGGCCACAGCATCGCAAATAGAGAGGAGCCATTCCATCAGACGCGCAATTGGCAGCGGTTCATTTTTCTGACGCACCACGCGCAGATAATCGGTCAGATCATTACCCTCGATATAGCCGAGGATCACATAGTAGTGGCCATTCTCATCAAAGGCCGAAAGGAACGCGGGCAAGTTGGGGTGATGCAGATGGCTGAGCACCTGGGCTTCATGTTCCAGTTGTGCTTTTCCACTGGCTCCTGTGACAAGATACTCTTTAATCGCGTACTGCGTGTTGGTTTGCAGGTCAACGGACAGATACACGTGTCCGAAGCCGCCGCTGCCTAAAGCGCGTTCAACCCGATAGCGCCCGTGCAGGATGGTGCCTGACGGTAGCGTTTCCATTTGTTGCATGATGGACCCCTCCTTTCGTTGTTACTCCTGAATAAATTATTGGCGACGCGGCGACATTATGCTATGAACTGTGCCACTTTTTCCCGGCAATGTGTCCATGCGTTCGCATTATACAATAGCCTGGAGGCGGCTGTCATGTATTTTGGCCTGTTCAGTACTATAGACTATAGACGCTCTTGATTTGCCTGCTCGGCTTATTTTTACCGCCCTGAGTTATCCCCAGACCGTTTGTAGAGTTGGCCAGGGTGCGACAGAGGGTCTATTGGAATGATCTGCACGCTCTGGCGCGCGAGTGTCGAATGTCATGCGGAAGACAGGGTGCAAAGAAGAATAGAGACGGGCTATTTACTGTCCCATGATAGGAAGCCCAACCAGCGTTTTTGTCAGTTTGCTTACTCGTAAATAGAGGAATGTTTCTGTTTGTTGTACCCCTTCCACCTTATACAGTTTCTCGGTCAGGAAACGCAGCAGGTGATCGTTGTCCTGGCAGACCACTTCCGCCAGGAGATCAAAGCTGCCCGCGCAAATAATCAGGTAGATAACTTCGTCGAAGGCCGAGATCTGTTCAGCTACCTCAAAGAGCCGGTCGCCTGAGACGCGAATGCCAATCATCCCGGCCATTGTATAGCCCAGTTTGACCGGGTTGGTGACCGCGACGATTTGCATGACGTGCGTATTGATAAGATTTGAGACGCGCTGGCGCACACTTGCCTCAGAGATACCCAGTTCAGCCGCGAGCTTGGTAAAGGGACGCCGCCCATCAATCTGGAGGGCTTCGATGATCCTGCGATCAATCTCGTCAATATTTGCTTTATGGTTATGCTGATCCATGGGACGATTATATTCCCTCCCGTGCTGGTATGCAAGATGTTGTTGTAGACCATAACATGTATTGTTCAACTGGTCAAGAGATGCACAACAATGCGGGTGCGACTCACCTTGTTGCAAACGGGGCTGCTGAGCCCACCGCGCCTCCGGTAGGGACCAGATGGCAAACAAGAGTCGCACTTTTGCCCTTGTTGCTTCCCCCTGGTTTGCTATACAATTTTCCCAGTAAGAGAATAGGTCGGGCAAATACATATCCGGGAGAATAAGACTGATGAAAAGGAAATACAGGCATCTTGTGATTGACGGTCAAACGTATCTCTGGAAATTTAGTCCTGGCTATCGGGCGGGGAAAGAAGCCGCGGATGCATGGCAATGCGATGATGTTTTTGCCGTCTACCTGTTTCAGGCAAAAAATAGCCCGCTGCAAATCCATTTTCTTACCTGGGAAGACCCTGTAATCGGGGGACCGCTGCGCGTGGGCCTGCCGCTGGACTTACAGGAGCTTCACTCAGGCCCGGCTGGCTTGAATCTCCACACTCCTGGAGACGCGGCCAGAGTTATTCTCCTGGCTTTGCAGGCAGGCTGGGTGCCAGAACAGGGGAACAGGCCTTTTGTGATCAAAGATGGCGTACAATGGCTGAAAGAACGGGTATAAATGGTCCAGGCAGGGCTATGGCCTTTTTCTGGCATCCAGCAGCGGGAGAAAAAAGCAGCAACACTGCCTGCATCATTTTATAATCCGGCCATAATCTCCGCGCAGGCCAGTTCTTCCTGCGGCGGCTGGCCATAGCCGTCTTCTACGTGCCACCAGCAGGAGAGCATGCATTGGGCCAGACCCCAGCCGCGGATGCGTTCGCGTTCCATGCCCAGTTCTTCGGCCAGTTGATCGACGCGCCGGGCCAGGAGCTTGCGCGGGTTGGGAACCCGCTTGATCAGGGGGATGGGGTTATAGAAGAGCAGGCCAATTTCATAGCCGGGATCGCCGACCACGCCTTTGGCGTCTATGGCTCGCCACTCGTTGCCGGAGAGCAAAACATTCTCGTGGTGCAGATCGCCATGCAGGAGCAGATGCTGTTCCTCCGCGGCATTCAATTCTACAAACAGCCGCTCAGCTTCTTCGACCAGGCGGCGCGGGAAAGGGCCGCAGTCCTCGCCATAGCGAACGTGCAGCCTGGCGAAGCCCCTGCCATACCCCTCGATCGTCGCGAAGCTGTGCTGAACGGGCACGGGCTGCCAGATTTTGCGCATGGTTTCGACCAGGATCGAGGTAGCGCGCTCGTCCTGCTCTGGCACCAGTTCTGCCAGCGCTGTACCCGGCATCAGCCGCTCCAGCAGCAACACTTCATTTTCGTAATCAACTTCCAGCAGACGCGCCATGCCTGGCCCGCCGAGTAAGCGTATGGCCTCCGCCTCTGTGGCAAATTCGCCAGATGGCGAGTCGGCTTTACAATCACCCGCGTGCCATCCGCGCGCACAGCCGGGGCGACATAGTGAAACGAAAGGTTTGCCTCTGGCGGCAAAAGCGTTAAATCCCAGCGTTGCGCGCAGCTTTCCAGAATAGCGGGCAGCCGTTCCAGCCAGTCCAGGGCTTTTTTCTCCCCGTGTACGATTATCATGTCCCGTCGGAAATGTTCAGGAATCAGAGGTGTCAAAAGAAACTCCTTCAGAGATTGTTTGTTACAATGATTCTTCAAAAAGCTTGTCTGTCTGCTTGCACCAAAAAATCATGCTATGGTGCGTGGAAAGAGAGCAGACGGGCACGATGAAGCCCTGAGAAGAGGCGGAGCACGGGCACCATGAGGAAAGACAGAAATGGCATAAAAACACCTCTCATCCGCGCTCTGGCGCGTGAGGTGCGAGTTTGAAGTGGCAAAATATCTTGTGATGAACCAGCGTCAATATTTGTGCATTGGTCGGCGCGTTCTCCCGTTTGCTTGCGCGTAGAATTGAGAATGCCATCGATCGTATGATAAGATAGCGTAATTATAACAGATCCGGCTTTCTCTGGAAAGGACTTTTCTTTATGCCAACCCGCTCCACAGGCCTGGTTTTTGACGAGCGTTTTTTAAATCACGATACTGGCGCGCAAGCCAGCGTGGTGATGCGCGAGGGTTCATTTCTCGTCGACCCGGAGTCGCACCCATCTTCGGTCCAGATTACACGACGCATCAAGCAGTTTCTCGACGGTTCTGGTTTGAGCGCGCGTATGCTGCCCATACCGGCTCGCGCGGCCACTGAAGAGGAGTTGATGGCCTATCATACGCGCGACTATATCGAGGCGGTGCGTGCTTATACCCACGGGCAGGGGAAGGCGCGCGGTTCGTGGGGCGAGATTGAGGACGACACTCCTCTCAGCTCCGGCTCGTTTGAGGCCGCGCTCTATGCCGCTGGTGGCTCGCTGGAGGCCGTGGGAGCGGTTCTGGAAGGCCGGGTAAACAATGCCTACGCGCTCCTACGTCCTCCCGGCCATCACGCGTTGAGCAATCGCTGCATGGGCTACTGTATTTTTAATAATGTTGCGCTCGCTGCTCATTACGCGCGCAAGAAATATGGCCTGGAACGCGTAATGATTGTGGATTGGGATGTGCATCATGGCAATGGCACCCAGGACGCGTTTTACGCTGACCCCAACGTGCTCTTTGTCTCGCTGCATCAGCACAACTGGTATCCCAAACTTTCTGGCGAGCTGGACCAGGTTGGCAGCGGCGCGGGAGCGGGCTACACGGTGAATATTCCGCTGCCAGCCGGGACCGGCGACCGGGGCTACCGGGCGGCTCTTGAGCAACTGGTTGTGCCGATTGGCCTGCGCTATCGCCCGCAGTTGATCCTGATCTCCGCCGGACAGGATCCCAGCTGGCTGGACCCGCTGGGGCAGATGATGATGACGCAGGACGGTTTCCGCGCGCTTTCGACCCTTATGCTCGACCTGGCAAGAGAGGTGTGCGATGGACGCCTGGTGATGCTCCAGGAGGGCGGCTACAGCGTCGCCTACGTGCCCTATTGTACCCTCGCCGCGGTTGAGCCGCTGCTCGGCGCCGACCTGGGCGTGGTCGACCTCTATGCCACCGCAGACGAGTATCAACGCTGCTCAACCATCTTCACCAACGCCACCCGCGAGGCACTGGCCGAGGCTCGCGACTGGCACCGGCACTGGTGGAATATATAAGCATATCCTGACGGATATGCGGCATTCCGATTTTTTGGAAGCAGTGGTGTTGTCATGGATCTTTTGCAATTAAAATACTTTCAGGTGGTAGCTCAGCTTGAACATATGACGCGCGCCGCTGAGAAGCTCTATCTCGCTCAGCCGTCGCTGAGCCAGTCCATTGCCAGGCTGGAGGAGGAGCTGGGCGTGCCCCTGTTTGATCGGCAGGGGAGACGCATCCACCTCAACCAGTTTGGCCGGGCTTTTCTCAAACGCGTGGAGCGCATTTTTCTGGAATTGGAAGAAGGGAAACGCGAGGTAGCCGATCTGGCCGGCCTGGAGCGCGGTTCTATCGCTCTGGCTGTCGCGAGCACGCAGCCGTTGCCGGAACTGTTGAGCGGCTTTCTGGCGCGCTATCCACGCGTGCGCTTTCGTCTGTTCCAGCAGCACTCGCTGGCGACTGTTGTGCAACAACTGGAGCGCGGAGAGATCGACCTCTGCATTTCCTCGCCGCCGATTGAACAGCCTGGCATCACCTGGGTGCCGCTGTTGACGGAAGAACTGTATCTGCTCGTGCCCGTGGACCATCGCCTCGCCGGGCGCAGCAGCATCCACCTGAGCGAGGCCGCGGGTGAGTCCTTTATCAGCCTCAAGCCAGGACACGGCCTGCGCGATCTGATGGACGAGCTGTGCAAGCAGGCTGGTTTTGTCCCCAATGTAGCGTTCGAGGGCGACGAATCGGCAACGGTGCGCGGCCTCGTCTCAGCCGGGCTGGGCGTTACTTTTGTCGCGGGTAAGAGCTGGCAGCTTCCGCCAGAGCAGCCATTTGCGATCCTGCGCATCGACGAGCCTGTCTGCCAGCGCACCATCGGGCTGGCCTGGTTAGAAGATCGTTATCTCTCCGAAGCCGCCCGCCGTTTCCAGCAGTTCGTCATCGAATATTTTTCCCACCTGGGCGCATAAGCACACCGGAGCCGCGCCTCCGGTGTGCTCAGCAGTTCCGTTGTGATCCCGCCGCGTGCGTAGCGGCGTCTTCTCCAGGAGAGGAGTTGTACAAGAAATTTTTGGAAAGGGGAAAAGACAGGAAAAAAGACGAGCAAAAGCGCGGGCTATGTGCTATAGTTGTAATGCTGCCGTTTTCTACTCGACGAGGAGGAATATCATGGAGCCAATGCCCCGTGTCGGGAATGAAGAGTTTACTGAGCAGTTCACATTCCTTCTGTGTGAACACTGGCCCGCGATTCTTCAGGTACTTAAAAGACAATCTCCCCGTATTGCGGCTCTTTTGCAAGTCTCTCACCCCTCAAGCATGAAGCGGGTGCATGGAGGCTGGCAGATTCAGGTTATGACGAGAAGGATGGCGCAGCCTGAACGGCTGCGGCAACCTCGCGATAGTGAAATAGTGGCCCACGCCATTCGCACGTGGGCACGCTCAGTAGCCCGGCTCAATCTGCCGCACCTCACCGTGATTTTTGAGGCGTAGCGGGACCGCGGGCGCGAAAAGGAGCTTTGTATGGCAGCCGCTCAGCCAGGGGCGCGACGAGAATTTCCCCAACTGGACCCGGCGGTGTTTCAGCATCCCTTCGATCTTCAGGCCCTCTCCTCTTTTAAGAAGGTCCCTGGCCTGGACATTGCTACACGTAAATTTATTGAGTACTTCCCTGAGCGGGTGGCCTATATTATGAATGTGGCGCAGTCGGTGCGCGTTTCTCAGACGCAGTGCCCAAAGCTGTATACCCTGCTGCGCGAGTCCTGCGCGATTCTCGATATGCCTGAGCCGGAACTCTACGTGGCTCAGACTCCCCTGGTGAACGCGATGACCAGCGGCCACACCAGACCCTATATTATTGTCCACTCGGGTCTGGTCGATCTGCTGAGCGAGGAAGAGATCATGGCCGTGATCGCGCACGAACTGGGACATATCAAGTCTGGCCACGTGCTGTATACCACGATGGCGCGCGGTATGAGCCTGCTTTTGCAATTGATTGGCGAAATGACATTGGGCATTGGCAAACTGATCGGCTATTCGCTGGAAGCAGCTCTCCTGGAATGGAGCCGCATGGCGGAATTTACGGCTGACCGGGCCTCGCTGCTGGTGGTGCAGAATCCACAGGTTCTGATCTCCCTGATGATGAAACTGGCTGGAGGCACGCTTTTCCAGCGCGACGAGATGAACGTCCCCGAGTTTTTGCAGCAGGCTGAGCTTTACCACGCCGTGGATACAAACGTGCTTGATCGGCTCTACAAAGGTATGCTGATAGCTCCGACCACGCATCCTATGCTGATCGTGCGCGCCAGCGAAATTGTCAAATGGGCCGACGGCGGAGCGTACCGGGACATCCTGGCTGGCCGCTATCCGCGCAAACCAGGGCCAACTGTGCCTCCCACCAATGGATCAGCGACCCACGGTGTCAACCAGGCCGCGGCGGCTGGCGATCGCCTGATCGTCTGCCCCCACTGCCAGCGCGGCCAGACCAATCGCCACTTTTGCAGCTATTGCGGCGGTCAGATCGATTGATCCAGGGATGATGAGGGAGAGCAAGACGATGACAAGCATCGTCTTGCTCTCCCTCATCAGTTCTTCTATCTACTGCGCGGGCTGCCAGCCGACGTATTGCAGGGCTTCCCATTTGGAGAGGCCGCGCTTGAGCATCAGGTAATCGACCGCGCTGACCAGGCGCTGGCACTGGTTGCAGGCAAACCAGCCATAGCGCCCATAGCGCGGCTGCACCCGGAACCGATCAAATCCTCCGCACCACGGACACGGCCCATTCCACTGCCCGCTCGCGCACTGTATGCAGCGGAAAGACGCGCAGCCCCCAACCAGCGTACTTCAACGCGTACCTGAGCAGCTCCCCCTGGGATGCTCGCTCGCGTTTCATGGTCATAACTCATTTCATCGCAAAAGGCACATAACATCAACACAGGCAATAAAAATCAACAATACGAGACAGAACATTATGACATGACAACAGCGAATGAGCATTTCATCGTCATTTTTCATGGTTTTCTCCATAAACATAAAATGTAATACATATACAAAATTTTTGAATAACACGCGAGTTTGATAGTATAAGAGTCATCCACTCTCCACCAGCGGTATCAATCATTGACAGATTTTTTTTATTCATAACCCGCGTATCTATTCATACTATATCATAGTTACACAAGCGGTAAATATCGATTTCAAGTGTGCTTTTTCCACAAAAAGTGTGTGAGCCGCATCACACAAAAAGTGTGAGCTACTTCACACAATCACGCCCCTTCTGGGGTATCTCCAGGAAAAACGCAAAGCGAGGACAGGGAGCTTATGCTCGCCTGTCCTCGCGTTATCACATTACGTTTTGTATCTCCAGTCTCCCCTGCGCTCACCTTTACACTTCACACTCACCGGCTCATCAAGCCCGTTCAGAGAGAGCGTGGAGAGACTGGTATGTTCAGGAGCCCGCCTCTACGGGCCCTCCTGAATTTCTTGTATCACCATCCCAAGCAAACGAACGGATATCTTCATAGGTTCGTAGCCTCCTTTTGGCTCCTATTCAGACCACTCACGTTCCTCTCAGGGATTCTGGTACTTCAGTTGATCGCCCGTCTTTACGGGCACTTCCTGTCAACCTGAAATACCATTCCCTGGAGGCGAACAACTATTTTGTTCAAGATCTTCGCCTCCCCTCAGACCTTCTTACGGGCCTTTATCCAGCGACCAGAAAGATTCTTAACCTCCCTGGTACGCTGTAATATTACTCCTTTGGATACACCATGTCAAAGTCAGCGGCACCGCGTAAGAACCCCACCGGGGGCGTGGCTCAATACGGTTCAAAAAGCCCATTGCCACAGACCCGGCTGGGCGTGGAAGAATGATCCAGGCCCATCTCCTTGAAAAAGCCGGGAGACTATATGGTGCTACAGGTGACGCCGTTGAGGGTAAACGAGGTGGGTGCCGAATTGGTCCCGCTCCAGTTGGCATTGAAGCCTGGCTGGGAACTGAGGCTGCCGCCAGGCGGGATAGAACCATTATAGGCAAGATTGGTCACCGTCACCGCGCTGCCTGACTGAGTAAAATTGCCATTCCAGGGAGACGGCATCAGCGTTTGGCCGTTCGGGAAGTTGAATTTTAAGGTCCAGCCATTGATCGCAGTGGAGCCAGTGTTGGTAATGTTTATGGCCGCGGTAAAGCCCGTGTTCCACTGGTTCGAGATCGCGTAATGGACACTACAGTTCGCGCCAGTAACCGTTGGAGTCGTGCCTGCCGTTGGAGTCGTGCCTGCAGTCGGAGTCCTGCCCACGGTCGGAGTCGTACCCATAGTCGGGGTTGGCGTTACCGCCGAGCCTCCCAGTGCGTTCAGGAAGGACGTGTAGGCAGCCTTCGGCTGGTAATTGCTATCATAGAGCAGCGCCTGACCCTGGCCAGAGAAGGTGCCTGGAACCCAGGAGTCCGGCTCTCCGACGCCCCAGATGGTGATATCATTGCAGCGTGAGACCCCCAGGCAAGCTTTGGCGACATTGGCATAATCGATAGCCTGCTGATTCAGATTGGCGCTGCTGGCAGGTGTGGGCATCCGGTCGTCCAGTTCGGTGACCTGGACATCAATACCCAGATTCGCGAATTTCTGTAAGGTGGCCTGGAAGTCCGCTGGAACCTGCCCGACGATAAAGTGGGACTGGAAGCCAACGCAATCGATGGGAACGCCGCGATTCTTGAAGTCCGAGACCATCGCAAAAACGGCCTGAGATTTCGCGCTGTTCATGTCCTCAATATTGTAGTCGTTGTAGCACAGCTTAACGTTGGGATCGGCTGCGCGAGCTGTTCTAAAGGCATCTTCGATGTAGGCGTTGCCAATGACATTCTGGAATACATCGCTGCGCCGAGTCCCATCATCGTTGAAGGCTTCGTTGACCACATCCCAATACCAGATTTCGCCCTTAAAATGGGTCATTTCAGTCGTAATGTGGTTATTCATAGCCGACAACAGCGCGCTGCTAGTTGTAATATTGTTGACCCAACTGGCGAGCTGGCTGTGCCAGACCAGGGTATGGCCGCGAATCTTCATGTTATGGCTCTGGGCGAAACTCACAATCGTATCCGCCGGACCAAAGTTAAAGCTTCCCTGGGAGGGTTCAGTGGTTTGCCATTTCATCTCATTGCCGGGGGTCACGCCATCGAACTGGGTCTGGGCAATCGTCGTATACGCATTGGAGCCCAGGAGATTGGCTTCAATAGCCACCCCGATAGTCCTGCCGCTCTGCGCGCCCGCCTGCGCCAGGGTGCTGGCCGCGGCTGAAGCCGAACGCAGCATCACTGTGCTCAAACACAGTGCCAGGAGGAGAAATGCCAGGGGAATGACGAAAAGCTTTTTTCGTCCCAAACGACGAAACATCCTTGTTTTTCCTTTCTGTCTTCCACGTATGGAAGCACTTCATACACTGAAACGAAGACCCTCCGCTCAAGTGATTTCAGGAACGCTCCCTCACATTCTTCTTGAGCAGAGGTGCGTTATATGATAGCGCTTGCATAAACTCACTATAGGTATAACCGATTCCAGGTCCACCTGTCAAGTCCCATCGAGCAAATGGGGCTGCTGAGCACACCAGAGCCGTCAGAGCGGAGCCTCTGGCGCTACCGCTAATGCAGCATCGGAGCCGCTCCTCCGGTGTGCTCAGCTCAAATCCTCGCGAACAGGATATATTTTGTGATAGCGCTTGCAGCAATGGTAGCGATATCCTCCGGTCCTTTATGAGAGCGCTTGCATCATTCTTTCTCCAATGCATGCCATGTGTTTTGCAGCATTGTCAAGGGAAAAGCTCCTCTTTTTTCCTTCCGTAATTAAAGGAGCCAGCCGATCACAAGCATCGGCTGGCTCCTTTGTGAGAACGCATCAATCTTATCTTCCTCCCGGAAAAAACTTGACAAATGGAAGTGGTCTATGGTATGCATTAGCCATGGGTCATGCACGCGCTTGCAGCCTTTGTGTAGCATTGAAAAGGAAATGGATGTGCGTCAGAGAGGGATGAGTAGCAAGAACAATCTTGCCCAGGATATCACTATTTTTGATGTGGCAGAGAAGGCGGGTGTCTCGCATTCCACTGTCTCCCGTGTACTCAACAATAAAACCAACGTCAACGCCGAAACACGTGAACGCGTCCTGCGGGCGATGGAGCAGCTTGGATATGTTGGCAACGTACACGCGCGCCGTCTGGCTGGCGGCTCCTCAGGTGTCATCGGGTTGCTGGTCGATCACCTCAATACAGGTTATACTGACCAGCTCATACGGGGAATTGACGAGGCACTGGAAGCCCATGAGTATAATTTGATGTTGTACACGACTCATAGGCAGAAAACCAGGGAAGTCGCCTATGTGACAAAAATGACGCAAGGCTTTGCCGACGGGCTGATTCTGATCGTGCCCCGCAACGAGAGAGCCTACCTGGAGACATTGCAACAACGCAAATTCCCCCATGTGCTCATCGATTATCAGGGTTATAACCGGCATGTGCCCTCGATTATCACAACGAACAGAAAAGGGGGATATGACGCTACGGCGTATCTCATTGAAACAGGCCATCGGCGTATTGGTTTTATCACTGGAGAAATAGCGTATGGATGCGCGCCTGAGCGCCTGGCTGGCTATCGGGCAGCGCTTGAAGACCATCACATTGCCTTTGACCCTGAACTGGTGAGCGAGGGCAATTTCCTGCAGCCACAGGGGTACCAGTGTGCCCATCAGCTTCTTCGCCAGCCAGATCCGCCTACCGCCCTTTTTGTCTCAAATGATGTCATGGCCTTTGGCGCAATGGAAGCCGCGAGCGAACTGGGCTTGCGCATCCCCGCTGATCTCTCAATCATCGGTTTTGATGATATTGCACAGGCGTCTCATGTGCATCCGCCACTCTCCACCGTGCGCCAACCGCTGGAAGAAATGGGGCGCAGCGCCGTCCATTTGCTTTTCAAATATATCGCCAATCCCCTCGCCGAGATTGAGCGGGTTGAATTATCGACCAGGCTCGTGCTTCGAGAATCCTGTCAGCCTCTGTCTCCTTCTCGCCTGGACAAATCATAAAGAGGTGTACGTCATTTTTGTCAAGCCTTCTCCTGGCTCTCGTCTATTTTCCCAGAACTGTCTGGATGGGAAAAATTCTTCCTGTGCTGTTTATTCCTGGCAGATCCGTGGCCAGTTCAAGGTTGCTCTGATAGGTAGTATTGGGAAAAGCATAGGTAAAGTGCTGCGTTGCGCCCGGCGGCAACTGCGTGGAAGGGAGCAGATACAGTATGCCTTGTTGCGATGATGGAGAGCCCTCAGGCACAAGAGAATGTTCGAGGATAACCAGGTTCGATGCTTTTTTCGCTTTGTTGACTACCGTAAATTGATACGCGGTATCGACCATGAAGGTCGTTACCGATGCTTCGATCTTCTGGTCAGTAATCGTCACCTGAACCATTCTGATGGCAGGTGTCGTGTCTGTAGAAGGGGTGCGCGTGTTCTGATTTCCAGCGCAGGCCGTGAGCAGAAACAAAGATACCATCAAAAAACCTTGCCATCTCGTGTGATGTTTCATGGGGGTTCTTGCTCTTTCCACTCTCCCATCCCTCTTGATGAGAAAGATACAATGCATTTTTTCCTACTAAAAAGATAGCCCCCAGAGGGAAATCTGCTTTATCGATGCAAGCCGGGCTAGCCAGCGGAGGCAAGCGCTATAGCTCTATTGCGGGAAAAAGAGCTATAGCGCTTGCCTCCGCTGGCTAGCCACCAGGTCAGGGTTCTTTAGAAAGCGCCTGTTCCATTTGGCGTTCCCAGGCCTGTGGGACCGTCATAGCCGGGACCAGCCGTGCAGAGGTAGGAACCACTACAACTGCCATTGCTGCCGCTGGTGACATCAAACAGGCTGCTGGTATGACTGTAGAGGGAAGACGCGGCATTGACGCTGCTGGCGTTGCCTGCCAGGGCATACACGCTGGCGATGACGGGAGATGCGACGCTCGTTCCGCCAAAGACTAACCAGCCGCCCACGTTTCCATAGGTATCATAGACGGAGACACCCGTGTTGGGATCGGCCACCGCCGAGACATCCGCGACAGTTCGTCGGGAGCAGCCAGTATCCCTTTGCCAGCTTGGCTTGGAGATGAACGCGCTACAACCGCTGCCCGCGCCACTCCAGGCGGTCTCCGTCCAGCCGCGGGTTCCGCTACTGCGTGTGAGCGAGGTGCCACCGACCGAGACAACCGTATTGAAAGCAGCAGGGACCTGGACCCCAAAACCGCTATCACCAGAACTGGCGGTGATAATCACGCCGGAGTGGCTGTAGCTGGAGGCCAGGCTGGTTTCCGTGCTGAATTCGCCCCCGCCATAACTGTTACTGACTGTGTTGGCCCCCAGGCTGACCGCCGTATTCACCGCGGTGGCCAGGTTGGTAAAAGACGAGGAACTGGCCTCGACGAGCAGAATATGGCAGTTGGGACAGACCGCGCTCACCATATCCAGGTCAAGCGAAATCTCCTCGGCCCAGCCGACGTTCGCTCTGGGCAATCTTGTCCCGCCCGTCTGATTCACTTTGCGAAAACAACCATTGGCGGTCGTACAGGCAGGCAACCCAAACTGTGCCCGATACACCGCCAGGTCAGATGCGGCATTGGGATCGTCAAACGCATCAACGATGGCAACCGTTTGCCCGCTGCCTCCCGTGGCTGAGGGGAGATTGTAGGCCGCTTGCAGATCTGCCGGGTTAAACCCCTGCGGGCTGCTGGCATGTGGGTTGACCCCGGCTGCTGCCGCGGCCACGTACTGAATGGCCATGCAGTGAGCAAAACCGGCTGGTGTGTCGGCACAGACGCGCACATGTTTAGAAGCAGTGGGCCCCAGCGGGCTGGCAAAAGCCGTGGCGGCCACGCCGAATGAAGTAAAGAGCAACAACGCACAGAGGAGGGGAAGGGAAATGAGCCTTCTCATTGAACATCCTTTCTTCCCATTGGCTGGGAATCAATAGAAGAGCTTCAGAAGAGCTTCTTGCTCTTTTCAGGAAAAAAACATGTGTAACGAGTACAGGAAAGAAGGGCAGTATCTTCTTTCTTTTTACCTGAAATCAGGCTAGTAGTGGTGGAGTAGCTTGACGAGTAATGCTTCTCACTAGAAGGAATTGTACCTGCTTTTGCGTAATATTTCAATAGAGGAATTTTCCTCTCTTCTCTGAGATAACAGGGGCTATCGCGCGTGAAGCTGACGGAGAGGACGTTTCTGGTTTCAGAAACACACGACAAAAGGGGAATAAGCAGCGTTTTCTGGCAATGGTCTATGCATATCTAGTTGCCAGTTCCACTCTACATGCTACTGATTCCCCTATTTACATCAATCATACCATATCGGAAACGGAAGCACAAGAAGCATAAGGCTTTGGTCCAGGATTTCTCACTGGTATCCGAACACGGCTGCGCCGCCAGAGGCGCCGCAGGCGCAAAACCATGACTTTTGAGAAACTCTAAGGCTCTGGTCCGAAGCATTATCTCTCCAGGCAACGCCTCCCCGATGTCGCGATCAATCTCCCGGTCATCGTGGAAATCATCGACATAGCTCAACGATGAACGCTACCTGATTGGTGGCCTCTCCTTGAGGGATATTAAACGTTTTTAGGTAAACGTTAACCTTGTTCGCTTTGCCGGATGGGCTGCAAAGAGATCTAAAATGGTACGTATCCTGGCCTGATATTCGATTTTAGCCATCGGGTCCACACCGGAGGCGCGGCTGCACCGGACCGGAGCGTCCAGTGTGCTCAGCAGCCCCCTTTGCAACAAGGTGCGTCGCACCCGAAAAATCCCACCCTCTTGACAATGGTGTTTTTCTATGCTACTTTTCTCTATAAGAAAGAGAGAGTAAACGTTACCCTTTATTTTTCTCTATGTGAGAGCAGAACAATGGCGAGCATTCAAGTTGTCTTTTTGGCTGAAAGACTGCCAGGAGATAGCCGTTCTGCGTATTGGGCGCGTTTGTGGTTCGTATGTCTTTCCCCATTTGAGCAATAACTCTTTCTCTGGCTCCTTTTCTTCTTTTGTCGGCGTTTGACGAAGAAACTATCTTTGAGGAGGTCTTTTTCAAGCTATGAAGCTGATGCCTTTGCGGCGTGCTAGAAGCCAGGGAACGCTTTAAGCTACAGACAGCATTTTACGCGAACTCACCCATATCACGGCCCGTTTTCTCCCTGTCCTTCTAGACGTATGGCTTCCATGGTCCATTTTTCGAATGCGTTCATGTTGAAACATGTTACCTGACATACTCACGACATGACGTAAGGACTACATGCTCTTTTTAGGGCAAGCGGCTTTGCAAAGCCCACATTTTTAGATGCAAGGAGGATCACTACCCGGCAGGATATACTTCCAGGCCTTTAATGGAATAAGCAGAAAGGAATATATTTTTATGCAAGACATTGTGTGCACGAGGCGCAAAAAGAGACTGGCGAGGCTTGTTGCCTTGCTTATGTTGGTGAGCATCGTCGGTCTGGTGGTAACTTTTCCCCGCGCGGCTGTCAGAGCCGCGACTTCTCCGCGCGTGACCGTCGCCGCGATTGACCCGTCGCTCGTCGCAGGACGCGGCGCCCAGCTCGGTATGGTCGAGCAGGAGGCCGAGAACGCCATGACGAACGGGACGATACTTCCGTTTGACACGTCGGCTTACACGCTGTCGAGCGAGGCGTCAGGCCGGCAAGCTGTGCAGCTCAAGCCTGGCCAGTACGTCGCGTTTACACTCACGCAGCGGACGAACGCGGTGACTATCCGCTACGCGATCCCAGACGCCCCGACCGGCGGCGGCATCGACGCTCCGTTGAGTGTGAGTGTGGACCACAATGGACGTGAGAACACGCATCCGCAGACGATCACGCTGACCTCAAAGTACTCGTGGCTCTACAACCAGTATCCGTTCACGAATGACCCGAATGCGGACTTGCTCCACCCGGACTGGTGGATCACCGAGTGCTCGTGCGTTCCGGCTGCTACGACACCGGCGCCGGCCATCACGAAACCATTCAGGCCGATGCATTTCTACGACGATCTGCGCGTGCGTCTCCACAATACCTACCAGGCGGGAGATGTCGTCCGCCTGACCGTGCCTGCCACTTCGAACGCAGCGTGGACAGTCATCGACCTCGTCGACTTTCAGGAGATCGCCGGTCCCGCGCCGCAGCCGGAGAACTCCCTTTCCGTGACTGACTTCGGAGCCGACCCAGGCGGCATACGCGATTCCGCGCATGCGTTCGATCTCGCGCTTCAGGTGGCGAAAGCCGCGGGTAAGACGGTCTATATCCCAGCCGGCACATTCCAGGTGAGCAGGCATATTATCGTCGATAATGTCACTGTCGAAGGCGCTGGCAACTGGTGGTCGATGGTCAAAGGCCATCAGGTCACGCTCAGCTCACCGGCGCCCGATGGCTCCGTGCACACGGGCGTCGGCTTCTACGGCAAGTACGTAGCCGACGGTGGGAGTCACAATGTACACCTGTCGAACTTCGCAATCGAGGGCGACGTCCGAGAGCGAATCGACACCGATCAGGTGAACGGTATCGGCGGGGCGCTGAACAACTCGACAATCGATGGCCTCTACATCCAGCACACGAAAGTCGGCATCTGGCTCGACGGGCCGATGAACAACGTGACGATCAAGAACACGGTCGTCATGGACCAGATCGCGGACGGCATCAACTTTCACCAGGGAGTGACAAACTCAAGAGTTGTCAATTCGCTCATCCGCAATACGGGCGATGACGGACTTGCGCTGTGGTCGCAGGCGGTCGACGGGCAGTCCGGAATCGAGGACGCCAACAATGTGTTCGATCACAACACGGTGCAGAACCCGGTTCTCGCGAATGCAATCGCCATCTACGGTGGCCGTGACAACACCGTGTCGAACAATGTTGTTGCCGACCCCGTGCGCGAGGGCAGCGGACTCCACGCGGGCTCGCGCTTTGGTTCGACCCCGTTTGCCGGCTACCTCCGCTTCACGAATAACACGACCGTGCGAGCCGGCTCGTTCGAGCTCAATTGGAAGATTGGCCTTGGAGCGATCTGGCTCTACGCGCTCGAAGGCTCTCTCACGGCGGACATCGAAGTTATCGGCGACAACTTCCTGCAAAGTACGTACAACGCGATCCTGCTCGTTTCCGACTTCCCGGTGAAGGATCTCTATTCCATCTCGAACGTCCATTTCCAGGATATCCACGTCGACGGAACGGGTACGTCAGTGCTGAGTGCGCGTTCCGCCGGAAACGCGACGTTCCAAAACGTTGTTGCGCGCAACGTCGGGGCCGTTGGCATCAACAACTGCGGCTCCTTCCACTTCACGTCGGCTGGCTCAGAGTTCAAGGTGACTGACCTCGGCGGCAACACCGGAGGCGGGACCACTGGCCCCTGGCTCGCGTCGTGGGAACTGCCGAACACGATCACTTGCAACGATCGTCCGCCAGTCGTTCCCCCTCCGTCCCCTTCCGCCTGGTAAGCGGTTAGATCGAGAACGGGGAAGACCTTCTTACAGGTACAGGTTTTTTGCGGAGTGAGGGCTCTTGAGCGATGCTTCTGTTATTGCTCTCATGATTTGCAAGCAAGGAAAGTCATCCTAACCCGGCCAACCGTGGGTCAGGATGACTTTCCTTGCTTGCAGTGGCAGCCGGGCATATCAGGGTCTTGTCCCGAGCACCGTCAGGAACGACCAGGTGCCCTGAAAATCGTCGGCCTGCATCTGCGTCACCATCTCATCGTATGCTGCCTCAATCTCTTGCTGCGGAGCAATGCCCAGACGCACAAAAAGTGGCTGGGCTTGCTTATACGCCACGCGATAATTCTGGCGCTGGCTGGCATACAGCTCGCTCCCAAAGGAAAAGTCCAGGGTGTGCGCCTGTTGCATGATCTTCTGACACCCGGCTTCTCGGAGCAGCGGCTCTAACATGGGGGTCATCAACCGCGCCTCAGGGGTCATCGCGAAACCATAGCCGCCGCGACGACATGCCTCGATGGTCCAGTCGGCAAACTGCTGACAGGCTGCTTTATTGGTTTGTCCTGGATTGTCAAATTCGGTCAGGCGTATCCAGCCACCTGGCTTCGCCAGGCGCACACATTCCCGCACAAACCCTGGCCATCGACCGCTTTGGAGCACACTGACCAGAAAACGCGCATTCACCAGGTCAAAGGTGCCATCAGGAAAATCCAGGGGTTCCAGTAGATTGCCGACCAGGAAACGGGCATTGAGGATATTCGTTTGGGCAGCCTTGCTCTGTGCATACGCGACCATCAGCCGGCTGATATCAACTCCCACCACGTCTGCGTGCGGATGCCACTTACACTGGATGATGCTCTGACCGAGGGGAAATGCATCGCGCGGGTGGATGCGCTCCGTCTCAGGCAGGCGTTCAGTAATCTGGTGAAGAATGCCATCAAATATAGTCCGCGGGGCGGAGCGATTGAAGTGGGTTTGCGCCTGGAGGGGTACCCGCTATCGCATGCGTTGTGCTGGGTCAGCGATCACGGGGTGGGGATTGCGCAGGAAGACCTTCCTCATCTTTTTGAGCGCTTCTACCGTTCTCAGAACCTGGATCAGGCGCTCAGCGGCCTGGGCATTGGCCTCTACCTGGTAAGGCAAATCATCACGCGCCATGGCGGGCGCCTCTGGGTAGACAGCGTCCAGGGGCAGGGTTCGACCTTTTTCCTCTTGCTTCCTTGCATGTATTAAAGGCGGTGCATGACCCGAGTACACCAGCCTTGATTATGGTACACACGCGCTTCCACGACTGTACATGAGTCACTTTTTGCGCGCCTCTCACGCATCTCAGAAAGAAAATAGTATTCCCAAAAGCTGAGGCGTGCCTCATAGGACTGATGTTCCCAGGTTCTCTAGCCGAGAGATCCGCTGGCTGACTCCAGGAAAGATCTGATGATGTTTTTTGCCACAAGCGCAGAAGAGCACGCCTTTGCTTTTCAGGAAGGAGAAAAGCTGCATCTATGAAAAGGTTTTTGATGACTGTGTTGATCCTGGGCCTGATAACCCTCTTCCTCGCGGCTTGTGGAGGAAGTGGAACTAGAGGCACTGGTGCAACGGTCCACATGGGGCCAACCAATTTCACGCAACCGTCGGTCACCATCAGCAAGGGAAGCAGCGTTACCCTGGTAAACGACACCTCCACCGTTCACATCATTGCGAATGGTCAATGGGTCAATGGGGCTCCTCAGCCAAAGCAGGAGTCTGGAGCCCCTACCGTGAGCAATGTCCAGTTCAACACGAACGGGCAAAGCCAGAACATTGGCCCGTTTCAAACGGCTGGGACCTTTCACCTGTACTGTAGTGTCCATCCAGGCATGAATTTGACCATCACGGTGCAGTAGCTGATCTGCTCCATCAAGCATGGGTTGCCCCTGGTCAGGGTTTATGCGTTCTCCGAACTCGCCGCCTGCGGCGGCTCGCTCAAAAAAAAGCGGTTTTTACGAGGACACCTCGTGCTTCGGCAGAGGACTCGCCGTCCCCTGCACCCCTGCTTTTGACGAGAACGCATAAACCCTATGCCCCTGGTACCCGTGCTTGACGGGGCCATATTCTTAGAAAGAATTTACTGCATCTGCCATGCGCCAACAGAGCCAAAGTGTGGGAGAACTACTCAGGACATTCTCTCAATTTTGACAGAACTTGTCGCAGAGCCGGAAGAGCAATAGCCGGGTCTCAATCGCGTGGTCACGCCAGATACGAAACATCTTTCCGTGTGCGAGTGCCGATTCCAGGAGCCGGTCGCGAGCAATTGGCGACTGTGCATTGTCCAGTTCCGCCATTGTCCATGCCATTGAATGCATCCAGAACTCGCTTACCTGAGCATTAATATCCTCGTCCTGCTCTAATTCAAAACCAGCGGCGCCTGCTGCCTCGATGTATTCAGTGAGTGTCCCCAGCCGGGTTTTGTAATAGTCGTTTACGAACTCGGTCCACTCCGGGCGACACAAGAAATGATCCATCAGGCCGAACCAACCACCTGGTTGCAAAGCCTGAGCTACTACGGCAAAGAGTCGCTTGCGGTCCATATAGCAAGCGCTTTCGAGCGCTACCGCGGCATCATACGTGCGCTTTTCCTGTAAATCGTGGATGTCGCAGAGAACGGCCCGCACCTGATTGTTTACACCAGCCTGACGGGCACAATCTTGCATGAGGGGAATATGTTCAGCTACCACGGTGATGCCCGTGACCGTTGCACCATACTCCTGGGCCCAAAAAATGGACCCACCACCTACACCACAGCCAATATCAAGCAACGACCAGGGCGCCTGTTGACGTGCCCACAATGTGGCTGCATACTTGAGAACCGCCTCCTGGGAGTCAATCAATCGCTGCTTGAGCACACGCTGCGCAACAGAGGTATTGAGAGATGTTCCTGGATCGAACATGCCCAGGTGATAATGAACGCGCGGCCCGGGACCGTATTTGTAGAGGATAGCCTGGGTTTTCTTCGAGTAATGCTGTACGATTTGCGCTCTGTCGGGTGTCACGTTATCGGATAGCCAGTCGCTGACAGCAACGCTTTGACCTGGCAGCGTGCTCCCATTTCCTCTGCCTACAGAGTCATTGCTCCTGGTATCGAATGATGAATAAGACATGTATTTACTCCTGCTAGTTATTTGAACGAAAAGATGGATGGAAACCCGCGAAAAAACCAACAAATCTCTCTTCTGTTTTTCTCAGCGAGAACTTTTAGGAGGGATGGTCCTTTGAGCTATCACACTGTTTTCTCTCAGCCATTTGCGGGGATGTACCTCCTCTCCAACGTTGCCTCTTCTCTTGAAGTATAGCAGAGGAGAAGAAAAAGTGGTCAAACCATTCATAAGTGAGTGCCGCGGAGTGCAAACACTTTGGTGCTTATCGGCTCAACACATCGTTGAAGACGACAGAATCATTAGCAAATCGTACAACAGGAAGATTATTATCGATTGGCTCAAGAACCATACTGAAAAGAGAAACAACGTTACTTATGAAATTCCCGTTCTTTGAGGAGAAATCATGCAAGAAACAACCAGAACCGAACAGGTCGTCATTCCTGAAATCTATTGCCCGTTTCCATCCGCGATCAGTCCGCATTACCTGGAGGTGCAGGCTCATACACGAGACTGGGTCCAGCGTTTTGGCCTGGCTCGACACGAAACGGTCTTCCACTATTATCACATGGCTGATCTCCCTGGACTTGCCTGTAGAACGTATCCTAAAGCAGAGTTGGTCGACCTTTTTCTCGCCAGCGACTGGCTTTTCTTTATTGTTGTCTTCGATGATCTCTTTGACGAAGGGAAACTGGACAACCGGGCCGAAGA
>DASVMX010000066.1:0-6656 GCA_036384215.1 Ktedonobacteraceae bacterium | reverse complement strand
ATCCATCCATCCTGCTCTATGGGACAAAACTTCTCGAATTCGTTGAAAATCCCCTTGCAGCCTGAGCGGCTATGGTGTAAAATAGAGCGAGGTTCGCACTCTACACCTGAGAGTGCTAATGAGAGGACGAGGTTCCTTCCTGTTCGCGAAGCGAAAAACAACAAATTGGAGATAGGTGTATGACAACAGTCAGCGTAAAGATTAGGCCGCTGGGCGACCGTATCGTGGTCAAGGCGTTGTCCAGTGAAACAACGACGAAGAGTGGCATCGTTCTGCCCGACACCGCTAAAGAGAAGCCCCAGGAGGGCGAGGTGCTTGTGGTTGGCCCCGGCAAGGTGCTGGACAACGGCAAGCGTGTGACCTCTGAGCTGCAAGCGGGCCAGCGCGTGCTTTTCGCCAAATACGCCGGGACCGAAATTAAAGTCGACGGTCAAGAGTATTTGATTCTGCGCGAAAGCGACATTATGGGTATTGTTGAGTAGCTTTTCCCGCTACTCTCTCATTTTTACTCTAGATTGTTAGGAGTTTTGTTTCGTGGCTAAGAGACTACAATTTGATGAGCAGGCGCGCCAGTCCCTGAAGAAGGGCATGGATACCCTGGCGGGCGCCGTAAAAGTGACGTTGGGACCGAAAGGCCGCAATGTTGTGCTGGATAAGAAGTTTGGCGCGCCAACGATTACCAATGACGGCGTGACCATCGCGCGCGAGATCGATCTGCCCGATCCCTTTGAAAACATGGGCGCGCAATTAATTAAAGAAGTTGCCACCAAGACCAACGACGTGGCCGGCGATGGCACAACCACCGCGACCGTGCTGGCTCAGGCAATTATCACCGAGGGTCTGAAGAACCTGGCCGCCGGTGCGAACCCGATGATCCTGCGCCGTGGCCTGGAGAAGGGCGTTGAGGCTGTGATCGCCGAGATCGCCGCGCAGAGCAAACAGATCGAGACGCAGGAAGAGATCGCCCAGGTGGCTTCGATCTCCGCCGCGGACCCCGAGATCGGTTCGCTGATCGCCGAGGTAATGGAGAAGGTCGGCAAAGACGGCGTAATCACCGTCGAAGAGGGCCGCGGCCTGGCGACCGAGCGCGAGTATACCGAGGGTATGCAGTTTGATCGCGGTTATATCTCGGCCTACATGACGACCAACACGGACCGCATGGAAGCCGTGCTGGAAAATCCCTTCATTCTGATCACTGATAAGAAGATCAGCGCCATCACCGATATTCTGCCGGTGCTGGAGAAGGTCGTGCAGACCGGGCGCAAAGAGCTGGTAATCATCGCCGAGGACATCGACGGCGAGGCGCTGGCGACCCTGGTGGTCAACAGGTTGCGCGGCACCTTCAGCGTGCTGGGCGTCAAGGCCCCTGGCTTCGGCGACCGCCGCGAGGCCATGCTGGAGGATATCGCTATCCTGACCGGTGGCACCGTAATCACCGAGAAGGCTGGCCTGAAACTCGAAGCTGCCACCCTGCAAGATCTTGGCCGCGCCCGCACCGTGACCTCGACCAAAGATGCCACCACCATCGTCGAGGGTGGCGGTTCGACCGAGGACATCCAGGCCCGCGTGCGCCAGATCCGCGCACAGATCCAGGATACCACCAGCGACTACGACCGCGAGAAACTCCAGGAGCGCCTGGCCAAACTGGCTGGTGGCGTGGGGGTGATCAAGGTTGGCGCAGCGACCGAAGTGGAACTGAAAGAGAAGAAGCACCGCGTCGAGGACGCGCTTTCCGCCACGCGCGCCGCAATCGAAGAGGGCATCATCCCCGGTGGTGGTGTCACCCTGGTCGATGCCATTCCCGTGCTGGACAGCGTCAAAGTTGCCGCCGGAGATGAGCAGACTGGCCTGAATATCCTGCGCCGCGCCCTCCAGGAGCCGCTGCGCCAGATCGCCTTCAACGCTGGCAAAGACGGCGCGGTCGTCGTCAACCAGGTCGCCACTTCGGCGCGCGGCATTGGCTTCGACGCGCTGAACGGCACATACGTCGACATGCTCAAGGCCGGTATCATTGACCCGGCCAAGGTCACGCGCTCCGCGCTGCAAAACGCAGCCAGCATCGCCAGCATGTTCCTGACCACCGACACCCTGATCACCGACTCGCCCGAAGAAGAGGCCGCAGCCGGTGGTGGCATGCCCGCCGGTATGGGTGGCATGGGTGGCATGGGCGGCATGATGTAAGCCCTTTCCCCAGGAAATACAAACAGAGCAGCCGATCCGGCTGCTCTGTTTGTATTTCCTGGGGAAAGGGCTTCAGTCGATAACTCTGACGGTTGTGCCGATGTTGGCCCGGTTGTAGAGCCATTTGCTGGTAGAAGGACCGCAAGAGCCACGTCGATATGAAGCCCTGCAGATTTCTGAGGAAGAATATCTGAAACTCAATCCATTCACGGATAACACCGAGGCGAACTGCATTCTTTATGTTCCCCTGGCTACGTATTGGTATAATAATACATGCGTGTTCCGTGTTTGGATGGCGCGAAGCTTAAATTCTCTGGGGGTCATGGCTGAAACGATGAAGACTGGCAAAGAGCGCATTTCGGCGCTTCCTCTGAATGATATTACGAATCTGGGCAGTATTGCGCAGCAGGCACAGGTGGAGGCACAGGAGCGGGGCATCAGTTTGCCGCCCGCGCTAAGGTTGCATATTGGTGAGCCGGGCTTTCGCACGCCTGAGCATATCTGTCAGGCGGCGATTGAGATGTTACAGACGCAGCCACTCACATATGGTCCCCCGGCTGGTTGGCCGTGGTTGCGAGAATTGATTGCTGAGAAAATTGCGCGCGTGAATGGCTATCGTGTCAGACCGGAGAATACGGCGGTGACTCTGGGTGGCACAGGGGCGATTCTGTCGACGCTGCTGGCGACGGTGGGACCGGGCGACGAGGTGCTGATCCCCGATCCACACTGGCCGCAGTATACGATGCAACTGGCCACCTGCGGCGCGATGGGCGTGCCTTATCCGCTAAATCCGGCCCACGAGTGGCTGCCCGATGTGGAGCGGCTGGAAGCCCTGCTGACGCCGCGCACGCGTATGCTGATCATTAACAGTCCCGCCAATCCTACCGGCGCGGTCTTTCCCCGCCAGGTGGTGGCGCAGTTGCTGAACTTTGCCCGGCGCCACGATCTCTATCTGCTCTCCGACGAGTGTTACGATGAAATGATCTTCGAGGGCGAGCATGTCAGCCCCGCGGCTCTGCTGGAGCCAGAGGAGTTTGAGCGCGGCGGCGTGATCTGTGTCTACGCCTTCTCCAAGACATATGCCATGACTGGCTGGCGCATCGGCTACGTCGTCGCGGGCGCGCGGTTGTTGAAGACGATCACCTGCGTGATCGATGCCAGCTACACCAACGTCAGCACGCTGGTCCAGAAGGCCGCGGCGGCGGCCCTGACGGGTTCGCAGGACTGTGTAAACGAGATGCGCGCCGGTTATCAGCGGCGACGTGACCTGGCTGTGGACATTCTGCGCGAGCACGGGCGTTATTTCTACACACCCCGCGGCGCGTTTTACATTCTGGTCAACGCACGCCGCCCTGACGGCCAGCCACGCACAGGCCGCGAACTGGCGCGCGATCTGCTGCGCGAGCGCAACGTCACCGTCGCGCCCGGCAGCGGCTTCGGCTCGGTCGCGGAAAACTACGTGCGCGTCTCCCTGGCTGGGGCAGAAGAAGAGATTGCGCGGGGTCTGCGCGAACTATGCCTATTCGCGGATCACGAGTGATTATTTATACGCCACAACTCCATATGCCTCAGGACGGCGTACCACGCGCGTGAAGCCGGACTCCTGCAAACGCTTAAGCGCGCCGCGGGTGACGCCGCCGCTGGCTTTGCTGTTGGGATCGCCAATATAGTGGAAGAGTCGCCCGCCGCGCTTGAGTACGCGGTAGAGTTCGCGATAAAAGAGACCGGAATAGAGTTCTCCGGCCAGGCTAAAGGTCGGGGGGTCGTGGATCACGCGGTCAAAGCTCTCGCTGGCCAGGGTCGGCACAACTTCATAAGCGTCGCCCATGAGCTGCGTGATCCTGGGATTGGTAAAGAGTTCCTGCGACCAGGGATTCTGGCGCGCGATGGCCTGCGCGCCTGGATCAAGCTCGATTGTCATCACAGACCCGGCACTCCTGGCGGCCAGGATGGCAGTATAGCCCAGGCCGGTTGCGGTATCCAGCACCGAGCCGTGAATCGGCGTAATCGCCGCGATCTTGCGCTGTGTATCTTGCCAGGGATCGACATTCTTAATGCGATGCATCACAAAGCCAGCGATCAGCATACTCGGCGCGTTGCGAGTCGGCATCAGACTGCACACGCGATTAGTCTCCTCGGAGAAGGTCTGGATGGGCAGCGCCCCCTCGCTTCCGAGCGCGTAGCAGTTTACCTCCGATTGACTGATCTTCTCAATTCCGGCCCAGCTCAGCCGCTCACCTCCAGGAAAGCTCACGCCCTCGACATCCAGCGTCACGCTGGCCTTGCTCATACCCAGGTCCAGCGAAATCTCAACCACAGCCTCCCCTCGCCTGCGCGCCTCCAGCAGTGGTCGCGTCTGGACATAGGATAGAATTACTGGCAATGGCATCTCTCTATACAATCCCCAATCATACAAAATCTGGCTTCTTTTTCAGCCGAAGGCCATTATACGCTCCTCTGATAATTATCTGCAAGCAGACTCCTCTGCGTATGCGGGGTTTATGCTTTCTCCGAACTCGCCGCCTGCGGCGGCTCGCTCAAAAGAGGTTTTTACGAGGACACCTCGTGCTCCGGCAGGGGGATTCGCCGTCCCCTGCACCCCTTGCTTTTGACGAGAACGCATAAACCCTACTGCGTATGAGGGACACAACGGAACTGGCCTCCGTTGTGTCCTGTTTTCTTCGGGGCGGTCGAGGCGATTGAGGAAGAGAATACCATCCATGTGATCGATCTTTTATGCTTTTTCAGGGGTTTGCCAGGCTTAATCCGCGGGAGCTGGCCAGACCTGCGCGGTGTTGTCGTTGCCGCCGGAGGCGATGTGTTTGCCATCGGGCGACCAGGCGATGGTGTAGACCGCGGCGTTTGAGCCGAAATGGCCAGGATATACGTCGGCGTGACCGCGATAGACAAACAGGTGTTTACCGCTCAACGCGTCCCAGACCGAGACCAGCGCGTCGCCGCCGCCAGAGGCAATGCGCTGGCTATCGGGCGACCAGGCGACGCTAAACACGTCAGCGGGAGTGCCATTAAAGGTGAAAACATTCTGAGCGGTAGCGGCATCCCAGACATCGATGTCACCGCTGGATTGGCCCGTGGCGAGGTAGTGGCTATTGGGCGACCAGGCCAGGGAGTCGATCTCGCCATTGTGGAAACCGAACGCGTCCGAGACGAGCTGGCCGTTGTGCGCGTTGAAGACCTCCGCGTTGCCCACGCTGCCCGCGGCCAGGTAGCGGCCATCTGGTGACCAGGCCACGGAACTCCAGCCCTGGCGGAAGGTGAGGCCGTTGCGCTTCGTCAGTGGATTCTGCGTCTCAAAAAGCAACTGACCCGTCAGCGCCCGCCAGACCTGTACTGAGCCATCCTCGCTGGCCGAGGCCAGTTCCTGACTATCGGGTGACCACGAGAGGCTAAAGATCACATCGGTTTGCCCGTGGTAGGTAAAAAGGTTCTGTCCAGTGGAAGCGTCCCAGACCTGAGTAGTTGTGTCGAGTCCGCCCGAAGCCAGGTAGCGGCCATCGGGCGACCAGGCCAGCGCCGTCACGTCCTGTTTATGGCCGCGATAAGTCAGCACATGCCCGCCAGAACTGGCATCCCAGACCTGCACTGTGCCATCCCCGCTGGCCGAAGCAATCCGCCTGCCGTCGCGCGACCAGGCCAGGGAGCTGACATAGCCGCTGTGCCCGCTATACGTAAAGTGTTGAGGAGAAGTAAAAAAGTGCTGAACAAAAGCGGCGTCAGTGCCGGGTCCAATCCACAGAAGGATAATCAATCCCAGGATCACAGGCGGTAGAACAAAAAAAGGCCAGCGCCTCCGGCGTCGCCGCGGCCCTGCTGCCAGCGGTTTATCGAGAATTGACATGCTGATTTTGCCCTCTATCAATGAAAAATAGTGCCAGATTTCTCGCAAATAATTACAGGAGACACACGCAGAATCTCCCCTTCTATTACGTCATATTGCCCCTCAAATTCACATTATTTCCAGCTAAAAGCATTTTTTCTAAAAGAGAACTCAGCGCCTGCGGCGCTTCGCACAGATTGGGAGAGGATGGTTCTGGCGCGAGCAATGCCCGCGCCAGAACCATCCTCTCCCAATGTAACTATTCAGGTGTGCGCGTCCTTTTTGTGCTAACCGATACATACTGGAGACGCGACTCATTGATTCCAACAGAATGGCGTCTGGATGTCCACCGGAGCCGCGGCTCAATCCGGTTGAAAGAAGAGCAACGGTTCTGCTGATCAAGCTCAATTCGAGCGAATTCTCGCTCAGCAATTGAGCACAAACCGGGCGGATTTTCGCCTTCTTGAAACCGTATTGAGGCGCCGCTCCAAGCCCTTTCAAAGAACCATCTCGATGGGGAGCAAGCCGATGGCAAGCATCGCCTAAACTCGCGGGCAGACACGAGCTTGCCTCGCGTCTGCCCCTTCCGCTGGCTGCCAACCGTTGCGGCGGCAGCAGGAAGGCCAGCTTCCTGCTG
>DASVMX010000065.1:0-14309 GCA_036384215.1 Ktedonobacteraceae bacterium | reverse complement strand
CCTAAGAAGCCACCTAAGAAGCCATCGAAGCCACCGAAGCGACTGAAGCGACCAAAGTGGTCGAAGTTGTTATTTCTCGCCACCGCCACGGCGCTGGTCGAAACGTGTTGACGGAAACCAGAGAAGCGATGAGCAGAGGCTCCCGTGCTGAAAATAGCCAGGCACAATACCAGGCTGAGGACCAGCGCAGCAGCAAATTTGCGCATGTTTGTCATGAGTTATACTCACTTTCTACTACATGTAGTTCCAAAGTTATTAAGTAAAAACGGTGCATTCCGATTATTCAGTAAGGAACGTGATATGAAGAACAAGCTACTTTGCTTGTCTTCATTATTTCTCGCGAATTTTTCGTGTAGCTCCGCTTCACTCTGGTTTTAATCTATACCTTCTTAGAAATTGTCCATTTCAATAGATTAGTTCAGATAACTAACACCATATGCAAGTTTTTACTTCAACCTTCTCGTTCGCACCACGCTCCAAACGAGAAGGTTGGAGTAAAAACTTGCACATCGGGTCAACTATTCATGACTCCTCGCGACCTACGGCGCTGAGAAGTCACGCCACCAGGAGACCTGAAGAGTTACAGCTATTTTATCGCCCCAAAAAAAATGGCAACCTGGAGGAATAAGCCTCCAGGTTGCCAACTTATAAGCCAGCCTACAAGTAGCTACCACCCCCAACCAAAGAAACCGCAGGGGTTGAAGCAACTCCAGCAACAACTGCAGCAGCTACCAGCCCAGGCGCCCCATGCGTTGGCAAACGCAAACGAGCTGACGCTGATCTCACTACGAAAATTGCGGAAGCCGCGGAAGAAGCGTCCACCGCGGAAGAGGCGTCCACCGCGGAAGAAGCGTCCACCACGGAAGAAGCGTCCACCACGGAAGAAGCGTCCACCGCGGAAAGAACGTCCACCGCGGAAGAAACGTCCACCACGGAAGAAACGTCCACCACGGAAGAAGCGTCCACCACGGAAAGCGCTTGTGCGCATAAAGCCGAATGGGCGAACGGCTTGAGCATTGGCAGTCACAGCCGTGTGGGTCACGACAGTTCTGCTGGTGGAATCGGTTTGAACGTTCTGCGCGAACGCTCCTGTGGTAAACAGGGCCACAGCCGTGAATACGGCCACAAGCAAAGCCATACTGGCACAACGTAATTTTCTCATCGAGCGTTGCCTTCTTTCTACGCTAAACAAACAAACTACGACGGAGCAAAGGCAACACCCTGCCGGCCCGAGCAGAAAAGGACAGGCCTACCAACGTACAAATACTTCGGTTTGCTTCTCCCCCTCCCCTACACAACATTGACAAGATATTACCTGACTCTTGTTTCAATGTATGCTTGCTGGAGAAATAGCACATTTCGATCCATTCTGCTCTTGATCAATCCAGTTCCACCAGCCAATCGGAAGCCGGGAAGCAAGCCGACGCTTGCTTCCCGACTTCCGATTGGCTGGTGGAACCGATCAGCCCTCTCTACTTGCTTCTCCATTCCTCAAAGCTATACACTGAGATAGCAAGATAGCCTGTCAAAAGATATATAGAGGAGTTTCTCTCATGGAGTATCGTACACTTGGCCGTACTGGATGGAATATTTCCACCATTGGATTTGGTGCCTGGGGCATTGGCGGCGATGCCTGGGGTAGCACCGACGATAAGAGTTCACTGGCTGCGCTCCACCAGGCGCTGGACCTGGGCGTGAACTTTATTGATACCGCTGATGTCTATGGCGATGGACATTCGGAACGCCTGATCGCGCAGGTGCGCAAGGAGCGCGGCGAACAGATTATTGTCGCGACCAAGGCTGGACGGCGTCTCAATCCCCACGTGGCCGCGGGCTTTACACGCGAAAATCTGACCAGCTTTGTCGAGCGCAGTCTGCGCAATCTGGAAACCGAGGCGCTGGACCTGCTCCAATTGCACTGCCCGCCTTCCGAGGTCTATGAAATGCCTGAGGTCTTTGCTATTCTCGATGACCTGGTCCAGCAGGGTAAACTCCGCTTCTACGGAGTGAGCGTCGAACGGGTAGATGAGGCGCTCAAAGCCATCTCATACCCCAATGTACAGAGCGTACAGATTATCTTCAATATGTTCCGCCTCAAACCAGCGGAGGAGTTTTTCGCAGCAGCTCGCGCTCACCAGGTCGGCATTCTGGCGCGTGTGCCCCTGGCCAGCGGCCTGCTCACCGGCAAACTCCGCGCAGATACGGCGTTTTCGCAAAACGATCACCGCAGCTATAATCGCCACGGTGAGGCATTTGACCAGGGCGAGACGTTTTCTGGCGTAGAGTACGCAACTGGCTTGCAGGCAGTGGAGGAACTGCGCGCTCTCGTGCCAGCGGGCACGACTCTGGCCCAGCTGGCGCTACGCTGGATTCTGATGTTCCCCGAAGTGACTACCGCTATCCCAGGCGCGAAAACGCCGGCTCAGGCCACGGAGAATGTCCAGGCCGCGCAATTGCCTCCTCTTTCCACCACTACTATGAACCGCGTACAGGCAGTCTACAACTCGCTGATTCGCCCGGAGGTTCACACGCGCTGGTAGTCCTTTGATAGCAATAGCGCTCGCGCCGGGTGTCGTGACGCCCGGCGGAGCGCTATTGCCTCTGACACTCGTTTATTCTATTATAATAGAATCAGAGTGCACGCGTGGAGGAATAAATGCGGGCCGGCGCTTCTCCATAAAAGCCCGCATCCCTTCCTGCGCGTCGGGCAATTGCGAGGTGGAGGCCATGACTTCAAGCGCGTGGTTATAGGCCTGGTGCTGGGGCAGGTCGATCTGGGCGTAAAAAGCCTGCTTACCCATGCCCTTGGAGATCCAGCTCCCACGCGTGGCCGCGCTGAGCAGGCGCAGGGCTTCTTCCTCTAACTGCTCTGGCTCTACCACGCGATTCACCAGCCCCCATTCGTAAGCAGTTCGGGCGTCGATGGTGTCCCCGGTCAGCAGCATCTCCAGCGCGCGTTTGCGCCCGATGTTCCGGCTGAGCGCGACCATCGGCGTGGTACAAAACCAGCCGCCCTTGCCGCCAGGTACGGCGAAACCAGCGCTGGTCGAGGCAACCGCCAGATCACAGGTCGCGACCAACTGGCAGCCAGCCGCGGTGGCCAGCCCGTGCACACGCGCCAGCACTGGCTGCGGCATCTCCTGTAGCGTGTCCATCATCTCTGTACACACCCGCAGCAAACGGCGCATCTCTGCCAGGTCCCGGCCCACCGCGTCCGCGAAATCATGTCCCGCGCTAAACACAGGACCATTGGCTGCCAGCATCACCCCCAGCGCGCCACTCGCTCCAACCTCGCGCAAGATCTGCGTTAACTCAAGCATGAATTTCAACGAGAGAGCATTGCGCCTCTCCGGGTTGTTCAGGGTTACAAAAGCAAAGGCACCACGATATTCAAGCGTAATCAACTGCGATACCATACAATAAACACCCCTTTCCTGCTGGATGCCCTGCTCTCCAGCAATCGCTTCTTCTCTTCTTGTACTCTATTGTACGCCATTCGTTAGCGAAAAGCGATCTGACAATCGCGATTGTCAGATCACTTTTCGGTTGGATAGATATAAAATCGATCTTGACTTTCTTCTGTTTTTTTAATAGAGTAAATTGGGCCCATAGATCAGCATGAGTAAATACATTTAGGAGAAATGAGTAGAATGCCTGGTCGCATCGGAGAGATATTTGGATCATATGAGTTGATCCAATTTCTGGGGCGCGGGGGATTTGCCGAGGTTTACCTGGGCAAACATACGCAACTTCCTCAGCAGATGGCCGCTATTAAAATTCTAGACAAACAACTGGTTCTTAACAAATCTCAACAATTTCAAAGAGAAGCCAGCATCGTCGCTACCCTCCATCACCCGAATATTGTCCAGATGTATGATTATAATCTCTATAGTAATCCTACGCTGACTGCAACACTTGTTCCGTACATTGTCATGGAGTACGCTCCAAATAAAAGCCTCCGCGTTAAGCATCCGCGCGGCCTGGCCCTGCCCATAAAAACGATGCTCAACTATATCAGGCAGATGGCGGACGCGCTCCAGTACGCACACGAGCAGGATGTGATGCACCTGGATGTGAAACCAGAGAATATTCTGATTAACGTTCAGGGCAGGCTGCTGCTGAGCGATTTTGGCCTGGCTACACTGCTGACCGAACAAGAAAAAACGGGCGATGTGCAGGGCACGCTGAGCTATATGTCGCCAGAACAACTGGACGGCAAGCCCGGCTTCGCCAGTGACCAGTACGCACTTGCGGTGATGGCCTACGAGTGGATTTCTGGCTATCTGCCCTTCACCGGCCAATCGGTGAAAGAGGTAATTGAGAAACATCTCAAAATGCCTCCGCCATCGCTCACCGCGCGTGCCAATACGCTACCGCCGCAGGCCGAAGTGGTGATTTTTCAGGCGCTGGCAAAAAATGCCCAGCAGCGTTTTCCCAACGTCGAGGCTTTCGCGCTCGCACTCGATGAAGCGCTCAATCTGCCTGTCAGGGTCAAACCGCCCACATCGGTTCCCAGGGATAATCCTTTTCTTGTGCCTGACCCTGGCGCGGGCGCGTCTCCCGCTCCCAATGCCAATTCCATTTCGCCGTTTCTCAATCCACTGCCTGGCCAACCCTATGCCAGTCCAGTTCCGCCCTTTCTCAGTCCGCTGCCAGCACAGGCAAGTGCCCATCCCGCACCATTCTCCGCCCAGGCAAACCGGGGGATGCCGCAGGGCCTGGGGCCTGCTTCGCCGGGAACCGTTAATCAGGCAGCGGCACCAGACGGAATTCTCCCTTTGACACCGCCTGCGAGCAGAGCTATGGCTGCCAGCACGCCCGCGCAACCCAACAGGGTGCCCGCGCCAGATCCACTGGCCGCGGTGGCTGCTAACAGCCCGATCACACCTCCGCAGGCCAACGCGCCTTTCCCCTTTCCGGCCAATCCGCAGGCGGCGAACAACTTTGCCCCGTCGAATCCGCTTGCCAGTCCGTTTCAGGCTGGTCCACCTCCTGGCGCGCAGGTGTCCATGGGAGGTCCATTTCAGGTGGGCTCGCCAGGAGGCGAGCCCGTGGGCAGCCCATTTCTCAATCCCATGGCCGGCACGCCCTCGTCCACGACCGTTTTTGGTTTGCCGGGATCGCTCCCCTTTCCCGGTCAGGGCAACAGCGTGCCAATGGGACCGGGACCGCTGCCGCCCTATAATGCGACTGGCCAGTATTCGACAAGCTTCTCACAGAAAAAAAGTCTGTCCAGAAGCATCAAAAACGCTCTGAAACAACCATCGGTGGCCGCGCGCCGCCGCCGCCTGCCGTTCCTGCTCCCTGGCGCCTTTCTCAATTTGCTCGGCGCGGTCCTGATCGGCGTCTGGATCGGGCGCGCGGTTATCGAACATGATACCGGCTGGTGGGCCTTCATCTTCTCCACTCTATTCGAGTTGAGCGCGATTACGCTTTTCTATCATTCAAACAACAGCTGGCTCAACAGTTTTCTGTCAGTCGCGCTTGCCGTCTACTGGGGGTTGATTGGCGTCTCCATCGGAGTCCTGGCATCCGGTTCGTTTTTGCCCGGACCCGATGTGCTCGCCTTTCTGTTCTTCGGCACTTCACTGGCTCTACACCTGTATCTGACCCTGCGCCGCAGATGAGAGACGAAATGCCGTTCATGCATATTTTTCGCGTAAATATACTCAGAATAAAACTAAAGGAGCTACTATGACAAACGAATATTCCCGGCGTTGGAATAGCGCTACCCCTGGCTGCATGATCTTCCTGATCGATCAATCAGGCTCGATGGCCGATCAGTTCGCGATAGAACAGGTGGGCGGCGGGCGGCGCAAATGTGATATGGTGGCAACTATTTTTAATAGCTTCCTGAATGAATTAATTACTATCAATACAGATGTGCTCGCCGATTCTACTTCCGAGGTGAAGCAGCGCGCGGATATCTGCGCGCTGGGCTACGAGGGCACGGCGGTGACTTCCGCGTTCAACGGCAGGCTGGCCGGCCAGCCTTTCGCTACCCTGGCGGAATTGCAGATGAATCCGCTCGATATCGAGTTGCGTAAACGCAAGGAGATCGACGACACGGGTAATTTTTACGAGGTCGAGGTGCCCTTTCCGATCTGGATTAAAGCCCGGCACGGCGGCGGCACGCCCATGTGCGCGGCCTTCAGGCGCGCTTACGACATGGCCTCTCAGTGGGCCATCAATCACCCCAATAACTACCCGCCGGTGATTATCAATCTCACCGACGGCATGTCCACCGATGGCGATCCCATGAACCTGGCCCAGCAGCTTGCACAGATCACCACGACAGATGGTAACACGCTGCTGTTCAATGTCCATGTCACTGGCGTGAAGGCCGCGCCCGTGCTCTATCCCTCCAGCGAGGTGGAGCTGCCCAATGATCCTTACGCCAGGCACCTCTTCAGCATGTCCAGCGTGATCCCGGAAAGCAGCCGTGCGCTGCTCGAATCACTGCTCGGCACGACGGTGCCTTCGGGAGCCCGCGGCATGATCTTCAATGGAGACGCGTCGTCTATCCGCCTGATGTTCAACTTTGTCAGCGCGCCGGCAACGCTGCCGCTTGATCCGAACCGTTAGTCAGATATAGCCACACACTTGTTCGCGCACGCAGATGCGATGGCCCGCGCTTGCCGCGCCGCGGCCTGCCAGCGGCCAGTTTGCCGTTGTGCTCGCCAGGGCACCCGTCGTATGTGCCGCGCTTTTGTACAGAAGGGGCGATGTTGATGTTCGCTCACGTCACCAATCTACGCTACTGGAAGTCTGAACGCGCTGATCTCACCACCTGCGAGGACGCATCGCGCGCCGATCCGCGGCGCGGGCTTTTTTGCGTCTCCGATGGCGCCGGTACAACGCTGTTCTCTAATATCTGGGCCGAGATTCTCGTCGAACACTTCACTCGCGCGCCCCTCGTCAGCCTGGATGCCTTTGAAATGGAATGGTGGATTCGCCAGGCGCAGAAACGCTATCGCGAGCTGGCTCCCCAGGCGGACAGGCTCAACTGGAACGCGCGCCAGAAAGCGGTTGAGCAGGGCGCGTACGCTACCCTGGCAGCGCTGCGTTTCCTGAGCGCCGATGAGCAATCCGCGAGCGCCGAGCTGCTGGCGATTGGCGATAGCTGCGTGATCATCGGCCACGCGACCCGGCAAACAATCACGGCCTTCCCGCTGCAACATCCCACGGATTTTGACCGCGCGCCCTATTGTGTGCCCGCGCTGCTCAAAAATCTCAATCGCAAAACGCTCTACGCGAAGAGACTTGCGCTCGAACTGGCACCCGGCGACACGATCATCCTGGCCAGCGACGCGGTAGCACGCTGGATCATCGGCGGGGGCGCGGCGAACCAGGAAAACTCCGCCTGGGATGCTTTTCAGGAGGTCGCGCAGGTTGAGACGGACCTGCACTGGCGCGAGCTGATCGACGCCTGCAGGGCCAATCAGTCGATGGTCGATGACGACGCCACCGCGGTGATTATCCGCCTGCTGGTCTCTGGACAGCCAGAACAGACAGCGGTAGCCGCGGCGCTCGGCTACGCCGCTGGACCGCTGCCGGAGGTTGTCGCTGAGCGCAAAGCCGAATTTGAGCGGGCGCTGGCTGAGAAGAACAAAGAGCTGATCGCCATCCTCTATGGTGATGGGCAGATGCTCAAGGACAGCGGACTCGCCCTGCCTTCCGCGGACGAGATCGCCCGCGCCCGCGAGGTGGCCGACGCCATGCGCGAGGTTCTCCAGGCCATGCGCGAGGCGATTAAAGCGGCGAATTTCGCGGCAAAAATGGAACCTGTCTGGCGGCGTTACGCCGATCTGTTGATCGACGAACCATGCGCTGAATCCATGCGCAAAACGCTCGCCAGCCAGGGCGTACAGCTCCGCCAGCCGCCCTCACAGGCTCAATCGGTCCCACAGATCCAGTTTGTCCCGCAGCCCCGCTTCGCGCAGCCTGGTCCGCCGCCATTTCCCGTCTCCGCTGACGCGCAGGCTCCCCTATCCAGCTTCGCGCCAGAACAGGTGAATCTGTCTCTGCCGCAGTTGAGCGGCCACGAAGCGGAACCGGCGCGCGTGTTCTCGCCCGCGCCTGCCGCGCCGGACCTCGCGCGCCTGCGCCAGGCGTTGAACGAGGGCACACCCCAGGAGAAGATCGCGGCCTGGCTGGCTCTGGCCCCTGAGCATAGTCCGCTCCAGAGGCAGCTTGCTCTCCAGCTCAATACCAGCGAGCAACTCCAGCTCGATCTCGCGCGGCGACTGATTAACGCGCTCCAGGCTGATAACTCCGCTCAGATTTACGCCGCGTATGACGAAATCGAAAAACTGGCCCTGCTCAAACACTTCTCCCTGAGCGCGGAGGATCAGCAGCGCGTGCGCGAAGCTCAGAGCACGCGCGCAAGCATCGAGCAACTGCGCGCAGTCCTGCGCAACGACGGGAAAAGCGTCTCCTTGCTCGTCAATGTCTACCAGACGATACACGCGCCGCAGAGCTTCCTGAGCAGGGAAGAACAACGCGTGCTGGCAGCAGCTCAGGAGTTTGCCCGCTTAGATTCCGATGACCAACAAACCGTGCAGGTGAACAATCCAGAACGCGTCTATCACTATGACCAACTATTTTTCTCACCCTATCGCTTCACATTCGACGCGCGGGAATGCTTTCTGATTGAGCATATGCGCGCGTTCGGAAATATCGGCTATCCAGGAATAGCGAAGGTAAATCAGACTATTATTGATAGCGCACAATTTTTCACGCTCTATCTCTCCATGCCCTACCACGCCAGGGCGCAGATCCGCGGGCTTGTGGATCTCCGTTCCAGGGAGCGCTCGGAAGTCCTGATCCACCAGCACAACCAGCACATTACCTACTGGCAGCGTCAGATAGAACCATACGGGCTGGCGATGTCCGTGCTACACGAACTGCTCTACCAGGTATTGATTGAACAGGCCATCAGCGAAGATGGAGAAAAAAGCTGGCGCGCGCTGGAAAAGGAGATCCAGAAAATGCTGGACGAGTGGTTCAAAGAGATCAGGGCTGCGCTGGAAAAAGATGAGCGCAAATCCCTGCTCCCACTCGGCGAGCAGTACTGGCGCAACGCGCTCCTGCCCTATGCCCGGCGCTATGCTATGGACCTGCACCTCCAGCCCATGCCTCCTGGACAAACGCTGGATACCTGGCTGCGAGAGCGCAAAAGTAGTGCTACCATTCTCTACTATCAACGCCTGGAAGACTCCGAGCCAACGACGCCAGATCCACAGGAGTGCTGGCTCTTCTCGTGGTGGTTTTTGCGCCAGCCCCCCATAAGACCACAACAGGGAGAGATTGAGCATGCCTGATCGCCTGTCCTACGATGAAGCGATGTTATATGCCCGTCATAACCTGAAAATTCAGGAGCCCGATCTGAAACAGGGCGCGGTTGAAACGTATGCCATCAAAACGACCGCCGGAGAGATGAAAAAGCCCTGGGGACGTGAGGGCGGCTTCGCGGTGGTGTATAAATTTCGTACCCTCAGCGGGCAGTTGAAAGCCCTGCGCTGCTTCCGCTCCGCGACCGCTCCCGATATCCGGGCACGTTACGATCTGATGAGCGACTTTTTTCGCCAGTATGTCCCCGATATCACAATCGAGCTACGCTTCTACGAAGAAGGTATCCTGGTCAAGGATTCGGTGCAGGCCACCCAGAAGCGAGCCTGCCCGGTGATTGTGATGGAGTGGGTTGAGGGCACGACCCTGCTCGATAAAGTAGACGAGTTATGCAAGCAGCGCGACGGCCAGGCGCTGGGCGCGCTGGCCGCGCAATGGCTGGAACTGCTGGAGAAGATGCGCGCGGTGCGCATGGCCCACGGTGACCTGGCCGCGCTGAATATCATGGTGCGTACCAATGGCCGCCTGGTGCTGGTCGACTACGATGGCGTCTATGTTCCCGAATTCGCGTCTATGCCCCAGACAGTCCTCGGCCAGCAGGGCTACCAGCATCCAGATATGGCCAACCGGCCTTTCAATGAGCACATGGACGACTTTTCCGCCCTGACTATCTACCTTTCGCTCCTGGCTCTCCAGATCCAACCAGATTTGTGGACCAAACACGCGAAACGCAATACAAAAGGTGTGCTGGATGGCAATATGCTCTTTACCAATGACGATTTTATTCAACCAGACAAATCGCTGATCTTCTACGACCTGCTGCACACAGGGGATACGCGGGTGCGCGACCTGGCGCGCAAGCTGATAGAGTTCTGCAAACAGCCCGTGGCGCAGGTACGCTTCCCGCTGGAACTGCTCGATCCCGATCATACCATAAAAGCGAGCTTGCACCAACTGGCAAGCGCGATCCAGTATCACAACGACGAGCGCATTCTCCAGCTCTGGGTTGAGCCTCTGGCCAGCTACGGACCCGCGCAGGTTCACCTGCCGGGCGTCAACGAGGCCCGCCAGCGCGCCGCGGCCCTGATCTCCCTGAAACAGGCTCTGGCCGCTCACGATCTCTCCCAGATCACCAGCGCGGCCAGTTCCGTGCCCGCGGGACGCCTGAGCCAGCGCGAGAATGCCCTGGTCCAGCTTGCCACCAATTTTGAGCGCGCCTACCAGAGCAACGACGACGAGTTCCTGCTCAACTGCTGGCAGGAGATCGAGTATGGCTCGTTCCAGACCCTATTAAAGCTCAACGCGTCCCAACAGCAGCGCCTGGACCTTGCGCAACAGCGCAAAAGCGCGCTGACCCGTTTCCGCGTGGCCTGTATGCAGAGCCGCAACGCCCACGATATCGTGAAGGCTTACAGCCCCATACTGGATGGCCACGCCGCCATTAGCGTGCAGGAGCGCGCCCTGCTGGAGACCGCGCGCACCTACCTCGCGATGTACAACGCGGTCAAAAACGCGCTGTCCATGAACAATGGCCAGGGAGACCTGTCCAGGCTCTACGAAGCCTACGACGAGGGACTGGATCAGCGCTTTCACGACTTTACCGCCAGGGAGCGCGAGCAGATCGCCGGTCTGAAAAACATGGGCCGCCTGGAACTGGCCTTGCAGAGCAAAGCCTATCGCCTCGCACTGGTCACGGCCAGGGAGATCGAACTGCAAACGCGCGTTCCCATCAACGACAGCCGCCTGAGCATCGCGCGTATGCATTTCGTCAAAACCTTCGAGCCGCGCAATCTGGAGGTCTATCTCCAGAGCGGGCAGGCGTTCGCGCGCTGGGAATGGCCCGACGATGAGCTGATCCAGTTCGCCGTACTTGTCTGGCGCCCTGACCGCTGGCCGCTTCATCCGCGTAAAGATGATCCGGGCCGCGCCCTGCTGCGCGTTCATCGCGGCTTCTACGAACAATACGCATATTTTCAATTTCCAGCAGGCGCGGCCTCGCAGATCTACGCGCAGGTCTTCTTCGCGCTTTTCGAGGTCACCGAGCTGACCGGCGAACAGCAGTGGTACTACTCACGTGGCCTGGAGCCTACCTCAAAGTGGCCCCTCCAGCTCGTATCGTAGCCCTTCTGTGTCACAGGCAAGAAATCTCTAGGCATTTGTTTAGTGACATGATACAATGAAAGCCGTATTTGTTGAGTCAGGCATCAATTATAGACTGGACTGATCGTTTTTCTCACGAACTTCTCTATAAATAAAGAGTAACTATTCAGGTTTCCTGGCTCTGTAACTTATCAGCGCAGCAGACGCTTCGCCAGGGTTTGGAAGGAATGTTTCTGGTGCAGGCTGAGCCCGCACCAGAAACATTCCTTCCAAACGAGCGAGCCACCGCAGGTGGCGAGGAGCCCTGAACCGTTACAAAAGAAGCGTCTCTGGCAGTATTTAAAGCACAGATGAGGGAATAATCTAGATGCCATTCATCAACCCGTTTACGAAGATTCGCTGCCCTTATTGTCTCCGGCCCTTTCATCCCGGCGACTGCGCGATTGTCTCTACGGTCAATCAGGGCAAGGTTTTGCGCCAGCCACCGGCGCCGAAGACTCTGGAATATACACGCTCGCGCACCTGGATTGAAGAACTGACCGGCCCCGAGTTTACCTCGGAACTGGCCACGCGCCAGTGCCCCAACCCGGACTGCCATAAGCCCCTGTTTGAAAATATCGAGATGTGCGATAACATCAACATAGCCATTATCGGCGACGCGTCCTCAGGCAAAACACATTTTATCGCGGTGTTGATTGAACAGCTCAAACGCGGCATTCTGATGCAGGGCGGCAATGGCCATGTGCGCCTGATGCATCTCAACCGCTACACCAGTGAGACTTACCGCACGGTCTACCAGGAGCCAATTCTGCGTGATCGCACGGTCGTCGCGGCCACTGCGCGCGGCAGGTACGACGCGAGTGGCCGGGCCATCCGCGCGGAGCCGCTGGTCTACCAGCTCTCCATTCAACACGACGATACCAATACTAACAGTACCATTAATCTGCTGCTCTACGATATCGCGGGCGAAAATTTTGTCGATAACACGCTGCTGGTGCTCTTCGGCGAGCACGTGCTCAAGGCCGATGGTATTATTTATCTCGCGGACCCTATGGACATGCCCGGAATCCAGCAGCAGCTTCCCACACATCTCCAGACAGCCGTGACCGGGCGCAAGGCAGAAGAGGCGCTCTCGACGGTCATGTTTCGCCTGGAACAGTACAATCGCATCCCCACGGGAGGCATCATTGACATTCCTACGGCGATCACGATCTCTAAATCAGATCTCTTGCAATACATCATTCCACCTCACGAACGCTCAAACTACTGGCTGATGTATCCGCCCGCCTATGATGGCAAGGCCAATCGCGCGGACATCGAGCGCGTCGACCAGGAGGTGCGCTATATTCTGCAACAACAGGGCGAATACCCGCTGCTCCAGGTCAGCAAGCGCTTCGAGCAGGTCAAATTCTTCGCCATCTCCGCGACCGGCAACGCGCCCGATGGCAATAATCGCTATGCCCGTATCGCGCCGCACCGCTGCCTCGACCCATTGCTCTGGCTGCTCTGGCGCCTCAATTTCCTGGAGGCCAGGTAGATAAAAAGGGAGAACAGAAATATGCCTCTTGTCAGTCCGACCTTTAAAATTCGCTGCCCCTATTGTCGCAAGGAATTTCATCCTGGTGACGCGCCAATCAGTTCGCTGAACAATGCCGGCGCGGTGCTCTATACGCCACCCAAACGGGGCAGCCTGGGCTATTATCTGTCGCGTGTGAAAGTCGCGGAGCTGAACGGGGAGAAATATACGACGGCCATGGCTCGCCGGGCCTGTCCCTCTTGCAATCGCCTTCTGCCGGAACACGAAACGGACAGGGTCTTTAATATCGCGATTGTCGGCGATACTTCGTCCGGTAAGACGCACTTTATCGCAGTTCTGATAGATCAATTGAAGCGCGGCTTGCTGATGCAGACCGGCAACGGCGGTACGCGCCTGACGGCGCTTAGCCCTGATACCGAACGCAAGTATCGCGAGGATTACTACATTCCTATCCTGCAAGAGCGCAACGCCCGCCTGCCTGGCACTGCGCGCGGCACATTTGATGCTCAGGGCCAGCCTGTTCCGCACGATCCGCTGGCCTATCAACTGGTTATGCACGATAATCAGACCGGCACGACCCGCGGCGTCAATCTGCTGTTCTACGACATTCCTGGCGAGGAGATCGCGGACTCGACCCTGATTGTGCAGTTCGGCGAGCACATCCTGCGCGCGGACGCGATTATCTATCTCGCCGACCCGGTCACGATCAGCCAGGTGCGTGAGAAACTGCCCTCGCACCTTCAGCCAGACGCCGCTTCGATCTCATCCCGCAGCGCTCACGAGGTACTCTCGAATGTGATGTACCGCTTCGAGCAGTATCAACAGATCCAGTCCGGGGCCACGCTCGACGTGCCAACGGCAATTATGCTTTCGAAATCCGATCTGCTCAAATATACTATCCCGGTACATCAACACCACAATTACCTGATTTTCCAGCCGAAAATCTACGATGGCAGAGCCCACCCGGGAGAGTTCGCGCGCATTCACCAGGAGGTCGAGAGCTGCCTGCGCTTCTACGACGAACACGCGCTGCTGCAAATCAGCAGCCGTTTTACCAATCTGAATTTCTTCGCGGTCTCGGCCACAGGCGGCCCGCCGGATAGCAAAGGCAAATATGTCTACCTGGAGCCGCTCCACTGCCTCGACCCCTTTGTCTGGGCGCTGTGGAAACTGGGCTGTATTGAAGCAGACCAATGATGCAATGTACCTGTGATAAGTGAAAAAGCGGGTGTGCAGAGGGCAGCCGCCCTCTGCCGGGGCGTGAGATGTCCCCACAACTATCTTAAATGAAAAAGCGGGTGTGCAGAGGGCAGCCGCCCTC
>DASVMX010000064.1:0-13810 GCA_036384215.1 Ktedonobacteraceae bacterium | reverse complement strand
GTGGAGAAAAGATTGGAAATCTTTTCTCCACAACTGGCCTCTTCACACAAAGAATTTAGTCTACAAAAGAGGTGTTTTCAAAACCTCGGCCACGGGAAAACGCACGTTCAGGCTTGTCAGCTCCGCTGTGTCCTCTAACCTGAGCGTGTACAGGGACCAGAAGCCGTTTTTCTCGCGCCAGCAAAGTTCAATCATGGCCATGTCTGAGCTAACAAGCAGGTATTCCTGAATAGTCTGACTAGCTCGATACGCAACCGATTTCTTGCCTCGATCCTGAGCTTCAGTTGATGGGGAAAGCACTTCTACAACCAGAGTGGGATAGGAAATGGCGTCTGTGGCCCCTCTGTCCCTGACATCACAGCTAGCAGTGACATCAGGACAAACCCGCCAGTTTTCCGCGAGCTGAACATAGAGATCAGAGTTATAGACGATACAGCGCCGCCCTTGCAACAAATTTCCGAGTATTCTGCCCAAATTGTTGCCAATGATGGAATGGTCAGGGCTGCCACCTGTCATCATATAAATGGTACCGTCCAGGTATTCATAGCGATGCTCAGGGTCTTTCTCCAGGATAGCAAAGTACTCTTCCAGGCTGACTCTGTCGCGGTCTTTCTTGTTGTGTACTGCCATGAGACGCTCCTTTCCCGATTGCACGTTTTCCTCAAAAATCGGTTCTATTATACCATAACCGATCTATCCTGGAAAAAGCCGAGCGTCAGGCCGTCACGCCAGCCCACTACGTCACCCGGCCCACGCTGGATACGCTCATCGACGGCCTGCGTGCCCAGGCTCGCGCTCAAGTCCAGGCGAGTTGATAACAGGAGAGCATCACTCTGGTCCAAAAGAAGTATTGGACAGATCACATGGCAGCGCTTATACTCTGGATCAGATAGCTCGATGAGCAAAAGCGTTTGCTAGAATGAAAGGAACGATTATGTCCGGGAACGACCAGCACGAGGCGGCTCAGGAGGCCGCAGCGGCGGCGGAGACAAAGCGCCTGGTTCAGCGCAACTTTGGCGCGGCGGCGGCGGATTATGTGACCAGCAAGGTTCACGCCAGCGGAGAGGACCTGGCCTGGCTGGTGGAGAACGCGGCCCTCAGCGGCGGCGAGCGCGTGCTGGATGTGGCGACTGGCGGCGGTCATGCTGCCTTCGCCCTGGCTCTCCAGGCCGCTGAAGTGGTGGCGCTGGACCTGACCCGGCCTATGCTGGAGGTCGCTCAGCAGGAGGCCGTGGCCCGCGGACTGACCAACATCAGCTATGTCGAAGGCGACGCCCAGGCGCTGCCTTTCGCGGACGACAGCTTCGATATCGTGGCCTGCCGCCAGGCTCCGCACCATTTCCCCAACGTGCGGCAAGCCGTCAACGAATGGGCACGCGTGCTCAAACCAGGGGGAAAACTCTTGCTGGTCGACTCTACCTCGCCCGAAGAGGATGCCGCTGACGCTACCCTGCACAAGATCGAGTCCCTACGCGACCCTTCTCACGTGCGCAATCACCGCATCTCCGAGTGGCGCGCCTACCTGGAGTCCGCCTACCTGAGCGTCTCCAGCGCCCGCGAATGGGGTCTCTTCCTCGACATTCCCGACTGGACCCGGCGCATGCGCACTCCACCCGAATCAGTCGCCACCATCGAGAACCTGATCCGCGGCGCCGATCCAGCCACCAGCACCCGCCTCGGCTTCCAGGAGCGCGCTGGCGCTCTGGGCTTCATCCTGCCCGTCGCGCTGATCCTGGCCGTAAAAAACTGAAGTATATTGTATATGCATCTGGGCCAGGATTACATTTGTCATGGGCATTGTATGACCGGCCTCACTACCGTCTTGCGACTGGCGCCTGTATACTTGCGGCAGAGCATGTGAGGCTGAGTTCGCTAAGGACATGGCGACGAGGTAAGTGAGCTCATACTCACATGGCTGTTCAAAGGGGCTGGCGGGTTGGTGCGTTCGGAGTGCGGTAGATGCTGGATAAAGCGCCCGGCTGCGGTGTAGAATTGGACATATTCTTACGTCCGCAGGTATTGAACACCTGACGCTGCTATGGTAGTTTGCGTACAATCACAAGCTGCGCGGGGAAACATCGGAGGTTACACGCATGAGTGAGCCAGAGAGGCCGAACGCGGTTGCGCAGACCAGGACCAGGGGGCGTTCGCCTTATCTTTTGTGGTTGATCTGGATAGTATGGCTGCCTTTTCTTTTTTCCGCCATCGCGCAGTTTTTACAATCTCAGCCAGCGTGGCCGCGTCTGCTGGGCGGGCTGGTGGGCGCGACGCTCTTTGCTGGCCTCTACGCGTGGGCTACGCTGCGCAATGCCCAACGCCTGCTCGCCAATGTCGCGCCGGTAGAGCACAGGCCGCTGCTGGCGGCCTGGCTGCCGGTGATTGCGCTCGCGACGTTGAGTACTACCATGGTGGTCATTGAAGGACCTGTCTGGGGCTCGTTGTTTATCTTTACCGCGGCCTATGCCGCCGGTCGCCTGCCGGTCATGCAGGCCTCAGGCACACTGCTCGGGCTTTGCGCGATAATCGCGCTCGGAGTCTTGCGCGGCCATCTCGACGGGTCTGACGCGGCGTCAGGCATCGGGCTGGTGACCATTGTTGGCGTCGTGGTCATCCTGCTGGTGCGCTCGGTCGCGACTGAACGCGAGCTGCGAGTCGCCCGCGAGGAGATCGCGCGCCTGGCGGTGATGACTGAACGCCTGCGTATCGCGCGTGACCTGCACGATCTGCTGGGTCATAATCTCTCGCTGATCGCGCTCAAAAGTGAGCTGGCACGCAAGCTGCTGAATGTGGCGCCGGAACGGGCAGCGGGCGAGATCGGCGATGTTGAGAATGTGGCGCGCTCAACCCTGGAAGAAGTGCGGGAGGCGGTCAGCAACTATCGCCAGCCAACGCTTGCCAATGAGTTGCACGCGGCCAGCGAGATTCTCGCCGCGGCAGGAATTGCTTACCACTACCAGGGTACTGAAATCGCTCCAGAGGGGCTGCCAACACAACTCGAAGCACTGCTCTCCTGGACTGTGCGCGAGGGCGTGACCAATGTAATCCGCCACAGCCACGCTCGCCAATGCACCATCCATGTGACTCGCGACCAGCGCAACGCCGGTGTGGAAGTGCTCGACGATGGCCCTGTCAGAACTCCTCAGCCGGATACGTCTTCCGCTCCTGGCAAGGGCGGCAATGGCCTGCGCGGGCTGAAAGAGCGGGTCGCGGCCCTTGGTGGAGAGTGCGAGACGGGTCCACGCGCGACAGATGGCTTTCGCCTGGCCGTCTCCGTGCCCCTGGCGCTCCACAAACACGCTGGCGCGGCCAGCTAAAGAGAGGATGAAACGATTATGGTTCGCATATTGCTCGCCGAAGACCAGGCGATGGTGCGTGGAGCACTCGCGGCCCTGCTTACATTAGAAGGCGATATGGAGATTGTGGCCGAGGTCGGGCGCGGCGACGAAGTGCTGGCGGCAGCCCTGAGCAGCCAGCCAGAGGTGGCGCTGCTGGATATCGAGATGCCCGGCTGTGATGGGATTACAGCCGCGGCCAGGCTGCACGCGCAGTTCCCGCAATGTCGCGTGCTCATCCTCACCACATTCGGGCGCCCCGGCTATCTGCGCCAGGCCATGGAGAGCGGCGTGGTAGGCTTCCTGCTCAAAGACGCGCCATCCGCCCAGCTCGCCACCGCGATCCGCCGGGCTATGGCCGGCGAGCGCGTCGTCGATCCTAAATTGGCCATGGCCGCGCTCAGCGAGGGGCACAATCCGCTCACCGAACGCGAACGCGAGGTGCTGGCAGCAGCGGCCCACGGGGCCAGCATCGCCGAAATCGCCAACACGCTCGCCCTCTCCGACGGCACGGTGCGCAACTATCTCTCGCTCGCTATCCAGAAACTCGGCGCCCACAACCGCGTCGAGGCCGCGCACATCGCTGAACAGAAAGGCTGGCTTTAATATCCCAATAATTCCTGTAGCTCTTTCTCCGATTGCTTGCTCAAGGGAATCATGCTCTCCTGCTGGTCGTCGAGTTGCAGCATGTAGCTGTTGCGGGTGTACTGGATGACGGCTTTGATGTGTTGCAGATTGACGAGATAGGCGCGATGGGCTTTGAAGAAACCGCGCCCGGTGAGACGGCTCTCCAGCTCTTGCAGGGTGAAGTTGGTGACAGCCTCCTCGCTGGCGGTGCGCAGGTAGGTTTTGCTTTCGCGGCTGGTGGCGTAGAGGATTTCACCGGGATCGTAGAGTAGAATGCGGTCTTCTTTGCGCGCGGTAATTTTAAAGGGGGTAAAATGTTCTGGGGCGACGACAGCACTGCTGGCTCGCTCAAAGGCATAGTCATTGAGCACACGCCCGCTTTCCAATTCGATCACGCGTGTACAACAGGCGCTGGCCCAGGCCAGGTCTTCGTCGGTAAGCACAACCGCCGCCCCCTCAGCGGCTGCCTGCTTGAGCAGGAGAGCAAAGATCTCCTGCGTCTTCAGGTCGGTGCGCAGAACAGGCTGGTCGAGCAGCAGAAGCGACGGCTGGCCGAGCAGTGCGCGGGCAAAGGCCAGGCGGCGCTGTTCGGCCAGGGCCAGCTTGCTCACGCCTTTATTAGCCCGGTCGCTCAGTCCAAGTTGACCCAGGATCTCCTCGACGCGCCTGGCAGGCAGACCATACATGCGGCAGGCAAAGAGCAGATTCCCCCGCACGCTCAGGCGCTCGTACAACAGGTCTTCCTCGAAAAGCACCCCCAGGCGCTGGCGAACCTGGCCCGCCTCTGGCGAAATGGCCTCGCCATCCAGCTCGATCTTTCCTCCACTGGCCTCCAATACGCCCGCCAGCAGGCGAATGAGCAGCGTCTTGCCACTTCCCGCTGGACCCAGCACCGCGACGATCTCACCCGCCTCGATGTCCAGGGCATCAAGCGAGAGCACGCTGCGCCCCTCCCTCATCTTTTCCAGGCGCCTGATCTGTAACATTTTTCCGTTCCCTCATCCTTTTTCTGGCTGGTAGTTCCCGCTATTCTACCATGTTTTGAGCCAGAGAGAAGCTCCATTCACCCACCACATTGCTCCATTCAGCACAACAGGTGCCCATTGACCCCCTTTTTTGCTCCTGTTGACCTCGCTTTTTCTCCGTTCAGCCATTTTTTGTAGCACGCCCGCTCTGGCCATGATACAGTTGCATCAAGCGCTCCGGGAAACGGGCACTGACAAGTAACCACGAGCATTCATCAATTATGTGGAAATACATTCACGAGAGAGAAGGATCTGATGATACACAACGATCTGATGATCGAGGCTGTCGAACTGCGGCGCACTTTTAAGGGCAACGAGGCGGTGAAGGGCATTAGCTTCAGCGTAAAACGCGGGGAGATCTTCGGTCTGCTGGGACCAAATGGCGCGGGCAAGACAACGACTATTCGCATGCTGACCGGGCAGATCGAGCCTGACAGCGGGCACGCTACCGTGGCCGGCTGCGATGTGATGCGCGCACACCAGCAGTTGAAAGAACGCATCGGCGTGGTTCCCGAAGAACAAAACCTGTATGAACGGCTCTCTGCGCGCAACAATCTGCGCTTTAACTGCTGGCTCTACAACCTGCCTGAGAGCCGCGTGGACGAGGTGCTCGACCTGGTGAACCTGCGCGACCGGGCCAAAAATCCCGTGCGCGGCTTCTCCAACGGCATGAAGCAGCGCCTGCTGATCGCCCGCGCGCTGCTGCACAAACCGCCAGTGCTCTTTCTGGACGAGCCGAGCCGCGGTCTCGATCCCATCTCGGCTCGCGATGTGCGCCGCGCCATCGAGCAGCTCAGCCGCGAAGGCGTGACCATCCTGCTGACCACCCATCTGCTCGAAGAGGCCGACCAGCTCTGTCAGCACGTGGCTTTTATTAACCAGGGAACCATTGTCGCCAATGACACCCCGCGCAATCTCAAGCTCGCCCACGGCCAACGCTCTCTGCTGGTAACCATTGGTGAGCGCCCAGGCGGCGGTCCACTGAGCGAACTCACCCTGCGCATGGACAGCCCCGAGGACCAGGCGCGCCTGGCGCAGTTGTTCGCTCAGAGCAAAGTTCAGGCCATTCATTCGCAGGAAGCCACCTTAGAAGAAGTGTTTATCGAAATCGCCGGTGTGCGCCCGGCCTGAGCATAAAGGAGTCTGATCATGCATCCACGTAGCATCCTGGCGATTGCCCGCAAGGACGCCATTGATGTTCTTTTGAACAAAACCACCCTCATGGTTCTGCTCATGCCTATTATACTCGCGCTGCTCTTTCTGCTCATCAGCAAGCTAGTTGGCGGGCATGCCACCAATATGCTGGTCTATAATCCTGGCCAATCGCCGGTGGTCCAGGTCGTCAGCAAAGCCTTTGACCAGGTACACATTACAACCGCGGCTTCGCCCGATGAGGTCAGCGCGGCCTTTGGTCCCGATGGATCACACAGGGACTCGTCCTATGACGTGGGCCTGATCGTGCCCGCTAATTTTGAGAGCGCGCTCCAGTCCGGCAGCCATCCACAGGTGAGCCTGTACATCAACGGCAGTAATCTCTCGATTCAGAATCGCATCCTGATTCAAACCGCGATTATCAATTATGCGCGCCAGGTCGCCAGCCCGCAGCCGCCGCTGCTGCTCAGCACTTCTTTTATTAATCCGCCATCCATCACCAACGTCGGCGATCTGCTAAGCACGTTGTATGGCGCGGTCGTCTTGCTGATGTCCTTTATGATCGGTACCTCAATCGTGCCTGGCCTATTGATCGAAGAGAAAGAGAAAAAGACCATGCGCATGTTGATGGTCACACCAGCCTCCTTCACCGATGTGATCCTGGGCAAACTGCTGGTCGGGCTGGTCTACCAGCTTCTACTCTCGGTTGTCGCCGTAGCCATCGAAGGCGGCTTCACCGGCCAGGTGCCCCTGCTGCTGCTCTATATCCTGCTTGGCTCGGCGCTGAGCCTGTCCATAGGTCTGCTCTTAGGAGGGATTTTCCAGACAGCCAGTACAGCCGGGGCGATTAATGGGATGCTTTCATTCATCTATATCCTGCCAGGCCTCTTCACCGGCCTGTTAGGAACCTTGCTTGGCAGCAGTCCAATCGCCCAGATCATCAAAATCTTGCCGACGTACTATATCGCCGATGGCGTCTACAATGCCATGCAGAACCAGGGCACGCTCGGCGGTCATCTGCTTGACATGAGCATGCTCCTGGGTACCACGCTGGTTCTGATCGCGTTCACTGTCTGGGTCCTGCGCCGCCAATCCTCGGTCGCGGCCTCGATCTAGTCCGAGATACGTTGAAGCGCCTGAATATAGCGGTCGGCTGAGCGCATGACGGCCTCGTGAGCATCGAAGGTGATAATGCGCTCAAACCAGGCTCCATACAGGCGCTCAAACTGAAGCGGCTCGACTCGATCCCGTATACGCTGCACCCCCGCAGCGGGTAGCGGGATCAGATTTCAAAAACCGTCACTCACGACCCTGCAAAAGCCACAACAGCAATGTGGAAGCCAAAACCACAAGAACCAGAACAGCAAGAGAGCAAGGCGTGAGCATTCGCCCCACCCATCTGTACAAAAGGCCAGGAACAACCTGACCACCCCGACATGGCACCCCATCTTGTCCATGGGGTATAGTGAACACAGAACACGTACCCAGGAGGGAAAGGAAAGAGTTTAATGGAACAGTGGATTTGCCGGACCTGTGGCACGCAGTTCGCGGAAAGCGAACAGCCGCCACGGAATTGCCCGATCTGTGACGATCAGCGCCAGTATGTGGGGTATGAGGGACAGACATGGATAACACTGGCGCAGTTGCAGGCGGATGGCTTTCGCAATACCTTTCGTGAGCAGGAGGCGGGTTTGACCGGAATTGGCACAACGCCCACGTTTGCTATTGGCGAGCGGGCACTGCTGGTGCGGCACCCAGAGGGCAATGTGCTGTGGGACTGTATGAGCCTGATCGATGATGAGACCGTGGCGGAGGTTAAGCGCTTAGGTGGTATCACGGCTATTGCTATCTCTCACCCTCATTATTACTCAACCATGGTGGAATGGTCAGAACGATTTGATGCCCCCATCTATCTCCACGAGGCAGATCGGCAGTGGGTGATGCGGCCCAGCGAGCGTATTCACTTCTGGTCAGGCGAGACGCTGCCACTACGCACGGGTATAACGCTGCACCGGCTCGGCGGGCATTTTGCGGGTGGCACGGTGCTGCACTGGCAGCAGGGCGCGGAAGGCCGGGGTGTGCTGTTGTCGGGCGATATTATCCAGGTCGTTTCTGATCGGCGTTGGGTGAGCTTTATGTACAGCTATCCCAATTTGATCCCGCTGCCTGCCTCAGAAGTGCAGCGCATACGGGACCGGGTTGAGCCGCTCCAGTTCGAGCGCCTGTACGGTGCCTGGTGGGAACGCGTAGTGACGTACGATGCACACCAGGCTGTGTTGCGGTCCGCTGATCGATATATACGGGCGCTGGAACACGTGCCTTCTGTGTAATTTGTAGGGAGACGCAAATAGGTGGTGTTCGGTAGAAAGAGTTTCAAAACGGTGTTTTTGAGACTCAAGGAACGCCCCTTCTCTCCCTACGGCTAAAGCCGAGGGTTTTACGGGGCGGTTTGATAAATGTTTACATGTTTGTCAGCAACACTCTAACATCTCTGTTCAAACGCGGCTCTGTCCAATGGATCAGGTTTTATACGGAGGTTTCCCAGGCTGGCTACGTTGCGGGCACAAAACTCAGCGACCAGAAGCCGCCTGTTTCAGTGCCATCCGGCTGGTTACACCTGGGGCCAGGCTGAGGACTGCATTTATAGAACGAACCGGCCATATTGTCCGGGGTATTTATCTGGGTGGCTCCAATACCATTGAGGCCGCCAGAAAAGTAGAGCATGGCGTTGTTCCTGGCATCCAGGAGCGTCCAGTTCAGGCCGCCCCCAGGATCGACGACGCCAGAAGCTTTACCGCTGAACAAAGTAGAGAAGAAGGTTCCGCTAAAGCGCGCCCCGGATTGCTGGTCGATCACAAGCCTCGCCGCCACAGGTAAGGCATTGATAGGGGTAAACATTCCTCGAAATGTGCCTGTGACGCGAGGATAGGCAGGTGTGGCGCTCGCCAATGGAGGTCTTTGAGCAACGGAGCTTCCCGAGGCTACTGTGCCTGTCGGTGACGCGGAGCTATGGTTATGAGACACCGCGCCCAGCGCCCAGGTGGCCGCGCTCAACAATAAGAGCGTGAGCGCGACTGCTCCGGCGACGGTAGGCAATAACCAGCGATGGGAGGCACGCGAGTTCGGCGCACGGAGGCCTGAGACGCGACTCACGGGGACACGGGACTGGCCGCTGGCCCTTTTTCCCCAACCTGACGCCGGAATGGTCGGAACCGCGTCATCTGGCGTGGCTGACCTGGCCGGGATGTGCTCAGGAGAAAGGAGCTGCTCCTGCTCAGGCTCAGCAAAGAGCGGGCGCAGAACCTCCCAAAATTCCCGGATAGAGTTGAAACGCTCCGCCGGGTCCAGAGCGAGCGCGCGCTGTAGCACCTTTGCCTGTTCGCGCGGCACATCAGCGGAGATATTACTCGCAAGTACGAGCGGATCGGTTTTCTTCTTCCCCACGCGCGTCCGCCGGGTCAGCGCGTCCGCTGGCTCCTCGCCGCTCAACAGCGTGTACAAAAGCGCGCCGCATCCATAGACATCCGAACGCTCATCCAGCAGACCAGAAAACTGCTCGGGCGCGCGATAACAATCAGACTTGCGCCCCACACCCGCACGCGGAACATAGCCCAGGTCGAGCAATACGACTCTGCCAGAGGTGGTGCGCACCAGGTTGGCTGGTTTGAGATCGCCATGAAAAAGCGGCTGCTCCTGGCGATGCAGATAGCTCAGCGCGGCCATAAACGGCTCACACCAGGCGCGCAGTTCTGACCTGCTCAGATGACTCCACTGCACATCCACCAGCCTCTCCCCCTCGATATATTCCATAACCAGGTAGACACAGCCGCGCTTCTCATCATTAAACAACGCCTGAATCCGCGGCAGGGCCGGATGACTGAGTTGGAGCAGGCGCGTCCCGTCAATAACAAAATTGTAACGCGTCTGCTGTGCCAGTCCACTGATCTCCTTGAGGGCCAGCAGAGAGGGCCAGCCCTCCTGGCCTTTCTGATCTTTGACCAGGTACACCGCACCTGTGCTGCCCGCGCCCAGCACATTTTTCACCAGATAGCGCCCGCGTATCAACGTCCCTGCAGATAGCGCCGCCTGTTCTTCTTCCATAATCGTACACTCCGTTGCTCAGCTTTTCTTTTCGCTTTCAACTGTAGCACGCTCAATCAGACATATAATACATCGTTACTTATCACTCTATCAAACGTATCTAATAAAGGAGGTGTTAACATTTGTTACTACAAATGTTAACATATGTGTCCAGTTTTATACTACTCTGTCCCGAATTTTCTCATCTGGTTTCACTTTCGTATCATGGAAAATGTATATTGACGAGCGTATGTGTTTTTGAACGGAGGATAGGTGAATGGAAACGAAACAATCGCGGCTCTCCTGGGGCGGTCTGGCCCTCCTGTTATCAGGCTTTTGCGCGCTGACTGGCTTTTTGCTCCTGCCAGTAATCAGCGCGCGAGCATCTACAACCAACCAGGCTTTTGTACGCATCATCCACTCTTCGCCGTTCGTGGGAACGGCAGATGTTTTCGTCGATGGTAATCCCTTTCTCACCAGTTTCGCCTTTGGTGCGGTGACCAGTTATGCAGCGGTGCCGCCAGGGCCACATAAAGTGCAGATCGCCCTGGTGGGGAAAGGCGTTGGTGCCGCCGCGCTGACAGAAACGCTCAACGTTCAGCCGGGTGGCGTATACACTATCGCGGCCATCGGCACAGCTCCTACCAACCTCAATTTACTTGTCTTTAAGGATGATAACAAGGCCGCGTCAGGCACCGCCAGATTGCGCGTGTACCAGCTTGCGCCCAATGGCGGCTGGATGACGTTACATGATGGCAACGAATCCCTGGCTGGCGTCAACTATCAACAGGCCAGTAGTTACCTTACAATGGATACCGGCGCCAGTTCCTTCTCGATGGCTTCAACGGCGAAAAACAAATCGCTCTCACTCAACGCCACGCTGAAAGCCAATACGGTCACAAGCATCTTCGCGGTTGGTATGTTCAACGGTACTCCCGGCGCCAGGCTGGTTTCAGCCCAGGTAGCGGCAACTCCGGGCATGCCCGATACCGGCAGTGACCCTGCGCCGCTGCCCTCGAATGGCCAGTGGAGCACGCCCTGGCTGCTCGTCGCCCTTACGCTGATGGCCATAGGTGGAACTTTGTTCACACGGCGCTTGCTGAGCTCGCGCTGGTAGAAAAACGAGGGATTGAGCATGTCCAGGCAAAGTACAACAGCACGCCAGAGCGCGTTTTATACCCTGCTGCTGACCCTCTGCCTGGGCCTGCTCGCCTGTTCGCCCACAGACACAGCCCGGCTGGCAGTTTCCAATCCAACGATCACGCCAACCGGGCCAGCCTCTACCGCTTCCGCGGCGCCAGCCAGTTCAATCCATCCCGACCGGCTGCTGATCCCGGCCATCCAGGTAAACGCGCCAATCGAAGCGGTGGGCATCGACCGCAACGGTGACCTGGCAACCCCCACGCGTAACCCCTGGGAGGATACCGGCTGGTACGCCGATGGTCCTCTGCCAGGGACACAGGGCAGCGCGGTTATCGACGGGCATCTCGACCGCCCCGGCGGCTCCCCCGCTGTCTTCTGGCTCCTGCGCCAGCTCCGCGCGGGCGATATGGTCAAAGTACACGTAAGCAACGGCGCAACCCTGCGCTTCCAGGTCACCGACGTGGAATATTACGAACCGCAGAACGCACCTCTCCAGCAAATTTTTGGCGATAGCAGTGGCATCTACCTCAACCTGATCACCTGCGCTGGCGACTGGATTCCCAACCAGCATCAGACAAAACTCCGCCTGGTGGTCTACACCCGGCTGATCTCCAGCCATTAGCCCACTCGTCTCCTTTTCATGAACTTCTCATCTCGAACCTGCTACTATAGAGAAAAACCTGAATGGTTACCAAAATTCCTGTTCTGTTAAGGAGCAAGCCATGCGGCTTATCGATCCCATCTTTGCCAAAGCAGTCCTATTCTTGATATTGAGCGCTTTCGATGTCTTTTTTTTGCTTACCGGCTATGGTCTTCTACGTGCGTTGCGCGTCTCTGTGAACTGGGTCACCTGGCTGATCGGCGGCTTCCTGATTACGCTCAGCCTGGCCGCGTGCCTGGCGGTTTTACAACCTGGCCTGTTTCCTTCTCGCTTCAGGATCATCGGCAATCCAATTGGCGCCATCGCTTTTTTTATAGCGGTCTATGCAGCCAGTCAGTGGATAACGCGTCAGTGGTTTCTGCGCGTCAAACAGAGCGCCAGCCAATGGCTCAAACAGTTCTCAAAAAACATACTGATCTTCCTGCGCAAACATCACGTATTTTTCGGCTGGATCGTCGCGGCTGGCTCGCTCGCGCACATGGTCTTTTTCATGCCTGTTCTCACGCGCATCAGCCTGTATGAGGAGATCACTGGCTTCATCGCGCTTGGCACCCTGGCTCTGATGGCCCTGCTTGGCGCCTGGCTGTGGATCATGTCCCTGTGTAAACAACGCATGCCCAGGATTGTGCATACAATCCACGCGCTTTTGACCATCGTCTTCTTTATCGCGCTGCTCCTGCATATTTAGCAGGAGCAGCGCATAAACGGGTCCAGCCTGTTAGCCGCCAGCAAAAGCGGCGCGCAACGCCCGCGAGGTCTCTTCGACGGCACGGCGCGCCGCGTCAATGATCAGGGCTGAGTTAAAAAATCCATGAATCAGGCCATCATAGCGGCGCATGGTGACGGGTACCCCCGCCTCCTGTAAACGCTGGCCATATTGTTCGCCTTCGTCGCGCAGAGGATCGTATTCCGCGGTCAGGATCAGCGCGGGCGGCAGATTGCTCAAATCGCTGGCCAGCAGGGGCGAGGCCAGGGGATTGAGCCGATCTTCCTGGCTGTTCAAATAGTGGCCTTCAAACCAGTCCATATCCTCCACGGTCAGAAAGTAGCCTTCGGCGTTCTCTTTTTTGGAGGGCGTCTGGGCGGTAAAGTTGGTAGCGGGATAGATCAGGAGTTGGAGAAACAAGCGCGGGCCATGTTGATCGCGGGCCAGTTGGGCCACAACCGCCGTCAAATTGCCGCCAGCGCTATCGCCGCCAACCGCGAGGTGGGCCGCGTCCCCGTCGATTTCAGCCGCGTGCTCGGCCACCCAGCTCGTGGCGGCATAGCAGTCTTCGACCGCCGCCGGGAACTTGTGTTCAGGCGCGAGTCGATAGTCAACCGAAACAACCACGCAGCCAGCTCCATTGCACAGGCTGCGACAACCACTGTCGTGCGTATCCAGGTCGCAAATAACCCAACCACCACCGTGAAAGTAGACCAGCAGGGGGAAAGGACCCTCGCCCTCCGGCGTGTAGATCCTGACCGGAATCTCGCCCGCCGGTCCTGGAATAGTACGATCCTCCACGCGCGCAACTGGCTCGCCAGGCGGCTCACTCGCGACCTGCGCAGCTATCAACTGGCGCATGACTTCGGGCTGTAGCGCGGAAAGCGGTGGCATGTTGAGCGCCGCCATCTGATCAAGGTATTCGCGGGTTTGAGGGTCAAGAGGCATAGAAAGTTCTCCTTTTACAACAATGTAAAAACAATCTACTCAGGCTTTTAGCTTATCTTTTTGGTTTTAGGGATGTCAAGCATATTCCTTTGTCAGCCAGACCCCACCCATCAAAAATAAAGAAAGGAGCGGGGTA
>DASVMX010000063.1:0-7758 GCA_036384215.1 Ktedonobacteraceae bacterium | reverse complement strand
ATTTATACTTTGGCCGCGGTAACGATTTCGTTGCGAGCTGCCCAGGTGGCCAGGTCCTGTTTCTGAATGGCGGCGGCCATCAGATCCGGGAAGAGGTCGGGAGTGCAGGCAAATGAGGGCACGCCCAGACCGGCCAGGACTTGCGCGTTGTGCTGGTCGTAGATGGGCGCTCCCTTGTCGTTGAGCGCGAGCAGGCAGACGACCTGCACGCCGCTGCTGACCAGTTCCGCGGCCCGGCGCAGCATGTGCGCTCGGTCGCCTCCTTCGTAAAGGTCGGTAATCAGTACGAGGATGGTCTGCGTGGGCCGCGTGATGATCTGCTGGCAGTAGCCCAGCGCACGGTTGATGTCGGTGCCGCCGCCCAGGCGCACGCCGAAAAGCAGGTCGACCGGATCCTGCAAGTCTTCGGTCAACTCGACGACCGCGGTATCAAAGACGACCATGCGCGTGCTGACAGCCTTGATGGTGGCCAGGACGGCTCCGAAGATGCCCGAATAGACGACGGATGAGCCCATGGAGCCGCTCTGGTCCACGCAGAGCACGATATCGCGCAGCGAGGAACGCTTGTGGCCGTGCCCGACAAGTCTTTCCGCGATGATCGTGCGCTTCTCCGGCAGGTAATTTTTGAGATTGGCGCGAATGGTGCGGTCCCAGTCGATCTCGTTGGGCCGCGGGCGATAGTTGCGCACAGCGCGATTGAGACTGCCACGCACAGCCTGGAGCATGGGATTGGTCAGTTTACGCTCCAGCTCCTCCACGACCTTGCGCACGACGGCACGCGCGGTCTCTTTGGTGTTTTCCGGGATGACGCGGCTGAGCGACATCAGGTTAGCCACGAGATGTACATCTGCCTCGATAGTCTCCAGCAGTTCCGGCTGCAAGAGCATCTGCGTCAGATTAAGCCGCTCCAGGGCGTCCTTCTGCATGACCTGCACACTGGAGGCCGGAAAGTAGGTGCGAATGTCGCCGAGCCAGCGCGCGACATTGGGCGAGGAAGCTCCCAGGCCGGCGTTGCGCTCGCTGTTGTAGAGCGCTTCCAGCACGTTGTCCATGCCCAGGTCGTCGCCGCCCAGCCCGCTCAGTTCGCTCGCGTCCTCGCCGCCCGCGCCAGCGCCGCCGCACATGCTCTCGTTGGCGTCCTTGCCCAGCACCAGACGCCAGCGGCGCAGGCGCTCTTTTTCGTTAATTGCCATTGCTTTTCACTCCAAGAAGTTGCGCCAATACGGGCAGAACTTTGCTGGCCCGCTCGTGGTTGATCTCCAGGTCCGCGGCCCCCACGCTCGTGGTGCCGGGCGCTCTGTGGATATGGCGGGCCTTTTCGCCCATCATGCGCCGCTCGGGTCCACTAAAACCTGAGAAGGCGCGGCGCAAAAGCGGGAGCAGTTCCACAAAGCTGTCAGGCTGGAGACCACTCAGCCACTGGTCGAGCGCTTTCCACAGGCCATCCTGCGCCAGCATGAGCTGGCCGCTGCCATGCAGCACGCCCTCGATCCAGGCCGCGGCCTGCGCGTAGGGCACAGCTGAGGAAAGCGCCAGGCCAGCGAGCCGCTGCAGTTCCTGGCCGTCGATTTTATGTTTGTCGAAGAGAATACGGCAGCAGCGTCCACGCACCAGGCCGTGAATGCCCTCGCGCCCGGCCAGGACATCCAGCACGCGCTGCCACTCGGCGTACAGCTCGCGGCGATCAAGCTTCTCCAGGCTGAAATCCGCGCGGTCAATGCTCTGGACCAGCGAGGCCGCGGCATCGTCATCCAGCGAGGCGCAGGCGCCGGGCAGACCGATGACGACACGCTCAAACAGACCATCGATGACCGGCAGGAGGTGCTCGCTCTTTGTCTCGCGCACATCGCCCTCGCGCGCGACCTGCACCAGCGGCGGCAGGGCATCCATCATCTGGCGCACATCCGAGGCCACGGCGGCTTTGGTCTGCACGGCGGCCAGCAGATGCTCCAGCGCCTCAGGCAATTCGGCCAGGACCGCGCGATTGAGCAGTTCGGTCAACTGAGGCAGGTTCTCCGCCTCGTCGGCCAGGTGACGCGCGTAGCCGCTGGCCGCGCGCTCGGTGGTATTGCCCCAGATGTTGGCCTCGATCAGCTTGACCACAAACTCCACCTGCCACTGGGTCTGCCACAGCTCATGGAAAGTGCCCATCTGGCGGCTCGTCCCGCGCTGCGGCTTCGCCCACTCGATATTTAACAGGCGCAACTGGTGGAAGAGCTTACTACGCGCGCGGTCGTTCTCTTTGCGCAGGTCCAGGTCCAGTTTCTCAATGGCCGTGGTAGGCTTGAGGCGCAGCGCGCGCTGCTTATTCTCCAGGTCACGCATCAAAGGCACCACGGGCGTGCCGGTGGGAACTTCGCCGAACTGGTCGCCGATCTCCAGGCGCTGGCGAATCAGGGTCATTGGCTCGGCATTGCCGTGACAGAGCACGGTCTGAATGGCCTCGCGCAGTTCCGCCAGACCCGGCGCAGGCAGGTCGCGCATGGCGGCCAGGGCATCGGCCAGGCGCACAGTTTCGATGACGCTGGCCGACGAAGCGTCCAGCCCCTCGGCGCGCATGAGCTGCGCGGCCTGCGTGATCCAGCGAATCATCGCCCGGTCGGGCGCGGTCCAGATGTGTTCGTACCAGCCGGGCGAGGTCACGCCAGCGCCATAACCGCTGCGATACGCCAGACGCGAGCTGGTCCAGGGAATCCAGGTGGCCTCGACCTTGATACGCTTGAGTTTGCTCAACAGAGCTGCGTCGCTCTTCTCTTTGTGGCTTTTCAGCGCGGCTTCGGTCAGGACCGGCGAGTGCCATGCCCCGCAGACAACCGCGATGCGCTGGAAACCCTCGCGCTGGGCCGTGCGAATGGTCTGGCGCATGTGCGCCTCGCGCCGGGCCTCGTGCTCATTTTTTGGCGTGGTATCGCTGCGAAGCGCGCTCATGGCCTCCAGAATACCTTCGAAGAGATTGCTCAGGTCGCGCCGCTGCTCAATCTGGCGCTCCCACCACAGCTCGTAATCGCTGTAGCCAGCCGCGCGCGCCAGCAGGTCAAGTGGCTCCTCGTCGCGCTCCTGCGGGTTTTCTTCCTCCACTTCCAGCGCGGCCTCGCTCACCATGCCCGCGTGAGTGGACGGCCCGGCTTTAGGGGGTTCGGCGTCCAGCGCGGGCACGGGCGCCTTTTCGGCTTCTTCCAGTTGACCCAGTTGCAGCGCCTGGGGCAGATCCATAAAACGCGCAGGGGTGCCGCGCCCCAGTGCATAACTCAGCGCCTGCCACTCGGGCGAAAAGGTCGCGAAAGGATAGTAGACCGAGCGCGCCGGGTTTTCGGGCGAGTAGATCAACAGAGCCACCGGCGGCTTCATCTCCGGCGAGGTGAGCAGCGGGAGCACCTCCTGTGCGTCTGGCGGGCCTTCAACCAGCACAATGTCTGGTTCCCACTGCTCCAGGGCAGCGCGTAAACTACGCGCGCACCCCGGCCCGTGATGGCGAATGCCAAAGACGGAAATGCTCAATGTTAGAGTACCTCCTGACACGCGCGATACAGGTCTTTCCAGCCATCGCGGTCCTTGACCACCGTTTGTAGATACTCCAGCCAGACCACACGGTCCTGCACAGGATCTTTGACAATCGCCCCGATCAGGCCCGCGGCCAGATCGCCGGCCTTCAACGAACCATCGCCATAGTAACCCGCCATCGCCAGGCCATTGCCAATCACCGAAATCGCCTCGGCGGTCGACAGCGTACCGCTGGGCGACTTGACCTTGGTCTTGCCATCGCTTGTCACCCCGTTGCGCAGTTCGCGGAAAACCGTCACCACGCGGCGAATCTCCTCCAGCGCCGGTTTTTCAGCAGGCAGTTCCAGTGCCTGGCCCAGGCTCGTCACACGCCGCTCAACAATCGAGATCTCCTCGTCCATGCTGTCCGGTACCGGCAGAATTACCGTGTTAAAGCGGCGCAGCAGCGCGCTGGAAAGCTCGTTCACGCCCTTATCACGGTTATTGGCGGTGGCAATCACGTTGAAACCTTTGCGCGCCTGCACCTCGGTATTCAGCTCAGGCACCGGCAGTGTCTTCTCAGAGAGAATAGTAATCAAAGTATCCTGCACTTCCGAAGGAATACGCGTCAACTCCTCGATACGCGCCAGCTTCCCGTTCTGCATCGCGTTCATCATCGGACTGACCACCAGCGCCGCTGTCGTCGGCCCTTCAACCAGGAGGCGCGCGTAGTTCCAACCATAGCGAATAGCGCTCTCATCCGTGCCCGCCGTCCCCTGAATCAGCAGCGTCGAGTCGCCCGCAATGCCAGCGGAGAGGTGCTCAGAAAGCCAGCTCTTCGCGGTACCAGGTACACCGTACAGCAGCAGCGCGCGATCAGTCGCCAGCGTGGCCACGGCGATTTCGACGAGGCGGGCGTTGCCAATATATTTGGGCGTAATCTCGAAGCCGTTGGAGAGCGTGCCGCCGAGGACATAGGTGCGCACAGCCCATGGCGAGAGCACCCAGTTAGGGGGACGCTGGCGGTCGTCGATCTTCTTGAGTTCTTCCAGTTCCTCGGCGTACTGCTCCTCGGCGTGCTGGCGCAGGACGGCGTTGAGTTCAGAAGCATTGGTGCCATTATGGTTATTCTCAGTGATGGTCATTTCAGATTATCTCCTCTTGAATTTTTTGACGCATATGAACGATTTCGGTAAAAGCTTTGAATTGATTCTCAGCATATTGGATCTGCCATCTTGTCGTGCTCGTTGTGTTCTCAGGAAACTCCAGAGGTCGCAGGGCTTCGGCGAAACAGGCAGGAGGCAGGGCCAGGGCAATGGATGAGAGATCGTTAAACCAGTGATCCCCGTATGGATTAAAGTTCTCGTCCTTGATCCTCTCAACGGTGGCGTGCTCGCGGAAGAGATGCAGGTAGAGCCGGGCAAGTTCAACACTCCACGGTTTGGGCAGTTCTGACAACAGTTCCGGCCAGTACACAGGCAGGTCGTCGGTCTCCTTTTTGAGCAAATCCAGCAAAAGTCGCTCGGCCATAGGCCCAGGAAGCGCTTTTAACAGTTGCTCGCGGTAGTCATATTCGAGCAGCGCGTGCTGCTTCTGGGCCTCTTCGTAGTTCTTATACCACCAGGACCAGAGCGGCTCCAGCCAGCTTTGTGTCCCGAAAGTGATGGCCGCCTTCGACCAGCCTTCGATAATTGGCATTTTCCAGGCATAATCGGATGGCAGCAGTTCTAGCAATTCAGCCGGTGACGCGTGCAGATGGCTTTCCCAGAAAGTCGGCTCTATGGTGGTCAGGATTTGAAATAACCACCAGGAACGCTGGGAGATAGTTCTGGGCGGCTTCTCCGTCATGCCGTCGCGTAGCCATGCTTTCTCAAATTCGCCCGGCTGCTCGATCCTGACGCGTCCGTTAATCATCTGAAGCATGTGCTGTCCGCGCTCACGCATGCGCTGGTTGAGCGTGGAATTGGGCAAATGCGCCAGTAAGAGCGCCGCCGTAGCGCGTACGCCGTTGGCGCGGTCGTCCAGGGCATTTTCCAGAAAAGGCTCGTCGGTGCTATTCAGCCCAACTTCAAGCGTCTCCAGCAGGTCGCCGCGGGCCTCTGCTTTCTCCTGCTTCCAGACGCCTTCCAACCATGCCAGAGCCCTGGCCGGATCGGCTGCTCGCTGGCGGCGCAAAATCGCGATGCGCTGGCCGAGCGTGCCCTCCTGCCAGATAGTCTCGGCATCTTCAGGTAGACCGTCTTCGTCGAGCGCGAGATGGTTGTTAACCCACTTCCAGGAACTGTTAAACTGACTGAGCCAGCGCCCGCGCTCGCCCAACAACGGAAAGAGGGCCGCGCGCGTCTCTTTGCCAGTAGTATTCAAGGCCAGCGGCAGGAGGCGAAAAGGTAGACGCAGCTTATACTGGCTCATGCGCTCCAGAGCCTCGGGCAGAAGATTGGCCTGCTCGCCATTCAGCAGGCGCGAGATGAGCAGGGCCGCTCCGGGAGAGCACTCGCGCAGGGTTTCGGTAGCGGCAGGCTCGTGTATCTCGGTGGACTCCTGAGCCTGGGTGCCCGCCTGGCGATAGACCGCCCACGCGCCCGCGCCCAGCAGGAAAGCGCGCTCGACCTCGTCCTCTGGCAGTTCCGCCAGCAGAGCATCTACCGGCGTTCCTGTGACAAGTTTCACGCGCTCCTGGCGCGACGTGCCAGCCAGGGCGATTGCTACAATTGGATCTCTCAATTTTCCCTCCCAAACGGTATATACTGGCCCTCGACCAGCGCCCCCAGAGGCAGGAGGGAGCCGCCGCTCCACTCGCCAACCAGGTCAACGGGACGCCCACCGGAAAGTGCCAGGAGCTGCCAGTGATCGCTGCCAGTCAGCCGCAGCGCGCGTCCCGCGCTATCCCTGACAGACCAGCTCGCGCCGCCCGCGCTGCACACAGGAGTCACCCCGCGCAACTGCGCCAGAAAACGCTCCAGCCAGGGCTGACTTCCCAGCGCGTCGGCCACACCGTCGAGAAATTCATCGATGGCAGCCACGCCAGGCCATTCCCCCTGAAAGGGCGCGAGTTCGCCCACACGAGCGCGCACCTGTGCCCGCTGGGGATACGCGCCGGGCCAGTAGGCCAGGTCCACCTCCTGGTGCGAGCCCAGCACAAACTGTTCGCCAAAAGGCTGGCCCGCGAAGGAAAACTGCAAAACCAGGGCAACACGCCCACTATTCAGACCGCTGAGCCATGTGCGCTGCGTCTTACCGCGTTCGGCATCCTCAATCACCTGGCCTACCACCAACCAGTCATCACGCACCGTCTCACCACGCGCATTGACTTCCTCCTGGTTCAGAGTCCAACCAAGCAACTGGCGCACCTCCTCACGCATTCCCGGCTGCAACTGCTCCTCCTGGTGAAAAGCGTGGGTGAGCAGCGCGAGCTTGCCCAGTTCGGCCAACAAAAGTTCAGGCCAGTCCGGCGTCGCATTGGGGATCGCGGCGAAGCGGCGCACACGCGTATCCAGTGCGCCCGCCTGGGCATCGCGCAAGCGTGCAGCCTGGTGCTCCCAGAAAGAAGCGGGCTGTGTCTGCACGCTGGCCAGACCCTGGCGAATCAGGTCATTGAGCCAGAGATCCAGGCCATCCAGCCCTTTCTTCACGCTCGTCAGGCGTTTCTCAGCGTTCTTCAACTGCTGCGCCGATGGCGCCTGGTCAGCGGATTCTGCAGCTTTCGCGGCCTTCTCCTGCTTGCGCGTGCTGCTGGCCTGACGTTTGGCCAGCCAGTCCGCCACCCACTCGGGTGGCTCGCCAACTGAGACAGCTGCCTGATTCGTCGCAGCCAGCAAGAGCAGGCCCAGGCAATGTTTACAGGGAAGTTTGCGGCTCGGACAGCTACAATGAGAAGCAAGGGAGGCGAGTTCCACTTTCACCTGGTAGAGCGCGCTGCCCTGGCACTCTCCCCATAGCGCATCCGCGCTGCGACCCAGGCTCTTCCACTGTTTCGCGCTGCCCAGTTTTTTTCCGGCAGCCGCGGAACTGGAGTCCGGCGCTAACGCCAGCACCTGTTCGCTCGTGAATTGAATATCCAATCAAAACACCTCGCACTTATTTTTCTTCAAGAGGTCTACAGACATATTCCTCCCCAGTATGCCAGAGTTGGAAAGCCCTGGATAGCCTATAGAGTCATTATTCCTACTGAACTCCTCTTTGGTCATCCCTCATTTTTCTGTGCCTATCTCGCCGAATTCGGCTCCCTGTGAAAAGACGCCGCGACGCGGCCTGCCAAACGTCCTTCTTTCCTGGCAG
>DASVMX010000062.1:0-25220 GCA_036384215.1 Ktedonobacteraceae bacterium | reverse complement strand
CCCCAGTGGTGAAACGCAAGCGCTTTCGTTTCACCACTGGGGTGAGCCTGCCGCTAGTCGGAGATCTGGTGCTGCAAGCCGTAGAGCAGGCCCAGATCTCCGCGCCAAAAGAAAAAAGCCTGAAACCTCGCCACGGAAAAGGTGGCTCTCCCGCAAAGCCCTCAAGTGCCTTCACTTTTTCAGACAATCAGGATACAAAGGTTCCATCATGACGGGATCTTTGCTGGGAACTGGCGCTTCTTGCTCAGGTTTGTGTTTGGGAACATGTGGCGTGAACAGGCGCGTGGTACTGAGAAGGAGGGTTCCCAGTGCCAGGAGCTCGGCAATTCCCCCTGCAAGACCCAACGTTGCAATCGGAGCGTACGCGAGAACAAGACCGCCGAGAGCCGATCCCGCCGCAATACCCAGGTAGAGGACCGATCCGTTCAGTGCCAGAATGACACTCGCATGTTCTGGCGCGAGAGCAAGCAAACGATGTTGTTGGGCCGGATAGAGCGACCAGCCTGCAATTCCCCACACTATCAGCGCAATGAGAGCACTGGCAAGGAAATGCGTCGTGAGAGGAAGAGTCAGCAAGACCACGGCAAGCAGAATCAGGCTGGCCAGGATGGAACGAAAAGCTCCCCAGCGATCAGCCCCATACCCTCCCAGACCGTTCCCAACCATGCTTGCCAGACCATAGATGAGCAAAAGACCACTGACATCGTTCACATGGACATTTTCGCGCAAGAACGGCGTAATATAGGTATAGACAGTAAAAGCGCCCACAGCCCAGAAGAAGGTGAGAGCGAGCCCGAGAAGCATACGCTTGTGCCCAAGAGGGGAAAAGCGGGCTCGTAAACTCGCCACCGGGGGAGTGGGAACGGCAGGCAGGCTGAAGGTAAGAGCGAGCGCGGCTACCCCCGCTAGAGCGGCCACGAAGCCAAAAGTCCAGACCCAGCCGAAGTGACCGCCAAGCACGGTTCCCAGGGGAACACCCAGCACGGTTGCCACGGTCAAACCGAAATTGACGGAAGCCAGGGCTTTTCCTCGCTGTTGCGCAGGAGCCAGCGTCGCCGCGATTGCCAGAGCGGTAGGCGAGCACAGGGCTGCACATCCGGCAGCCAGCACCCTGGTGATCAACATCCACCCGAAGGAAGGAGCCAACGCTGACAGCATATTGGCGACACACAGTCCCAAAAGCACTGCAAGAAGTAACCTGCGGCGAGCAACACGCGCGGTGAGAACGGCCAGAAGCGGCGATCCCACCGCGTAGGCCAGGGCAAAAAGGGTCACCATCAGCCCTGCCAGGTTAACCGGCACACGCAGATCCTGAGCAATTTCAGGGAGGATGCCTGCAATCACATAGGCATCAGTTCCTACCGCAAAAGTCGCAATCGCAAGGAAGAGAATACGCGGATTAAATGGTGTGTTCACAGCAACCCTTTCGTGTTTGTATCTTGAACAGCATCGCGAACGAATGCCTTTCTTCTCTGTCACTGGCTGTAACTATCAACGTTACAGCGATGGGTAAAAAAAGCCCTTTTTGAAAAGAGATGGGCTAGAGGTCCGAAGGAGTCACAAGAATCGGGCTGTCAAGTGTAGATTTCATCGTTTTCTTTCTTTGTCATTGTATTTCAACAGGGAGGAGGCACTCGGAGTTCGGCGTGTGCTCGGGTCTGCTCGCCACCGGACAGGACACCATCTTGATGGATATTCGGCGTTTACCGCGTGCCTGATGGATCCCCGACCCCGGCTTTAGCCGGCGCGGCAGGGATGGGTTCGGACGAACGGCGGGATTACAGAACCTCGATGGTCCGCTCCTCGTCGACAGCCGCACGCAACGTCTCAGCCTTCGGGTGCGCGCTGCGCTCATGGACGGGCGACGCGGGCGTTCGATCGATCAGCAGGCTGAGCAGTTCGGGGCGGCTGTAGTGACCGCGGGCGTCCATGAGTCTCTTGCGGTAGTCGATGAAAGCGAAGTCAAGGTCGGCAAGCACTTCGCCTTCCCCAGCTGTGAGCGGCTCGCCGATAATCTGGCCTTCCGGGTTCACAATGGTGGTGAAGCAGCCGCCGGAAATCGGCTCGAGAGCACACCCTGTATCCTTCATGAGTCTTGCCTGCTGATCGGCATCGAGCCACGCCGTCGCGTTGACGACAAAGCACGCGGATTCAAGGGCGTGCTGGCGGATGCTCACTTCCATCTTCTCCGCGAACCGCGAGCCGGCGAACGATCCAGGATACATCGCCGAGTGGATCTGCTCGCCATCGGCAATGAGCGCGTAACGCGCGAGCGGCAGGAAGTGCTCCCAGCAGGCAAGCTGTCCGATACGCCCAACGGCGCTCTCAACGGCGCGCAAGCCCGAGCCGTCACCCTGGCCCCAGATTATCCGCTCATTATAGGTTGGCGTAAGCTTGCGGCGACGCTGGATCAGCGTCCCGTCCGCGTCGAAGAGCAGCTGCGTATTGTAGATGGAGCCGCCGTCGCGCTCATTGACGCCGATCGAGACGACCATGCGCGCCTCCTTCGCAGCCTCGCCAATCGCATGGGTCTCGGCAGACGGGACCGTGACCGACTCTTCAAGCAGACGCTGATGCTCCTTCCCCAACAACATGTCGTACGGTGACTGCACGAAGGAGAAATAGGGGTAATAGGGAATGACCGTCTCGGGGAAGGTCGCGAACTGGACGCCCTGTTTGCCCAGATCACGAATCTTCTTCACGACCTTCTCGACGGTCCCCTGCCGGCTGTACAGCACGGGGCTAATCTGCACGGCGGCGGCTTTCACGATAGCACTCATTCTCTCATCCTTTCAGGTTGATGTGATGGAATTCACGGTTGTATATACAACATTCATGGCATTTTATGCTCTCTATACAAAATACATTCCACTGTATATTGTATATACAACATTTGTGACGCTGCAGGTTCCCTCTGCAATGCTCTGGACCGCTTACTCCACGAGTTCGTCAAGCGGGATGTTGTCGGCTACACCGACAATGGCAGTCACGCCTTCCTCGCCGAGCACCTGTTTGGCTTTCACCTGCGCTGCTCGCCACGCAGGCGCTGCCGAAACCAGTAATGCTCTGCCGGCCTGCGAGAGGACCAATGGACGGCTTCGACCGCCCTGATCAGAAACCATTTCCTCGACCCACCCCTCTGTCAGGAGAAGCGCGAGATTGCGTGTCAGGGTCGAGCGCTCCTGGTAGTTGGCACGTCCGATCTCTGCGCGACTGGCTCCTCCAAGCTTCGCAATGAGCACGAGTAATGAGAACTGCGGAGCATTGACGCCATAAGGCCGAAGGGCCTGATCATACATGTTGGTGATGATGCGCGAGATGCGGCGCGTGCGTGTGAGCAGGCAATGGCGAGTGATCTCACCAACCACGCTGGCCTCGGCTGTCTCATTCTCAGTGCTCATCATCCTGGTCTCCATTATAGTGTATATACAACATACTGCCTAGTCTCCATTATAGTGTATATACAACATACTGTCAAGACCTGGCGCTGGCCTCTGGCAGGGCTGTTGCAAGATCTTTCTCGCCGCCTGCGGCGGCTCGCTCACAAAAAAAGCGGTTTTTCCGAGGACACCTCGTGCTCCGGCAGGGGACTCGCCATCCCCTGCACCCATGCTTTTGACGAGAACGCATAAACCCTGCTGGCCTCTGAGGGGGAGCGCTACTGAACGTGCCACCAGCCGCAAAATAGCGGAGAAGCAGCAAAAAGGGCGGGAAGTAGTTGAACTTCTTACGCAGCAGGCGCATAAGGAACACACGCCCGCCGGGGACTGCAAGATGTGGCCAGGGCAGTTGTATACGTAGCAGCTTGCTGGAGGGGAGCGTTCCATCAGCTTGACATTTGTTTTCTTTCAATCCTCAATGGCAAAGGAGCATACTTGTTTGCAAGAAGGATCTCTGTGCTCTTGTGCTCGATCTATGGTGTTGTACAAGAAGAACGCCGGAGAGGAACAACCGATGAAACGAAACTATCATCTGCTTCCCAGCCAGCCTGGAAGCCAGCGGCTCGAAGCCCTGGTCACCGGCGCTGACCTGCTCACTGATCCTATGCTCAATCGTGGCACCGCTTTTACCCGCGAAGAACGCCAACAGTTGGGGCTGGTGGGGCTTATGCCATCGGCGGTCACGCCGCTGGAAGAGCAAGTGAAGCGTTGCTACGCGCAGTACGAGGAGATCGAAGATGATCTCAGAAAGCACCTCTTCCTCAATGCTTTACAGGATACCAACGAAGTGCTGTTCTACCGCCTGCTTTCCGAGCATCTGTATGAAATGCTCTCAGTGGTCTATGATCCCACGATTGCCCGCGCCATTGAAGCATATAGCCACGAGTACCGGCGTCCCCGCGGCGTGTATCTCTCGATTGATCATCCCGAAGAGATTGAAACCGCGCTGCGCAATGTTGGAGCAGGATCAGAAGAGATCGACCTGCTGGTCGCCACTGACGCGGAGGAGATCCTGGGCATTGGCGACTGGGGCGTGGGCGGCGTCGCCATCTCGGTGGGCAAGCTCGCTGTCTACACGGCGGCGGCGGGTATTGATCCGACCCGCGTGATCCCCGTCATGCTGGATATGGGAACCAACCGGGAAAGCCTGCTCAATGATCCCCTCTACCTGGGCAATCGCCACGCCAGGGTGCGCGGAGAGCGCTACGACGCCTTCATCGACGCCTATGTCAAAGCCGCCACGAAGCTGTTTCCCCATGCGTTGCTGCACTGGGAGGATTTTGGACCCGGCAACGGACGACGCATCCTGGAGAAGTATCGCGACCAGATCTGCACCTTTAATGATGATATGCAGGGCACTGGCGCGATCACGCTGGCAGCCATCTACACCGCCCTGCGCATCCTGCACGCCGATATCCGGAATCAACGCGTGGTCATCTTTGGTTCTGGGACCGCGGGCATCGGCAATGCAGACCAGATCCGCGCCGCGATGATGCTGGCCGGTCTCTCCAAAGAAGAAGCGACCCGGCACTTCTGGTGCGTCGATATCCAGGGCTTGTTGCTCGACAACATGGGAGAGGCGCTGCGTGATTTCCAGGTGCCCTATGCGCGCCCCGCCGCCGAGGTGCAAGGTTGGAATCATGACATGCCTCAAGGCGGGATTAGCCTGGCCGAAGTCGTGGCTCGTGTGCATCCAACCATGTTGATCGGCACCTCGACTGCGCCAGGGACGTTCAACGAGGCCATCGTCAAGGACATGGCAGCGCATACCGAGCGCCCGATCATCTTCCCCCTCTCCAATCCGACGCACCTGATGGAGGCGAAGGCCAGCGATCTCATCACCTGGACGGATGGGCGCGCACTGGTCGCAACCGGTATTCCCTCGCATCCGGTGACCTACAAAGGGATCACGTATGTGATCGGGCAGGCGAACAATGCCTTGCTCTATCCCGGTCTGGGGCTGGGAGCAATCGTCGTCCAGGCGCGCAAGATCAGTGATGGGATGTTCGATGCCGCAGCCAGGGCGGTCGCCAACCAGGTTGATGCCACCCAGCCGGGAGCCTCCCTGCTCCCACACGTGGAGAATCTGCGCGCAGTCTCGGCCACGGTGGCCGTCGAGGTCGCGAAAAAGGCGGCGCTGGAGGAATTGACGCGCGTGCCCCTGACCAACGTCATCCAGCAGGTGCAGAATGCCATGTGGCAGCCCGATTATCCGCAGCTGGTGCTCAGGCAGGAGGCTGGCGTATGACCATCCAGTCTCAGCACAAGCCCTTGCGCGATCTGCCCATCGGAACCGGAGCGACGGGCACGCGCCTGGAATCCGATTCGATGGGCACAATCGAAGTGCCGGCAGAGCATTATTGGGGAGCGCAAACCCAGCGCTCGCTGATCCACTTTTCCATCGGGGATGACCATATGCCCAAGGCGGTCTATCACGCCTATGGGTACGTGAAGAAAGCAGCGGCCATCGTCAATGCACAGGCCGGGAAACTGCCCCAGGACAAGGCAGATCTCATTTGCCGCGTGGTCGATGAAGTCATCGCGGGCAAATTGGACAGCGAGTTCCCCCTCTATGTCTGGCAGACAGGGTCAGGCACCCAATCGAACATGAACGTCAACGAGGTCATCTCCAACCGCGCGATCCAACTCGCCGGTGGGCAACTGGGAAGCAAAAGTCCGATTCATCCCAATGATCATGTCAACATGTCACAGTCGTCCAATGACACCTTCCCAACCGCGATGCATATTGCTACGGTGCTGGAATTGACGAATCATCTCATGCCCCATATGGAAGCGCTGATCAGTGCCATGTGGGAGAAGGCGGTGGCCTGGGTGGATGTGGTCAAAATCGGGCGCACCCACCTGGAGGATGCTACTCCGCTGACCGTGGGGCAGGAGTGGTCCGGCTACGTCAGCCAGCTCAACGACGCCCTTGCCCGTGTCAAGGACTCGATGAATGGGCTTTCTCAACTCGCGGCGGGCGGGACAGCCGTGGGCACTGGACTGAACACGCTGCCCGATTTCGGTTCGAAGATCGCGGCGGAGATCAGCCGGCTGACGGGACATACGTTCGTTACGGCCCCCAATAAGTTCGCGGCCCAGGGGTCGCTGGATGCCATGGTCAATGCGAGCGCGGCACTGCGTGCCCTGGCCGTCGCGCTGATGAAGATCGCCAACGACCTGCGTTGGCTGGGGTCTGGTCCGCGCTGTGGGCTGCATGAATTGAACCTGCCAGCCAACGAACCAGGTTCATCGATCATGCCAGGCAAGGTCAACCCAACCCAGGAAGAAGCCACGGTCATGGTCTGTATCCAGGTCATTGGGGAGGACAACGCGGTGGCGTTTGCCGGCTCCCAGGGCAATTTTGAACTCAACGCCATGCGGCCTATTATTATTACCAATGTGTTGCATGCCGCGCGTATCCTGGGGGATGCCTGCGAGAAACTGCGTCTGTATGGGATTGAGGGGATCACACTCGATACACGGAAGATTGGCCAGTATGTCAATGAATCGCTGATGCTGGTCACCGCGCTGAGTCCGGTGATTGGCTACGATAAAGCTGCGGCCATCGCGCACCAGGCCCAGGATGAGGGTACCACGTTACGTGACGTGGCCCTCAAGAGTGGCGCGATCAGCGCGGAAGAGTTTGATCGCATCGTGATCCCCGCACACATGGTGGGAAATCCACGCCAGGACCTGGGGCTGGCAGAGCGGCTGGAGAAAGCTCCGGGGTGATGGAGGCGCGAGATGGCAAGAGATCGCATTGCGCCACGAATAATCACACCCGCGAGTATGATTTTGACCCTTTCCTGGCCTGCATGAAGGCGAGCTGATAGAAGGCTCCAGCACCATTCCTTCTGTTGGGATGCGCAGAAGTGTTGGTGTGCGTTGCCAGATGGAGTATGATGATTCGTGGCAGAACCAGAGGGTGGCCGGGAGGGCACGTTCGCCAGAACCGCATGCACAAAAAGAGCGGTGTGGTCAGATCTGTGGTATGCCCTGGTCTTGAGTGCTGACACAAGGTTGTTCAGTTCAACACATCAATGAGAGGAATGAGATATGAATCCCTTAACTCCTGAAGAGCAACGCGTGATTCTTGGCAAAGGGACAGAACCTCCCTTTAGCGGAGAGTATGATGATTTTTACGAAGAAGGAACTTTTGTGTGTCGCCAATGCAACGCGCCACTTTTCTCCGCGAAAAGCAAATTTGACGCGGGCTGTGGATGGCCGAGCTTCGATGAGGATTACCCGCACGCGGTCAAACGGGTTCCCGATCCCGATGGGAGACGAACGGAAATCGAATGCGCCAACTGCGGTGCTCACCTGGGGCATGTCTTTGTGGGAGAGCAGTTAACCTCAAAGAATACGCGCCATTGCGTCAATTCTCTGTCTATCCGTTTCTTTTCAAAAGATCAGGCGTTGCCTGCAATGCTCTCGAAAGAGAAATAGGAGCATTTTACCGGCGAACAACAGGCTCACGAAAAGGAAAGTGAGCCTGTTGTCATGAGTAGGAAATCGCCGGGAGACTGAATTGATCCTTTCGCTTTCTTCAATAGCCGACAGAGAGATCCTGAAAAGGCCGGGCGGCTTCAACCCAGGTGTCATGTTGCGCGGGCTGTGGCTCAAAGAGCCGGACAGGTGTGCGCTGGGCAATGATGCGCGCCTCTGAGAGTGTTTGGAGATCTCCCAGGCCGACCAGTTGCATCAGAGCATTGCCGTAGGCGGTGGCTTCGTAGGGTCCAGCGATGATGGGAGTTCCCAACGCGTCCGCCAACCACTGATTCAACCAGGCGTTGCGAGCGCCTCCACCCAGGACGTGGACTCGCTTGACCTCCCTGCCAGTCAGACGATAGATCTGGTGGAAGACCTCGCAATAACGTAAGACCAGGCTTTCCATAATACAGCGAGCAAAAGCTGCTGGTGCCTGAAGTGGTGTCTGCCGATGTTCTTGCAGGAAGGCATTGATGGCTGCGGGCATATTGGCTGGCGCGAGAAAACGCGGGTCATCGGGGTCAATCAGGGCGGAAAAGGCTGGCATCCCTGTAGCATCGGCCAATAATGTTTCGTAGTCCATCACATGTCCATCCCGCGCCCACTGGCGCTGACATTCCTGCAAAAGCCAGAGTCCCATGACATTTTTCAAGAAGCGCGTCGTCCCAAAAACCCCTCCCTCATTCGTATAATTGGCGCGCAAAGCCTCCGGGCTAAGCAAAGGTTGCGGCAGTTCGACGCCAACCAGTGACCAGGTCCCCGAACTGATGTATCCCCAACCCTCTGGATCTGAGACTGGAGCCGCCGCCACAGCCGAACCTGTATCATGGGTCGCTGGAGCGATGACCACCGCCGAACCAAGGTCCTCTCGCCATTCCCCCAAAACTGGACCAAGCGGTGTGCCCGGCTCAATGACTGGCGGAAGTATGATGGTAGGAAGCCCAAGTTGCTTCAGGAGTTCCTCAGCCCAGGTTCCAGAGACCGGGTCCCAGCATTGCGTGGTCGACGCATTGGTACGTTCGCTCACGAATGAGCCACTCAACCAATTATGAAACAGGTCCGGTATCATGAGTAAACGATGGGCCTGAGCTAGTGCTCCAGGCTCGCTGTATTCGTGGGCCGCGAGTTGGTACAGGGTATTAAAAGGAAGAAACTGAATGCCGGTGCACTCGTAGATAGCCTCACGCGGGATCAGGGCGCAGACCTGCTCCATGATGCCCTGGGTCCGCTGGTCGCGGTACTGAAACGGCAGGCCGAGCAAGAAACCGCGCGCATCGACCAGTCCATAGTCAACTCCCCAGGTATCGATGCCAATGCTGTCTAATGACCCTGCCAGCAAGCGAGCTTTTCTCAGGCCAGTCAGGGTCTCATCCCAGAGTCCTGGGATATTCCAGAAACGGTGCCCATGGATCGTCACCGGGTTATTGGCAAAGCGATGCACCTCTTCCAACAGCAGTTGCTGGCCATCAAAGCGCCCCAGGATGATGCGTCCGCTCTCGGCTCCCAGATCGACCGCCGCCACATTCCGTGTCGTCATGGCTCTCCCCTTCCTTTCCTTCTCCTCCTGGTGCTGTGTCAGAAGAAGCGATGGGCATGCAGATAAGCACTCATGTAGCTTAACGTGGATACGCAGCGGCGACGCCTCCATCGACGTTCAGCATATTGCCTGTACTTTTGCTCGAACGTGTTGGCGATGCGAAAAACGCCACAGCTTCGGCGATATCCTCTGGCAGGATATTCACGCCCAGCGTTGTCCGTTTGCGATAGACCTCCTCCAGTTGATCGGGTGCGACTCCATAGGTGACAGCCCGCTCCTCGCGCCAGGCGCTGCTCCAGATACGCGAGCCAGAGAGAACCGCGTCGGGATTGACCGTGTTCACGCGAATACCAAATTGGCCGCCTTCTTCAGCAAGACAGCGCGCCAGGTGAACCTCGGCGGCCTTGGCCGTTGAATATGCGGAGGCGTTCTTACCCGCAACCAGGGCATTTTTGCTAGCCACAAAGACCAGATTGCCACCCTGTCCCTGCTTCTGCAGCAGTTGGAGGCCCGCGCGTGCAACCAGGAAATAGCCAGTGGTCAGGACATTCCAGTTCTTGTTCCACTCAGCCAGACTGGTCTCTGTAATCGGGGCGCTGGAGGCCAGGCCAGCATTATTCACGATGATATCGATGCCGCCGAAGGCCAGGGCCGCCTGATCAAAAGCGGCGGCAACGCTGGCTTCACCGGTGACATCCATTCTGATAGCGCGGGCGCGTCCAGCGCCAAATTGCTGCTGGAGAGCGTCCGCGACACGTTCCGCGCCAGCAAGATCGATATCAGTCGCGACAATCTGCGCGCCATCTTGCGCAAGGCGGTGGCAGATAGCAGAGCCGATGCCGCCAGCCGCGCCAGTCACCAGGACCACCTGCCGGGCGAACTCGCGCTCTGGTGGGGCGAGTTTTAACTTATATCGCTCTAATGGCCAGTATTCGACGGCGTAACTCTCGGCTGAACTTAAGGAGAGAAAACCACCGCATGCCTCAGCTCCACGCATCACAGCGATGGCACGATGGTAAAGCTGAGCAGAAACGTCGGCCATGGTTGCGTCCTTACCAGTTGTGAACATACCAACACCGGGGATCAGGATAACGCGGGGATGCGGATCGCTGGCTGCATCTTTCTCCCGGTACACCGGCGTCGCGGCAGCGGGATCGAGATCCTGACTCGTGTTCTCTTCAAGATAGCGGCGATAGCGGGCGATATACGCGGCGATACCAGAGCGCATAGCTGCGACCAACGTCTCAACATCCTGCTCCGGGGTCCAGTCGATGAGCAAAGGCCAGGGTTTGGTATGGACCAGATGATCGGGGCAGGCCGCGCCAATCTCCGTCAGGCGTGGCACGTCCTGGCTGGAAACGAAGGCCAGGGTATCCTCGTGATCATCAAAGCGCAAAATTTGCCGTCGTTCTGCTGAAACCAGGCCACGCAAGACAGGGGCAATATGAGCCGCGAGCGTCTGGCGCTCTGCTTTTGGCAGGCCAACCACGCGAGGGACGCCGAAAACGGCGCGTCTGGCGTGTGTAATGCGAGATTCCACGAAATCTCGCGCCTGAGCAATGGTATCGAGCGTCGAAGCATAGCACTCAATATCGGTCTCCCCCCAGGTAATCAGTCCATGTTTGGCCAGGATCACCAGTCGCGCCTCTGGCTGAGCACGAACCGCCAGCGCAACCTCGCGTGCTAGCTCAAAGCCGGGTCTGCGATAGGGAATCCAGATCAGCTTCTCTCCAAAGCAGTCACGCGCCAGTTGCTCACCATTGGTGGCGCACGCAAAATAGTTGGTCGCATCGGCATGGGTGTGATCAACATGAGTGAACGGGAGAAAAGCGTGGAGAAGCGTCTCTATTGAGGGACGCGGACGACCCGGCTCAAAAAAACAGTGGGCCAGATAGTCTACCATCTCGCTGTCGCTCATATCTTCGCGTTCAAGCAAGGGCAGGAGATCATTCAGGAAGAGGCCGGTAAAGGACGCTGCGATACAGGTAGCCAGGTCCGAGCCAGAGCCTTTCACCCAGAGAACTCGCGCCGGGCGCCCCCGGAAATCGATCTCATCTGCTTTGGCAGAGGTATTACCGCCTCCCCAGTTACAGATGGAACGATCTGCTCCAAGTTGGCGTGAGCGCTCGACCAATTGCGTCAGCGCTGGTGATGGAGAAAGAGATGTCATAGGTAGTATTTCCTTTAAGGATGGGCAATCAGAAAAGTCCTGATTTTTATGCACCTGGATAGCCGCTATTAGCGGATGTACTCCCGCGTGTTTGCGCGACCTTCTCGGCATAGCCACTTTCTCGGAAGGCTTTGATGGGATCAGGTGCCAGGCCCGTTTCAACGCGGGTGCGCGCCAGGAGCGGGCGAACATCGGTCTCAAAAGCATCACGTAAGACGCGGTAGGCTTCCAGCGTATCGCCAGTCTGTTGGGCCTCGGTAAGACGCTGGCGATCCACCAGCAAGGCTTTCGCATGTGCGCTTTGAATGTTGAGAACCGACTGGATCATGGCCTCTATCTTCGGTTCGATATTGTGCGATTGATCAATCATGTAGTCAACGCGTCCAGCAGCTTTGAGCTGGTCAGCGGTAATTAATTCGTGAAAAATCAGGAACAACTCAAACGGATGAAGCGAACCAACGATCAAATCATCATCAGCGTATTTACGGTCATTAAAGTGGAAGCCACCCAGACGCCCCTCATCCAACAAGATCGAGACAATCTGCGCCAGGTTTGTCCCCTGAGGATGGTGGCCAGTATCGACCAGGACCAGTGCCTGTGGTCCTAGCTTTGTAGCCAGGGTGTAGGCCGTACCCCAATCGGAGAGGTCGGTATGATAGAAGGCTGGCTCAAAAAATTTGTATTCAATCAACAATCTCAAATCAGTGCCAAGCGCATCATACACCTGCGTTAAGGCTTCGCTTAAGCGATGACGGCGTGTACGCAAGTCATCCTGCCCAGGATAGTTGGTGCCATCGGCCAGCCAGAGGCTGATCGTATCTGAACCAATCTCACGAGCAATGGCCACGCATTCCAGCATATGCTCAATCGCATGCTGGCGGATCGCCGCGTCAGAATGGCAGAGGCTCCCAAAGCGATAGCTGTCCTCCTGGAAGAGATTGGGGTTAACAGCGCCCAGGTGCAGGCCCAGATGGGCGGCGTATTCTTTGGCCTTCTGCCAATCATTCACCTGATCCCAAGGAATGTGAATGGCCACACCTGGGCAAATCCCCGTCACCCTCTGGACTTCCGCTGCATCCTCCAGCTTTTCCCAAAGGTTGCGCGCCGCACCCGGCCAGGGAAACACCTTAAAACGGGTCCCCGAATCGCCATAGCCCCACGAAGGGGTCTCTACCCTGAATTGTTGAATAGACGCAATGACCGTCTCTAGAGAAATACCTCGCTCTTGTAAGCGAGCTTCGATGTCTGAACTCACTTGGTCACCTTACTTACCAGATTCGTTAGCTACGCCTTGTATGGGAGCAAGCGGCGGCAAGCAACTGCTCTCCATACAGCTAGTTGTTTGTTTTACTCAAGATGAAACACTTCGTCGAGAAGAGGAGGAAACGGGCTTAATCTTCATAAGAAAAGCAAGTCGTTGCATCGCATCGCTCCGTCGACAGCGCCTATGCGAGAGGATGTCGAGAAGAGTGCTCCTCTGAACATGCCTCTCGCATAGCGTGGATCTATCTGCTAGAAGTTAAACTGGTCGATATTTGAACTATTAAAGACGGTTGGCGGTCCCAACAAGACGACATTGTTCTTGCCAATCGTAAACTTGCCCAGCTTGCCAGCCGTAAAGGTCTCGCCTTCGGTGCCTTTGATCTCTCCTTTGACCAGCAAGGCGGCAGTATAGTACGCGAGATAGCCGAGATTACCTGGGTTCCACAACTCAAAGCCCTGGATAGTGCCGCTCTTGACATACTGACGCAGCTGATTGGGCGTACCCAGTCCGGTCAGCGCAACCTTTCCACCCTTGTTCACGGACTCAATCGCGCGGGCCGCAGCCGCGATACCTACGGTCGTGGGCGAGATAATGCCCTTGAGGTCCGGATAAGCCTGGAGCAGGTCCAGCGTGGCATTGAAGCTGGTCTGGTCGTCATCATTGCCGTAGACAACCTTGACCAGTTCCATGTTTGGATATTTCGTGGTCAGTTCGTCTTTCATGTATCCAATCCAGGTGTTCTGGTTCGAGGCTGTGCTCGCTGCGGAAAGAATAGCAATCTGTCCTGTACCATTGATCTGCTGAGCGAGCAAATCCACCTCGCTGCGTCCGATCTGCTCGCTATTGGCCTGGTTGATAAAAACCGTGCGCGCATCGGGAGCTACATCAGCATCAAAGCTAACAACCTTGATCCCCTGGGCCATGGCCTGCTTCAGTGCGGGTGCAACAGCGTTAGGATCATCGCCAGAAATAACAATAGCACCGACATGTTGTTGGGTCAGCGTCGTGATAAACGGCACTTGAGCGGAAGCGCTGGCAGTCGATGGGCCAACCTGTTTAAAACTGCCATTTAAGTCTTTCGCCGCTTGCTGACCTCCTGAGGCCGCTGTGTCAAAATACGGGTTATTGATCGCTTTGGGCAGAAACGCGATATCAAGTGACGATGCAGTCGGCGTGCCTCCTGCTGAGCTTCCTCCACCACAGGCGGTCAGCAAAACCAGAGCCAGGACAGCGACGACAAGGCTGAGTGTGCGAAACAGCTTCCTCACTGTTTCCCTCCTTTAGACTGATTGAGAACGGCCCGCAGCCAGGCGCCGACGGGCAAGAGTTATCTGAATGCGCTGAGCGAGATTGGGACCCAGCACGGAAAGAATCAGGAGCAAACCGATAACGAGACTCTGAATATCTCCGCTGATATTCATCAGTCCTAAGATGTTCTGGATAATCGCGATGATAAAGAGCGAGAGAATCATACCCGGCAGAGAGCCGCGTCCACCAAAGATATCGACGCCTCCCAGCAGGACCACCGTCACCACACTCAATTCCAGACCTACGCCATTATCAGGGCGAGCACTGGAGAGACGCGCGGTCAGGATCACTCCCGCCAGAGCCGCCAGCAAACCAGAGACCACAAAAAGCAGCAATTTGATACGGCGAACAGGAATACCGGCAAAACGCGCGGCCTCCTTGTTGTTGCCGAGCGCATAGATTTGCCTGCCCAGGCGACTAAGATGCAAGATCACAGCGAAAACGATCGCCAGGAGAGCAAATATCGCGGCGGACCAGGCAATATCTGTACCCGCAACAGTCCCAAATCCCAGGTTTGTAAAAGATGCCGGGAAATTGCTCACCGCCTGATCTTCGAGTACGACATAGGCCAGACCGCGAAAGAGTGCCAGGCTCCCAATCGTCACAACCAGGGATGGCAGACTCAGCCAGTTTACCAGTACCCCATTGAGCACCCCGGCGAGAGTGCCGATCAGAAGCGCAACGCTGATCGCCAGCCACATTGGCTGCCCGTCCCGCCAGAGTACTCCGAGTACCACGCTGGCCAGACCCAGCACCGAGGCTACAGACAGGTCAACCTCGCCTGCGATAATGATCAGCGTCATCGGCAGAGCCATAATGGCAATTTCCATCGCATTACTGGTCAGCGCGTAGAAATTAAAGCCGCTCAAAAAATACGGGGAGAGCATGCTGCCCAGAATGATACATGCCAGCAGGAGCACCACCAGCAGCATTTCCCAGGAAAGCAGGAGCGCGCGGAACTTTTTCATTGCTTCTTCCTTTTCAGCAATTGCGAACGTTGCAGTAAGCGAGTGATGAAGGCGTCAAGCAGCACTGCGGCAATGATGGCTCCGCCATCAATTGCCTGTAACCAGAACTGTGATATATTGAGAAAGTTCAATGCATTTTGCAGTGTTCCCAGCACAATGGCCCCCAGGATCGCCCCGAAAATCGTCCCCGATCCCCCAAAGATATTGACTCCGCCAACGACCACCGCCGCGATTACCTGGAACTCCAGGCCCGTCGCCGCTGTGGCATCCACGGTTGCAAAACGCGCGGCCCAGAGCACGCCAGCCAATCCGCTGAGCAGACCCGCCACGGTAAAAGCGCCGAAAACGAGCCAGTTGCGACGCAGGCCAATCATCGCTGCGGCAGCGGGATTACTCCCAACCGCGTAAAGCTGGCGTCCAGTCCGCGAAGTGCGTAGCAGATAGCCGACGACAAGGGCGATGATAGCAGCAAGGATGATGAGCATGGGAACACCAAAGATCTGTGTGGTGGCCAGAGCCAGGAAACTCGCTGGAACATCGGAGGCATTGACCTGTGAGGTCGTATTCGCGGAAAAGACAAAGTCCAGTCCACGATACACATTGAGCGTGCCCAGGGTAGCCACAATCGCTGGCACACGTCCAAGCGAGACCAGCGAACCATTGATCATCCCTAGCAGGCACCCGACCACACATCCCAGGAGAATCCCCACCAGGAGATTCGCTCCTGGCATCTGCTTGAAAAAATTGGCTGTGACAAACGCGGAAACGCCCACAATCGAGCCAACGGACAGATCCACGTTGCGCGTCAGCACAACCAGCGTTTCGCCCACCGCGACAATGGCGAGGATCGCAACCGAAAGCAAAATCTGTTCAAAATTATCAACACTAAAGAAGCGCGGTACCTGCATTCTGACCATCAGAATAATCAGCAAGAGAACAATCAAGAGTCCCAACTCGCGCACCCGGCTGACCACGCCAAGCAAACGACTCTGATTTCTCTGGCTGCGCTTCCCCGCGCACGCTACTTCTGGACTCATCGTGGTCATACCTTATTTCTCCTGTCCCGTGGCGGCGAACATCACGTTTTCCTGGGTGGCCTCCGCCCTGGAGAAGGTGCCTGTCACGCGCCCCTCGTGCAAGACCATAACCCGATCGGCCATGGCCAGAACTTCGGGTAGTTCGCTGGAGATCAAAATAATGGCCAGGCCTCTGGCTGCCAGGTCCGAAATAATCCGATGAACCTCAGCCTTGGCACCGACATCAATGCCGCGCGTCGGCTCGTCCAGAATTAATACCGATGGATTGGTGGCCAACCATTTGCTCAAAACAACCTTCTGTTGATTGCCACCGGAAAGCGCGCTGACCAGTTGGTCGAGACCCGCCGAACGCACGCGCAACTGGCTGGAGTAATCGCCCGCGATACGCTGCGCCGCACGCGGATCAAGCAGACCCAGGTGTGAGATCTGCTGGAGAATGGGCAGCGTCACATTGGCAGCGATACTAAAGTTCATTACCAGTCCATGCTGGTGACGATCCTCCGGCACATAGGCAATGCCGTAATCCATCGCCGCGCGTGGTGAACTCACTCGCACAGATTTGCCTTTGATCCAGATCTCTCCGCGCTCCGGCCGATCCAGACCAAAGAGTACCCGTGCCACCTCCGTCCGTCCGGCCCCCACCAGGCCAGCAAATCCCAAAATTTCGCCGCGCCGCAGTTGAAAACTCACATCCATAAAAGCGCTTGCCCTGCTCAAATGGCGCACATCAAGCACCACCTCACCAATCTCAGCCTCACTTTTGGGATACAACTGAGAAAGCTCACGCCCTACCATATGCTTGATAATTTCCTCAGTTGTGATCTCGCTCACCAGAGAACTGAGCACATGGGTCCCGTCGCGGAAAATCGTCAGGCGCTGGGCCAGTTCAAAAATCTCCTCCAAACGATGGCTAACAAAGAGAATGGCCACACCGCGCTCACGCAGTTGTCGAACAATCGTAAATAATTCATCAACCTCGTGAGAAGAAAGCGCTGCCGTTGGTTCATCTAAGATCAGGACGCGCGCGTCCAGTGAGAGCGCCTTGGCGATCTCAACCAGCTGCTGTTCCGCCACGGAAAGTCCTTGCACAGGCGAGTGAGAACTAAGTGACAGATCGAGGGAGGCCAGCAGTTGATCGACCTCGCGATACATGCGCTTCCAATCAACTCGCCCAAAACGGTCATGCGGATGGCGGCCCATAAAAACGTTTTCAGCCACATCCAGGTCTGGGAATAGCATAGGTTCCTGCTGCACGACAGCAATGCCTAAGGCTTGTGCCTGAATGGGAGAACGGAGATCAACAACCGCACCACCAACCTTCACCACACCCGCATCTGGTCGATGGACACCCGCCAGGATTTTCACCAGCGTGCTTTTCCCCGCACCATTTTCCCCAACCAGCGCGTGAACCTCTCCCGGGAAGAGGGCGAGCGTTACTCCTTGCAGAGCTTGCACACGGCCAAAACTTTTGGCGATGTCCTGTAGTTCAACAATGGGTTCAGAACGTTGCATGAGGTTCCCCTCTTCATTGATGGGTATATTTCAAGGTAACACCATTGTGCCGAAAGAGAAACATTTGTTTATTGAAACGTTTCATTTGCCAGAAAAAGTATAAAAGATGATCTGCCGCTTTGTCAAGGGCAAGAGAAACAAATTTCTCGGAAGGCTGGTTCGGGGAACGAAAAAGCATGATATAATCTGGCCAAAGAGCCTGTTATCCTGGCATACCTGAAGAAAGAGGGGGATTCATGGATGCCAGGATAACAGGTGAGAAAGCAAAACAGGGAGTAATGCATGCCCAGTATTCGTGAAGTAGCAGAGCAAGCTGGCGTTTCTCTAGGGACAGTCTCGAACGTGCTCAATCGCCCAGAAATAGTAGCGGAAACCACACGCCTGCGTGTCCAGACTGTGATTGAGCAACTTGGATTTATACGGAATGGCTCGGCGCATCAATTGCGGGCTGGTCGCAGTAATCATCTTGGCCTGGTGGTACTCGATGTCACCAATCCTTTTTTTACCGAAGTCGCGCGCGGTGTAGAGGATGCGGCGAATGAAGCGGGTTACGTTGTTATTCTCTGCAATTCTGATAGCTCGCCTGAGAAAGAGCAACGCTACCTGCATATGCTACGGGAGCAGAGAGCAGCGGGTATTCTGATTACTCCAGCCCAGAATGATGTCTCTTATCTGCAGCAGTTGCGTCAGCAAGAGATTGCCGTGGTGCTGCTTGACAGGCCCAGTCGAGCGCGTAACCTCTGTTCGGTTGCAATTGATGATGCGCTGGGCGGTGAGTTGGCTCTGAGGCATTTATTAGAACTGGGACACCGTCGGATTACGTTTGTCAGTGGGCCACTGAGTATTCGCCAGTATGCTGAGCGACAGCAGGGAGCACGGCGAGCTATCAAAAAAGCCGGGCTGGACCCCGATGAGATGCTCAGCGAGACTATTCTGGCAGCCCAGAATGCCCAATCAGGCGAACAATGCGTTGAGACCATTCTGGCCTCCACAGATCGGCCAACGGCAATTTTCTGCGCGAATGATCTACTTGCTCTGGGCGTGATGCGTGGACTGAGCCAGCGCGGCATGAGCATTCCCAACGATATAGCGTTGATCGGCTACGATGATGTCGAATTCGCCAGTATGCTCTCTCCGGGCCTGACCTCGATTCGTCAGCCCAAATATCAACTGGGCAGAGCCGCTGCGGATCTCCTTCTGCAAGAAATTAGCGAAGCAGAGAAACATCAGCACACACGAATTGTTTATAAGCCAGAGCTGATTGTGCGCAATTCGACGATGCATTTGCTCAAGAAGTGATCCTGGATGGTCGTGTCAGGATGCTTTGCCTCATGAAAATCTTCCTCTGTCGCTGTCCTGGCACTTTGTCAGCGTGCAAGGTGGGAAAGCTGAGGAAGGTGAGATGGGGAGGGTGATTCATCTTCTGAGAAAATCCTAAGCAGAAGAATTTTGACGCAATGCGCCACCTGCCTGCGGATTGATACCATCACCTGTCACCTTCCCTGCAGCCTCAGACGTGTTTTCGTGAGAGGGTCATAAGGCAAAGAAGGAAGCCGATCCACTGGAGATGTGCTTGCTCCTCTAGCGATATCCGCGCCTCCCCTGCAAATAGAGTCGTAACAGTATGAACGGGTGTATGAAAGAAGAGAAGCTATGAAGGAAGAAGGTAAGCGATGACGGTCAAATTGAATGAATCAGCCTTTGAACAAGCAAAACAACTGATAGAGCAAGGAAAGTGTGTCACAGACGAGAAAGATCGATGGAGTGAACACCATCCCTCGACCAAAGAAGAAAACGCCTACCTGAAGGCCCATGGGATCAAGGAATATGGGAAGTGGTTCCTGGGGATCGATACCGATGAGGATGAAGACAACAAGGGCCGATACAAGTTCCCCTATAGCGATTTCGTGAAGGTTCATCGCTGTGGTGTGCTTTCGGCGGAAAGCCGAGCCGGCCAATATCACTATGCCGACATTGAACGAGCCGCTGCTCACCTGCATGGCATGCTGGAGGGTGCCACCTTGTGAGTGGCTTCTTGTTCCGTGTGAGTTGATGAGACACGTTCTCCTCTGGCGAACCGGGATGGGAAGGATCGGCCACACAACCAGGAACAACAGCCAGGCAGTTCTGCTCGCCTGCATGGCAAGCGCTAGTGTCCCGTCAAGCTTCGTTTGAAGGGTAGGAAAGTGGGGAGTGCAGAGGGGCTGGCGCCCCTCTGCGTCTCTTCTCTCTCCGCTGCCGCAGGCAGCGCATTCCTCAAACGAAGTTTGACAAAGCACTGGCTCCGAAGCAAGAGAAGGAGAGAGATTGGTGACACTGACGGGGGAGAAGCATCTACCTGTGCTGGTTTCTATCGGGGAACGCCGGCTAGCGGTGAGAACCGCGGGCGAAGGAGTTCCTGCGGTCGTGCTTGAAATGGGCCTGGGAAGCCCTGCCAGTACTTACACTGCTATTGCTGAGCAGATCGCCGCATTCACGCATGTGCTCTGGTACGATCGAGCTGGCCTGGGATACAGCGACCCGGCTCCCGTCCCACGAACTGTTCAGGACCTGGCGGAGGATTTGCATGCGCTCTTGCAGAATGTTGCTCTTCCCGGCCCCTTTGTGCTCGCTGGCCATTCGATCGGTGGGCATATTGTGCGGCTCTATCGCGATCGCTATCCTGAGGAGGTGGCCGCGCTGGTGCTCATCGATCCCTCGCATGAAGATCAACGTGAGCGCTATCTCACGGTCCTGCCGCCTCAACCCAATTCCTGTCCAGCGCTGGCCCATCTGCGCCATATCTGGGAGTCGCGTTGGGTCGATCCCAGGCAGAACGAGGAGCACATCGATAACCTGGCCTGTAGCGCCTTACTCCGTGCTTGTCACCCGCTGGGCGATCTCCCCTTGATCGTGCTGAGTCGAGGACAGCCAACGCGGAATCCAGCAAGGTATCCTGCTGGCGTGATCAAAGCCATGGAACAACTCTGGTGCCAGATGCAGCAAGAATTGGCGCACCTTTCCTCTCAGGGTCGTCACCTCGTCGCGACCAAGAGCGGGCACCTGATCCACGAAGACGAACCCGCATTGATTGTTGAGGTCATCCAGCACATGCTCATGCATGTGCGAGAACAGATGCAGCCCTGACCCAACCAGGGCATCTCTGCACTTTTCTGGGTGTTTGTCGCATCCCAACCGAGGCAAACGGGAGCACCGTACCAGGAATGGCTTCCTTCTGGCCTCAAGAGGAAAATGTCGGCAACTCCTAAAGAAGGATGAAAAGTACTTCGCTCACATGCACATTCGCCAGCCTCAGGAATGATCACTGGGAGCAGGACCGCACAGCATTTGTCCTTTAACCCATAGGTTTTGGAGATTTCCAAAACCTATGGGCGGTTCCCCAGACCGAGCAAAACAGTCGAGAGGAAAGCGCCAGGCCAGGAGAACCAATGTCTTGATTCGACTTGCCCTGTCGCTTCATTGATGGCTTCTGAGAACAGCCCATCCCATTGCACAATCTGTCTGAGCTTCTGCCACACGCGCTGCCAGCGCTCTTGATCGCCAAGCATCTGTGCATAGAGGAGTTCCTGTACATCGCCAAGCGGCCAGGGGTGGGAAGTATGAACGGACCCGAGCCCTCCGAAGACACCAGGGTAGAAGCCGCCTGTATTGGAGGTGCTCAACCCAAATTGCAGCGTCTGGTTCCATGTCTCATCATGTGGATGGCAAAATTCCCAGACTGGGGCATAGATCGTTGGCAGATCGTTGGCGTCATAGTAGAGCTGGTAGTTTCCCTGGAGATCGGTGAGATAGGCGAACACCGCCTTCCCTTCCCATTCCGTCCGAAACGCAGTAAGGCACGCCTGGCGTACATTTTCCGCCCAGGCTGCCAGATCATGCGTCGTAAACGGCATCCTCTCCTGGATGGACGCAAGCTGTTTGAGCGTCCACCAGAGGACCACCTGACTGGAGAAATGGTAGGGATAGCTGACCAGGTCATCAGCGGGCGTCTCTATTGTTCTGAAGAGCCACATCTGCTCTGCCTTGTGCTCCAGAAGCATGTCCAGGATCTCATTGACCTGGGAAGAGACCCTCCTGAACAATGATTCATCCCCGAAGCGCTTGCAGTAGTCACACAGTTCAAGCAAAGGATAACATTGCTCATCGAGTTCAAGGACCTCATCTTTACAGTATCCAGTCGCCAGATAGGCGCGTCCCCAATACCGATGAGGACGCTGAGCCGTTTCAAACAGCCAGAGCAAATGCCCTCTGCTCACCTGCTGGATCTTCTCTCGCCAGACGGTGTGCCAGGACGCTTCAACGACTCGCTCGCGCTGTTGCTCAGCAACCAGCAACAGGCGGATCATGTAATAGGCATCCCTATTCCAGGATAGTGGCAGCAACTGGTGATCAGTGATGACACAGACATGCTCCTCTGTGACTGGAATGGCACAACAAGAGAAGATATAATCGATATTGCGTTGAACAATGAAGGCAGCAGTGTCGTCTGCCCACGACTTCCAGTGGAAGAGCGCAGCCTGTGCCTTGTAGCTCCACTTCTCGGCCTGTGAGGCGGCTATGGGCGGCGGCTCTTCTGCCGATGATCCAAGGACATAGACGAGAGAAAGCCTCCGCCTCTCTCCCTTCTTCAGGGGGATTTCTCCACGGTGAGTATAACTCACAGGTTCTGCGGCGGTCTTGCGCGCGGGAGACAGAAGCAACGGGCGCCCGTTGTCGAACAGAAAGACATCGGCTCTGGCTGGGAGGTGACCATTTACAAGAGAGAGGCGATTCTCGCGGACCTCCAGGGCATTCTCCGGTGGCGGCATAGGAATTGGCCCGTCCTCAGTAAGTTCAGCGTAGCTACACCGGTTCAGGCTCCAGGTTCCGCCAAATTCATAGGGGAAAATGGCGGTGGTCTCACCAGTGTTGGAAATTTCAACCTGATGGATCAGGTGGCCGGAGTTCTCGCTCTCTCCCGCCAGAAAAAGCGACGTGACCTCCAGGGTTCCCACATGGTAGCGCACCAATGGAACGCTTTTCTCAAGCAACTGCAGGGTTGGCTGTTGGATCTCACCCCACACCCGCAAACCAAAGCCCTGACCGGTCTGTTCGGCAAGATCAATGAGGCGGCGGCGATAGTCACGCACAAACGCCGGTTGGTAAAACTGCGTGTCGGGAAATTGTTCAATGGGAGTGAGTGTGACAAATCCGACTTGTGGATGGTAGGTGTTGATCGAGAGAATCTGTCCATCGGCGCTCACGCTGGCAGAGAGGCGCCCGCACCCAAGATCGACCGGCTTTTTGTTTGGGACCGCCAGCAAGGGAATAGTCGTTGCGGTTGCCTCAATCAATGACATAACCATTCTCCGCCCCAGTCCAAGCAATCCCCAATTGTTTGATTGCCCTGCTTTTCTGCCACAACCTTACTCTCATCCCTTCCCAGGCGATCCAATCGCTCCTTCACGGAGTTTGCTGCTTCTTTCATGCTGAACCTTCCTGATGTAATAGGTCTTACCTTACCAATTTATCCTCACCCTGTCAATCTTCCTGCCTGGCAGCATAGGGTTTATGCGTTCTGGCAAAAAAGCGGGATTGTTAAGGGCGCCCATCCAGCCCAATCCATTTCGGATCAAAGTGCCAAGCCAACCTCAACCCCTGCTCTTGTCATAGAAAACGAAGCTCCCATTTTCCTTGGCCATCTTTTGCTCATCAGAAATAATGATATGATAAAGACAATCAAAAAACAGAAGGAGAAGATGGATGTCAAACATGCGACCATTCCGTTTTGGCGTGATAACAGAGAGCGCCCCATCGCGTGAACAATGGATGACACTCGTGCGCAAGACCGAGGACCTTGGCTATGCCACGTTCTTGCTGGCAGATCACTTCGTCAATGAGTTTCCTCCTCTTGCCGCCCTTATGGCAGCCGCGGACGCGACGAAAACGCTGCGCGTCGGCAGCTTTGTCTTTGATAATGACTTTCGCCACCCGGCACTGCTCGCCAAGGAGGTCGCTACGCTCGATCTTCTCTCCAGTGGTCGCTTTGAGCTTGGCATTGGAGCGGGATGGCATCGGCCCGAATACGAACAAACTGGTCTCCCCTTTGATCGCGCGGGAGTGCGCATCAATCGCCTGGAAGAGGCACTGAAGATCATCAAGCAGTTTTTTACACAGGAATCCGTCACTTTTGCTGGCAGTCATTATATCGTGAGCGATCTGAAGGCCTTTCCCAAACCACTTCAGCGTCCTTATCCGCCCATTCTCATGGGTGGGGGCGGCAAAAGACTCCTGACATTGGCGGGACAAGAAGCCGATATTATCGGTCTGCATCTCAAAGTGAATGACGACGGAACGGTCGACGCCTCCGAGCGCACCGAGGCAGCCCTCGCGCGGAAGGTGGAATGGGTTCGGCAGGCCGCAGGGGAACGATTTGCGACCGTGGAGTTGAACCTTCTTATTGCTCGCGTGATCATTACTCAGAATCAGCAGCAAGCAGCAGAACAGTACATTCGCGAAAGTGGACAACTGGAAGTGACAGCGGAACAACTCCTGGCAAATCCGTATATGCTTATTGGGAGTATTGAGCAACTCACCGAACGCATACAACGACTGCGCGAGCAATTTGGCATCTCGTATTTTGTTCTCGACGCTGATTACATGGAGGCGTTGGCCCCAGTCGTTGCTCGCCTCGCGGGTGCATGAGATGAGTCCAGCAGGATACGCAGAGAAAAGGAGGAAGATCATGACCGAGACACATGCGCTGGAAAGGAACTGGGCCGGCAACTACACGTACCGGGCGGAGAAGCTGCACCGGCCGACGACGATTGAACAGGTGCAAGAGATCGTCGCCAACGCAGCCAGCGTCCATGTGTTGGGCTCACGGCACTCGTTCAACGACATCGCCGACTCTCGGGAGCTGATCTCGCTTGAGAACTTGCCCGCTGATGTGCTCGTTGACCATGAAGCACAAACAGTCTCCTTGGGGGGAGGGGTGAAGTACGGCAATCTGGTCAAGACATTGAACAATGAGGGGGTGGCTCTGCACACCCTCGCATCACTTCCCCACATCTCCGTCGCGGGTGCCGTGGCGACGGCGACTCACGGCTCGGGCATCACCTGTGGCAACCTTGGGACCGCGGTCGCGGGGTTGGAGATTGTGACATCCAGCGGTGAGGTCATCAAGACGTTCAGAGGCGATCCCAACTTCGACGGCCTGGTGGTCGGACTCGGCGCCCTCGGCGCAGTCACCCGGATCACCCTGGACGTGCAGCCCGCCTACCAGGTGAAGCAGCGGGTGTTCGAGGGTCTCAGTTGGAAGGCTCTCTACGACCATTTCGACGAGATCACCTCATGCGGCTACAGTGTCAGCATCTTCACCCGCTGGGGCGAGACGAATGAGCAGGTATGGGTCAAGAGCCGAACGGATGAACCCGACCGGGTTGAGGCTGACCTCTTCGGCGCCGTTGCTGCAACGGTTGATCGGCACGTGATCGGCGAGCTCGATCCAATCG
>DASVMX010000061.1:0-3869 GCA_036384215.1 Ktedonobacteraceae bacterium | reverse complement strand
CGCGACCGGCCCTCTTCTCCCTCTTTTTGTCCTGAAATTAATCCAGGTAGTCTTTCAATGTGCGGCTGCGGCTGGGATGGCGCAGTTTGCGCAGGGCTTTGGCTTCTATCTGACGAATACGCTCGCGCGTGACATGGAACTCCTTGCCAACTTCCTCCAGCGTGCGGCTGCGGCCATCATCGAGGCCGAAGCGCAGTTGCAGAACCTTGCGCTCGCGCTCGGTCAGGCTATCCAGCACATCCTCTACCTGCTCTTTGAGAAGTTGATGGCTGGCGGCCTCGGCGGGAGCGAGGGCCGTGTGGTCCTCGATAAAGTCGCCCAGGTGGCTATCCTCTTCCTCGCCAATCGGCGTCTCAAGGCTCACCGGCTCCTGGCTGACCTTAATGATCTCACGCACCTTCTCCGGGCTAATCTCCATCTGCGCGGCAATCTCCTCGGACGTGGGTTCACGCCCCAGGTCTTGCAGCAGACGGCGGCTAATGCGGATCAGGCGATTGATCGTCTCGACCATGTGCACGGGGATACGAATCGTGCGAGCCTGGTCAGCAATCGCGCGCGTGATCGCCTGGCGAATCCACCAGGTCGCGTACGTGCTGAACTTATAGCCCTTGGTATAGTCGAACTTCTCTACCGCGCGGATCAGACCGATATTCCCCTCCTGGATCAGGTCCAGCAAGCTCATACCACGGCCAATATATTTCTTTGCCACGCTCACGACCAGGCGCAAGTTCGCCTCGGTCAAGCGGCGCTGAGCTTCCTCGCCGTCCTCGGCAAGACGATAGCTGCGGCTGCTTACAGGCTTGAGCATCTCAGCCCGCCCGCGCTCCATACGTTGCGCCAGGCGCACCTCTTCTTCCGCTGAAAGCAAAGGCACGCGTCCAATCTCGCGCAGGTACATGCGTACAGGATCATCCAGGCTGCTCTCAAGGTCCGCAACTACGATTCCAAAGCCGTCTGGCAGCTCATCCCACTTGGACTGGGCCATCTCCGCGTCTTCCACGTCTTCCGGTCCCGGCTCCCAGTCTACGGGTGGCTCTTTGGTTGGGTCCAGGGCATCCATAGTCTCTTCGTCCTGTAATTTAAACAAGTCAAAATTCTCAGGGACGTCAACAGAGGTCGAATAGCTCTCTCCTGCCGCCACGTGAGTATGACTGCCAATATCGCTAATATCGAACACTGCATCCTTCTCGCCTAAGATAGCTTCCTCTCCAAACACCCCTCCCACGTAATCTCTCAGCGCACCCGTGTCGATATCGCCACGGTTTTTGCCTACGATATCAAGCACCTCTTGTTCTTGATTCACCATTCTTGACATCCCCCTTTAGAGAACAGGCGTTTAGGATAAACGAATAAAAACGATTGTTCCTGCCTCATGGTACAGTTATAATTAGATAATTTCTCGCCTACAAGGTCTTTTTGACGCAAACGCTGCCACGCTTTAGCCATGCAGCGATATTGCAGAATCTATAGTGCGTAACTCACGCGTTGCCGTTACCACCTGATGCCATAATAACCGTTCGGCTGCGGCATCCCCTGCCTCTTTAGCTTCCCCTATGAGGAAACGTAACTCGCTTTCGGATTGTAACAAACGCGAGCGCTTTAGCCGAAAAGCACATTGCTTGACCTCTTTGATCAGGCTTGCCATATCCGCTGATGACCTTGTCTCAACACACTTGCGTACACGCCCTACGGTTTCCTGCAACGCGGCAGGCATAGCCGTCTCCCAGGGTTGAGGTAAGGGGGAAGAACCACGTTGATACACTGCGCTGATTATGCGGTACAACTCTCGCGTGTCTGTCCCAGCAAAGTCACCATCGTTTATTATACCACAAACATGCTCACTTAACGCGGGATTTTGCAGGAGTAGCCCTAATAGGTAGTCCTCCCATTTTAACCTATCCCTTTCGGCCTTGTCAAGCCCTCTGACCTCGCGCCGCTGATTTTCTTTTTCTTCTCCCCCCCTCCCCTCTTCCTGACTTTGCTCGCCGCGCCGCGTGCGCTGGCTTCCCTCTTGCCCATTCCTTTGAACCTCGCCTGCCTGGTCTCCCCTCTGCCCGCCCCATTGCCCTCCGCGTTGATCCGTGCGATCCGAAAAGCGAGCAACCACGCTGCTCCCCTGTTGCCCGCGCGCGATGCGCCGCAGTTCTTCGTTAAGCAGGCGCTCGTCCATGCGCAGCATGTGCGCCAGTTGCCTCAGGTAAACATCGCGCCTGGCGCGGTCGCTGATCGTGGCGACGATGGGCAGCAGGCGGTGAGCTGCTTCTGCCTTGCCAGCCGCCTCGCGCAAATTGAGATCCGCGGTGCGCGCGACGAAAAAGTAGTCGATCAACGGCAATGGATGTCTGACCGCGTGCTCCCAAACAGAGAAGTCGCGGATGATCACTTCGTCGGGATCTTCACCGGCGGGTAGTTGCAAAACGTTGATTTCGGCGTCTACCTGCTCTTCCAGACGAATAATACCGCGTGGCTCCTGGTGTCTGCGCCCGCGCGTCGTTCCAGTTCGCTCCTCAGCCGGCATGGGCACGGGTACTACCGTGCGATCAAAGCCTTTGAGCGCCTCCTGAATCCCGTGTTCGGTGGCTGCGATACCCGCCGAGTCTGGATCAAGCGCCAGCGTCACCTGGCGCGTCAGCTTCTTGAGCTGCTGAATATGCTTCTCGGTAATCGCGCTCCCGATACAGGCGACGGTCTGCTTCGTTCCGTACTGATGAGCAATTAACGCGTCTACATAGCCTTCGACGATAATTACCTGGCGTTCCTGTTTGATCGTCTCCCTGGCCATATCCAGCGCGTAGAGCACACTGTTCTTTTCAAACAGAATCGTCTGCGGCGAGTTGAGATACTTCGGCTGGCCATCCCCCAGGATACGCCCGCCAAAACCAATGGTTCGCCCACGCGTGTCGCGAATTGGAAAGATCAGGCGACCTCGGAAGTAGTCGTACACGCCTCTTCCGCCGAATACCCCGCTTTCCTGTTCGCGAGCCCTTGCCAGTCCACCTGTAATCAACTCGTCTTCAGTATATCCCTGGCCTGCTAGATAGCTGCTCAATGCATCCCAGCGATCTGGCGCGTACCCCAGACCAAAGGAGATCACCGACTCCGAGCTAATTCCACGTTCCTGGAGATATGCCCTGGCCGCGCTGGCCTCGCGAGAGCGCAGAAGCGCCTGGTGAAACCAGGCCTGCGCGTCCTCGTTCAGTTTGCGCAGGCGCTCTTTGTGAGCATACGCCTCGCGCTCCTCCTGGGGATCGCGTCCGCCAAAATCGTCCAGCGTCACGCCGGCTTTCTCAGCCAGGTAGACCAGCGCGTCCCGAAATTCAAGGCCCTGCTGTTTTTCCACAAAGGTAAAGATATCTCCGCCCTCGTGACAGCCAAAACAACGCCAGGTCTGTGATTCAATAAAGACGAAAAAAGACGGTGTGCGTTCGTTGTGAAAAGGACACGGCCCCTTAAAGGATTTGCCCGACTTCTGTAAAGCAACGACCAGCCCGACCTCTTCAACCAGATCTACCTTCGCTTTAATGCTTTCGATCAAAGATGACATGGTGTGCCTTTCAGCAAAAATGAGATAGATCTAAGCTACGCGGTGAATGTGTGTGTCCCACAACAGATATAACGAGTAAATTTGCGGAAAGTTGCGCTTCCGTACTGAATGCCAGGAGTTTTTTCTTGCCCACTCCCATTTATCCTATCCCCAGTCAATGAGAACAATAGACGAAGCGATTTTCTTCCCGCTTCAGGAGCAAAAAAGTTATCCACATATCCACAGCCCCTTTCTTATTACTACTATTCTTTTTTTCTTTTTCTTTTTATAAAAATAGAAAAGATAGTAGTAGTAGGGGCTGTGGATATGTGGATAACTTTGCAAT
>DASVMX010000060.1:0-9128 GCA_036384215.1 Ktedonobacteraceae bacterium | reverse complement strand
TACGCGGGCTACTGCAATGGCCCACTTACTCCTCACACGCTACCTGTTTCTCTTAAGCGTTGTTGCGCATCAACTGCACGGTCTGCCAGATCAGGTAGAGGTTCAAACCAAAAAGGAGCAGCGCATTCGCCGGGTGCAGCGCGGCTACCAGCGGGGCAGATCCGCGAATGCCGGCCAGCGCCATCTGCACAATGACCAGCGCGAAAAACAGAAAGCCCCATAATTTCATCTTCCCGGACCTGTGCGCCGCCAGGCCTACCAGGGCGAGCAGCAGCGACGCTACCAGCAGTCCCAGGCCCACAAAACTGTGCGCCGCCACGCCCCATTCCGCGCCGCCAAAGAGAAACGCGCCAATCAAAAATCCCTGGAGAAAAATTCCCAACAAGACCAGACCGGCCAGCACCAGGTAAAGATTCAACGCCCAGCGGCGGGCCACGGGAACGTTTTGAGTAGCTACTTGCATAAATAGTCCTTTCATTCATAAAATGATAATATCATCTCTCATCAGACGCGCTGCCCCGAGCTCCTCGTCAGGAGATATCCCATGATTGCAGCGGCATCTATAACCATAGTTTAATAAAGCTATGTGACAACTCCATGAACTTTGCTGGCGTTTTCTGTCATGGATCTGTCATCTGCAACAGGTTGAAAAATTGGCCTCTATTTTGACAGTGGAGCGCGAGCGTGCTACGCTGTGCGGGATATTTCTGGCAATTATTGGTAAACAAAGAGAGGGTTTGTATGGAATCGAAAGCAATTGCGATCGTCAGTGGTGGGTTAGACAGCGTAACACTGGCCTATCTGCTGCACGCGGAGGGCTATCAGTTGCACTTGCTGGCATTTGATTATGGGCAACGCCATAAAAAAGAGCTGGCTTTCGCGGAACTGTGCGCGGAGAGGCTCAAGGCGGAATTTGACATTATTGATCTGAGCCATATCGGCAGATATCTGAAAGGGTCCGCGCTGACCGATGATATCGAGGTGCCAGATGGCCATTACGCCGAACCCAACATGGCCATCACCGTCGTTCCTAACCGCAACGCGATTATGCTCTCCATGGCATACGGGATCGCGGTCGCGGAAAATGCCGAGGTCGTAGCCATCGGCGCGCACGGAGGCGACCACTTTATCTATCCAGACTGCCGCCCGGAATTTATCGCCTCCTTCGAGGCCATGCAACGCCACGCCGTTGAAGGCTTTGGCAACTCCAAACTCAGGCTGGCAGCCCCTTTCCTGAACATTGGCAAGCATCAGATTGTTCAATTGGGCAGTGCCTTGCAGGTTCCCTATAAAGATACATGGAGTTGCTATAAGGGCGGAGAGAAACACTGCAAAACATGCGGTACATGCGTTGAAAGGCGTGAAGCTTTTGAACTTTCAGGTATAGCAGACCCTACGGAATATGAATAGCAATATCGGCAAAAGCAGCAAGAGGGTGGGGAGCATCGTCTTGCTGCTCTCGCTTCTCCTGCTAGTGCTGGCGGGATAGCTATAATATATTACAGCAGGGACACCTGTGTTGTGTGGAGTGTGATAAGTGGAGGAGGAAGAATGATGGAATCTACCCCGGAGAGTTCCTTGCAGCAGTCGGCGAACCTGGCACAGCAGGCCGCGGCGCAGATGAAGCGGGCAGCAAATCTGGCAGAAAACGCCGCGCAGCTCTGGCAAAAAGCGCTGGCGCTGGCGAATCTGGAAGTGGGCGTTCAGTCACCAGCGGTGGTTGAGATGACCGTTTCCAGTTCAAAACGCAAAAAGAAACAACATATCAAGCCAGAGATGACGCTGCTGCTTGAAAACACGGCCTTCCGCCAGGCTGCACCAGAGGTCGCGGGCGAGGAACACTCCGCTCAGCCCGCACTCACCTGGGAGGACGGCGACGATTGGTGGAAACCCCGCCAGCAGGCCGAGCCATCCGAGACTTGATCCAGCATCTTTCAAAACCGTATGCATTAAACACACTGGAGGCGCCGCTCCATAGCTTTCAATGAAGGGGAACCTCGTTACTGTAGCGGAAAGGCTCCCTTTTTGACTTATCTGAAGCTATTAGAGCGGCGCCTCCAGTGTGACCCCCTCAGGCCGCCATCTTCACGTCGCCACTCAGGCCGCCGGTTTCCATTTGAGGATGCCCACGTAGGCGGACTCCAGGCCGGCGTTGCTGACGATGCTGGAAGGGATCTGGCTGGCACTGGTAATGGTGTGATTGTTGGCAACCGTGAGACCATTACCACTGGTATAGCCTGATGGATTCTCCCAGTAGTTGTTCTCGACATCGGTCGGGTCATATGTGCCGTTGTTGAGGGTATAGTTGGTATGACGCGAAGCCCAGGCTTGCGCGGTCGGGTTGTTGTAAATGCCATTGCCAGTGATGGTCTCGAAGGTGCAGCCGTTGTCGGTGTAGATGACGTGGCCTGCACCCACCTGGTCGTGAATGACATTGCCGGTGACATGCTCGCCGTTGGAGAGTGAGCTGCCAGTAATACCCTGTGTGTAGATGCCGCCGCCGTCGTGCAGTTGCTGCAGAATATCAAAGATCAGGTTATTCGAGACTGTGTTGTCGTGTGAGAAGTTCGGCTGAGCTGGCTTCTTCTCTTTGTCTGGCCAACCACCCCAGCCGAGCGAAATGGCAGTATATGGGGTGTGATCAATCTGGTTATGCGTAATCAGAGTGCTGGCCGCGTATCCAACATCGATGCCGACTCCACCGTGATACTCGACGGGCAGGTTGAAGACGTGGTTGTCGGAGATGGTATTCGAGAGCGTCTGCGACGAACCGCTGGCCGTGGGCATGTTGACGTTGCCCAACTCAAGACCATTGCCAGATATGTCGGTGAAGACGCTGCCCTTGACCAGGTCGTTCTGCGAGCCATTGCCCAGCGCCAGACCCGCGGCGCCAAGATGCACAAAAGCGTCGTTGGTGAACTTGATATAGCGGTCGTAAGTAAAGGAGATGTTGCCAGGAATCTGCGTCCAGGCGGCGTAAGGGCAGGTGCCAGGCGTGGGAGGCAGATTACAGAGCCCCTGGACCTGCCAGCCGTTGCTGCCGGTGACCTGGTAATTGGCCTGAATCTCGGAGAAGCCTGTGCCTGTGCTGGAACCCAGCCAGGTGGCATATGAGAACTGGATGCCGTTAAAGAGGATATGGCTAATCGACGCGGAGGATGTGCCGTTGCCAGTCACCAGCGTCTGCAAGCCTGGCGCTTCGACATCTGCCGTGGCCAGGTTTTCTCCTGAACGCGGGATATAGTACAGCTTGCTGTTCCCCTGGTCCAGAAACCACTCGCCAGCGGTATTCAGAAGCTGGTAGGCGTTCTCAATGCTGGTCGGGGACTCGGTGATCGATTGACGACCGACCAGATTATATGCCCGACCATCGGCGAAGCAGCACAGGCGCTTCGTTGAGTTATTCCAGCAGGGCTGAGCCATGGTCACGGTCGTGCCTGAGAGCGAACCCACCGGGCAGCGCGGCTCCGTCCAGGCGCCCAAACCGCCGGCATAGACGAACTCTAATTGAGGACTCGCGCCACCGGGGTTTTTCCAGCCTGCCAGGGTCGAGGCTGAGGCGGTATAGCCAGTGCTGTTCTGCTTCAAGGTCACTGGCAGCGAACCTTGCGCGCGCTGAGCCCGCACGCTGTTGACGTAGAGCTGGCGCGTTTGCAATCCGCTGGGAGCCTGAGCCACCCAGATATTCTTGCTGGCATCAACTTGCGTCCAGCCCGTGATCTTCACACCACCACTGATCACAGGAGTAGTCGAAGCAGGATCGGCTCCCCAGATGACATAGTGACTGTTCGTCCCCGAATCGGACGAGGTCAACGTCAGAGGACTTGTCAGGCGGTACACGCCTCCCTCCAGGTAGACTTGAATATCACCACTCATGTTCTGGTTTAAGCCGCGCACCAGCGTTTGCGCTTGCCGCAAGGTCTTGATCGGCGAACTGGCCGTGCCAGGGTTCGCGTCATTGCCATTGGGCGATACATAGATCGTCGCAATCGTCGCCGCGTGGGTACTATCGCGCGTCACCAGGACGCTGAGCGCCCCAACCAGCGCCAGTACCAGCACCAGCACCCAGCTCGCCCAGAAAAACTTCTTCCGTAAAAGATGGGCCATGTTCTTTCCTCCTTGAAAAACAGTCAGACAAGAATCTTTCTTATCTCTCAACTGTAGCATATTTCTTTTTCCGCTGTCAATATTAATGCTACCATATTAGCCTGAGTAATATCATATTAGTATTACTTATTAATATTCTCGTCAGGACAGATATATGAAAGACAACAGGCAGAATAGCTGAAGGCTCTATTCAATGACGATGGTTTCGTTCACTGAGGAATTTACTTTCTATGAGATGGCTCTATGTCCATGAACGATGCGCAAAAAGACCCGGATCAAAGAAGTTATAAGTAATACTCATGTTATGTTGCGCTGGCCCGAACATCCCAGGATGGCTTTGCCTGTTCACAAATCCTGGTGCTTTAAATGTCAACATAAATAGTACTCTTCCAGTTCCAGGAGGTTACGGCCAGGACTGCTCGTCGAATTGGAGGCGTTTGCGCACGCCCTGGAGATAGGCCTGGAGGGTGGCTTCGATGTGGTTTTTCATGTGCTGGACCGCGTCCTCAGCTCGCCCATCTTTGATGGCCTGGAAAATGGCCTGGTGGTGTTCGGCGGAGACGCGCATGGAGCCAGGAGCACCGCCGGTAATCATCTTGACGGTCCAGCGCTGCAGGCGCAGGGCGGTTTCGACAGTTTCGGCCAGAAAGAGATTGTGAGAGGCGCGGGCAATACAGAGGTGAAAGGCATCATCGCTTTCCATAAAAAGGTCGAGTTGTTCCGCTTCAGCGGCCTGCTGGTTGCGCACCAGGGCTTGCTCCAGCGCGCGCAATTCGGGCAGGGTGATGCGTTCAATGGCCAGCAGCACAGTTTGTGCCTCCTGCATACCCCGAAATTCAAAGAGCGCGAGCACCTGACCGGGGTCCACGGGCACAGGCAGACTGCTGCCACTGGCGCCAAAAGGCCGCTCACCGTCGCTCACATAGATGCCGCTGCCACGCCTGGTGCGCACATATCCACTGGCGGTCAAAAGCTTAACCGCTTCCCGCACCATGGCCCGGCTCACCCCCAGTTGCTCACCCAGGTTCTGCTCGGTGGGTAAACGATCGCCAGGTTGAAGTTTCGCCGACTGAATAATTTCGATGATCTTCGCCGCGATAATCTCATAACGGGGCTGATACGAGCCCTTCGATTCTTCAGAGACCATTGCCATCGTTTACTCCCCTACAGGTTTGCCGGGTCTTTTCCCCTTCAAAAAAAACGCAGCTTCAGCATTACTCGTTTTTCTCATCAGGAAGGAATGCGCTGCTGCCAACATTTCTTTATTCTAACATGCCTGATTTAGAACAGCAAGATATGCATGAGTTTTGGTTTTAACAGAATTTGTTGACTGAAACCGTGTGGCAGGCAGAAAAGAACCAGAGGCGCAAGTAGGTGGGAGCATGACCCGTTGGAACGCACAGGGAATGCACACTCAAAATGTGCATTCCCTGGTCTATGCTGAGAAGAGATAGCGATGGCTCTGTCTCAATAAAACACTGGAGAAGACTTCAATGCAGAAAAGTCAGAAGAAACAACGCGCGTTTTTTGCTTTCCGCTCTCTTTTAGATGATCTTGATATTGGTGAGGAACAGTTTCAGCAGACGCTAGATCAGGTGGTCCAGGCGGTTGATCTGGCGGAGGGGGAACAGTTCCAGCAGGCTTTTGAGGCAAATTCGCAGGTTTTTCAGAGAGATGAGGCACGTGTGCAATTGCCTGAGACCCCTGCGCCAGCGCCGCTGCCGCGCGATACATTCTGGCCGCTGGCCGAGTTCCGTCCACGCCAGGCTGAGAACTGCGATACGAGTTTCCCCAACACCGACAATAGCGCGTTCCGCACAGAATTACTGGCGCGCTTCTTCCTGGTGATGTTTGCTCAATCGCAAACCGAAAAATAGCTCTAACGATCTCTGCTCTCGCCTTTGCTTGATCCTCCCGGCAAGCTGAACGCGCTCCCGTTCAGCACGCGCCCGCATTGCTTCTTATGCCTGGTCGTTGCGCCAGAAAAACGACCTTTCAGATGCTCTGACTGAAAAGTACTCTTTTCTTCCCAATTTTGGCAAATCATCTTATCTCGTTCCCACGCGTGATACAATATAAGAAACATTTCTCTCGATCCCGGCCCACCCCTTTATTTACGGCTGGAGGATAACTTTGAGTTCGCGTTTTGTTTGTGAGTGAGGGAGTCTCTGGCAAGGAGCAGGCTATATGAAAGACAAGACGGAACGCGCATCCGTCGCTGGAGTTCCCTTTGGAGACTTGCTCAAGAGCTTGCGCCAGCGCCAGAATATCTCTCAACAGGAACTGGCGGCCCGCCTGGGGCTGCATCGCAATACGCTGGGAAAGTGGGAACGCGGGGATTGTTTGCCCCATACCAGGGGGATGGTGATGGAGATCGCCAGGCGCTTACGCCTGGATGAGCAGGAGACACGCCAGCTTTTGCAGGCCAGCCTGGCTGCGCTGGAGCCGGAACCCGCTCCGCTCTGGCATATTCCCTATCCGCGCAACCACTATTTTACAGGCCGTGAGGAACTGCTCCAACGCCTGCACTTGCTACTGGCAGGCGAGCAACAAATGATCCTGAGTCAGGCGCTGGTGCTGAGTGGCATGGGCGGGATGGGCAAAACGCAGGTAGCGATTGAGTACGCGTATCGGCATGTGCGCGATTATACAGCGATTCTCTGGGTCGACGCGGAGACGGCGGAAAATCTGCTGGCCAGCTTTGGGCAGATGGCCCGCATGCTGAATCTGCCTGAACAGCACGAGGCCAACCAGCAGACGGTGGTGGCGGCCCTGGTGCGCTGGCTGAATAGCAATTCCCACTGGCTGCTGATTGTCGATAACCTGTCCGACCCGGCTCTGCTCCGGCGTTTCCTGCCTGCTTTCCCTCACGGCTCCTGGCTGTTTACAACGCAGCGCCAGACACTGGGAACGATGGCTCATCCACTGCTGATTCAGCAGATGACGCCGGAAGAGGGCATGATGCTGCTCTTGCGCCGGGCGAGAAAGCTGGCGGAAGGTGAAGACTCGCAGCAGCTCTCTGACGAGGAGCACGCGCTGGCCGACGACCTGGTGCGAGAACTGGATGGCCTGCCGCTGGCAATCGACCAGGCTGGCGCTTATATCGAGGAAACACAATGCAGCCTGGCCGAATATCTGGAGCTGTACCGGCGCGCTCCGCTGGCTCTGCTGGACGAACGCGACGCCCACACGGAGCATTCAGCTTCAGTCGTACGCACGTTGCGCCTGGCTTTCGCACAGATTCAACAACGCCAGCCCGCGGCGGTTGAGCTGCTGCGCGTCTGCGCGTTTCTGGCGCCAGATGCTATACCGGAGGAGTTGCTGCTACGCGGAGCGGAACTGCTGGGCGAGGAGCTGGCGCGTTTGCTGGCCGATCCCCTGCGCTATCAGGCCGCGTGCAAAGAGCTACTGGCCTATTCGCTGCTGCGCAGGCAGGAACAGAGCCGGACAGCAAGCATTCATCGTCTGGTACAGGTGGTTCTCAGAGCCAGCCTTTCAGAACCGCAACAGAGCCACTACGTCGAATGCCTGGCCCTGGCTCTGGAACGGGTGATGCCGGAGGGACGCGCTGGCGGGATGAAACGCCTGGACTGGCAGCAACTGGCGTGGGGCACGCAGCTCTTGCCTCACGCACTCAGCGTCATCGCTCTGAGCCTGCGCTGGAACCTGGCCCGCCCACAGATGGCCGCGCTACTGGCGAAGATGGCAAACTATCTCTATGAACGCGGCGCATACGCAGAGGCCAAGCCGCTACTCCAGCGCGCTCTGCTCCTGCGCCAGCGGCTTTTTGGAGGTGAGCACGCGGAAACGGCGCGCGCATGGGATGACCTGGGCGTGCTCTACCAGGGCCAGGGCAGGTATAGCGAGGCAGAACCCTGTCACCGCCGCGCCCTGGAGATTGATGAGCGCATGCTCGCGCCAGCGTATCCTGAAACAAGCGAGTTTTCCCATAACCTGGCGGTACTCTATCAGCTCCAGGCCCGTTATGCCGAGGCCGAGCCGCTTTTCCTGCGCACAATTACTCTGCTGGAACAGGCACTGCCTCCTGAACACCCGAACCTGGGTTATCCGCTGAACAACCTGGCTATCCTCTACTATAAACAGGGGCGTTACTCCGAAGCCGAGGCGCTCTTTCAGCGAGCCTGGCACATCTGGGAACAGGCGCTGCCGCCAGACAATCCAGGCGCGCCAGCTCTGCTCTATAACCTGGCCGAGATCTGCCTGGAACAGGGCAAGTACACTGAAGCGGAACCCCTCTACCAGCGCGCTCTGCGCATGTTGGAGGAGGGCTTTTTCCCGGACCACCCGCTGCTGGCCTATCTCCTCCATGGCCTGGCCACGCTTTACCGCGACCAGCAGCGCTACGCAGAAGCGGAACCCCTCTACCAGCGCGCTCTGCACCTGCGTGAGCAACACCTGGGCCTGGATCATCCAGAGGTCGCCTATTCGCTCCTCGGCCTGGCTACACTCTACCGTGAACGGGGGCGCCATAGCGAAGGGGAACCCCTCTACCAGCGCGCTCTGCGCTTGCAGGAACAACACCTGGGGCGCGACCATCCCGAGGTCGCGGCCACCCTCCAGGACCTGGCCGACCTCTACCGCGAGCAGCGCCGCTACTCCGAGGCCAAAATCCTCTACCAGCGCGCTCTGCTCATCTGCGAACACGAACTGGGACCAGACCACCCAGAGGCCGCTATGATGCTCCAGGGACTTGCCAACCTTTACCGCGCCCAGGGCGAATACGCCGAGGCACAGCCGCTCTACCAGCGCGCTCTGCTCATCTGCGAACGCACGCTTGGTCAGGACCATCCCAGAACCCTGGAGATCAGAAATAGCCAGGCAACCAGCTAGTACCTTGAGGCTTTGAAGAACCCATGATAGAATAGGAGGAAAAGAGCAAGGAGATCTCCCCATCGATGCCAAAGCGAGCGACCGCGATTCAATTGAGTGAGAAAGAGCGGGAAGAACTGACGCGATTGACCAGGCGTTATCGAAGTGAACAACAAATCGTGCTGAGAGCG
>DASVMX010000059.1:0-4227 GCA_036384215.1 Ktedonobacteraceae bacterium | reverse complement strand
CGCCCCGCACACAAAACCCCTTGAGAAAAAAGGGGGTGGGGCGCTTTGACAAACTTTTGCAAAGTTTGGGATGACTGATACCTCGTATGTAATTATTTGAGACAATCCAGTGCCGAGCGTGTGAGTACTTCGGCTGCAATGGGCATAGAGTCTTCGTCGATGGCGAAGCGCGGGTGGTGATGGGGATAGTGTGTGCTTTCGTCGGAGTTGGAGGCGCCAACGATGAAGTAGCAGCCGGGCACGGTTTGCAGGAAATAGGCCATGTCGTCGCTGCCAGTGGTCATGACCTCTTCGCTGCTGTCAACCGCGTCCGCTCCAACGGCGCTGACGGCGGCCTGGCGCACAACCTCGGTCATGGCGGGATCATTGACGCAGGCCGGACAACCATCGAAGACCTCCACTTCGCAGCTCGCGTTCATGGCGGAGGCGATGCCTTGAGACAGCTCGGTAATGCGCTGCACCATCCTGGCGCGGTGTTCCGCGCTATAGGCACGCAGAGAACCCTGGAGTTCCGCGGTCTCTGGAATGATGTTGAAGGCGCTGCCGGCTTCGACGCGGGCGACAGTAATCACAGTCGGGCTGAAAGGCGAGGTTTCGCGGCTGATCAGGGTCTGGAGCGCGGTAGTGATGTGTGCGGCGATGATGATGGGATCAACCGCGGTATGCGGCATCGCGCCGTGCCCGCCCTTGCCGCGAATCTTGAGCACGAACTTATCAGCGCTGGCAAAGGTCGGGCCGGAGCGCACGCCGACGCGACCCAATGGATACCCGGCAAACAGGTGCAGGCCGATAACGTTGTCCACACCCTCCAGCGCGCCCTCTTTCACCATCGGCTCGGCGCCGCCGATGACCTCTTCGGCGGGTTGGAAAATAAACTTCACATTACCGGCCAGTTCCTCGCGCCTCTTGCTCAACAGATTGGCCACAGACAGCAGCACCGAAGTATGACCGTCGTGCCCGCAGGCGTGCATCTTGTTGTCCACGGTCGAGCGAAAATCGATCTCATTCAGTTCATAGATGGGCAGCGCGTCCATGTCGGCGCGAATAGCCAGCGTCTTCGCGCCCTCGCCCGCCTTGCCACCTCTCAACGTGCCAACCACGCCAGTTTTCGCGATGCCAGTCTGCACCTCCAGGCCAAGCGCGCGCAGGCGTCCGGCCACAATTCCAGACGTGCGCACCTCTTCAAAGGCCAGTTCGGGGTGCTCGTGAAAATCGCGGCGCAGAGCGACCATATCAGGAACAATCTCGTCAATATCGGATTTCAAACGATCAATCTCAGGCATGATGGAGCCTCCAGCTTGCAGATAAAAAGAGACGTGGCAGTCTCTCACGGACTTAGATTTCTTCTGGTATTGTAGCACACTGAAAGCTCTGCATTTTCGCAAAAAAAGAGATAGAAGCCTGTTTTCACAAACCTCCATCTTCGGCAATTTTTCTCATGCCTCTGCGCGCTTTGGTAGAGCCACATGATCTGGTGAAGGTCCACAACGGAGCTGGCCTCTGTTGGAATCGTTTCACCAGATCGTGTGGCTCTACCCGCGCTTTGCCAGGCGGGTCTTTTTGTAAAGATTGACAACTGGAAAAGGAAGGTTTCTGGTGCGGACACGGCCCGCACCAGAAACCTTCCTTCTTCACCCTGGCGAGGGGTCCTGAATAGTTACATCTGGAGGCGCATTGAGAAAGACAACTTTCAGAGCAATAATCGGATAGAATCTGCCCTGATTTTTGTTTATCATATGGACAGAGAAAAATTGGCATGGTGTTGACAGCAAGAGAAAGTCAGGCGGAGCATGCACGAAGAAAGATACTGGCAGGCGGTGATGGAGCGCGATAATCAGGCGAACGGGACGTTTGTGTATGGAGTACGTTCGACAGGCATTTATTGTAAGCCATCCTGTCCATCGCGCAGGCCACGGCGGGAGCAGGTGGTGTTTTTTCCACAGCCGACGCTGGCAGAGGAGGCAGGTTTTCGGGCCTGCCAGCGCTGCCAGCCGCAAACGGGCGCGCCCGACGCACAGGTTGAACTGGTCCAGCGCGCCTGCCGCTATATAGAAGAGCACCTGGATGAGACGCTGCGCCTGGAACAGTTGGGCGCGGAACTGGGCCTGAGCCAGACCTATGCCCAGCGGCTCTTTAAACGCGTAATTGGCATTTCGCCACGCCAGTACGCGGAAGCACAGCGCCTGGAACGCATCAAGAGTCAGCTAAAAGGAGGAGCATCCGTGACAAGTACTCTGTACGATGTTGGTTATAGTTCAAGCAGCAGACTCTACGAGCGCGCGCCAGCCCAGTTGGGCATGACCCCCACGACCTACAAGCGTGGTGGGGCTGGCATGCTGATCGCCTATACAATTGTCGATTCGCCGCTGGGCCGCCTGCTGGTCGCGGGCACGGAGCATGGCATCTGTCGTGTGGGCCTGGACAGCCAGGACGAGGTGTTAGAGCAGACACTGCGCCGCGAATATCCAGCCGCGGAACTCTATCAGGATGGCGAGCGTTTGCGGCCCTGGGTGGAAGAAGTTATCCGCCATCTCGCGGGCGAGCAGCCGCATCTGAATCTGCCAGTTGATATTCGCGCCACCGCCTTCCAATGGCGGGTCTGGGAAGAACTGCGCGCCATCCCTTATGGCCAGACCCGCTCGTACAGCGAAGTCGCGCGCGCTATTGGTCAGCCCACAGCGCGCCGGGCCGTGGCCCAGGCCTGCAAACAGAATCCTGTTCCCCTGATCATCCCCTGCCACCGCGTCGTGCGCGACGACGGCAGCCTCGGTGGCTATCGCTGGGGCACAGAACGCAAACAGCATTTGCTTGAACAGGAGACTGGCGCGACTATTCCCGCGACCCAGAGTAAATAAAGGTCGGCCAATTTTTCCGCGAACAGAGAAAATTGGCTGTAGTGACTGGCGTTCTCTTATGGTAAGGTTTATATAGAGGGGCGGGGTCCGGCCACAAATACGTGCCGCGAACCACGCCAGACGCAAGGGCGCGCTTCATCCACAAGGGAGTCTATCAGGTTGTGACCCCTGCGCGCCCTGGATACATTGGTCAGGCCGACCATTGGTCCCCCGTGTCGCGGGAGAAAGGACCAGGAGATGGAACTCTACACATTGTTACTCGTAATCATTGTTCTCGATATCGCGGCCTGGCGCTGGGGCATCGACAGTAGAGACACGTTAAACAGTCCCGAATGGGGCAAACGCGCGCAGCGCAGGCATGTTCTCTAAGGATGTTACTATGCGGAGCAGACGCCAGGCGATGGCTCAGCCATCGCCTGGCGTCTGCTCCGCATAGTAACATCCTGAGAGGTATTATTTTACCGCGGCCAGAGCCGCGACAGAACAGAACAGGATTTCTTTTTATGAGCACGCAGCACGCCGGTATTTCGCAGATTACAGACACAGAAGGAGAAGCAGAGGAGAAGGTTGGCGAACAGGGCAGCGCGTCGACCAGCAAAAAATCATCGGATCGCTTTGGTATTATTATCTCCATGGTCGCGTTATATATCCTCTGGGGTGCGACCTATCTGGGAATGCGCGTGGCACTGCAAAGTTTCCCACCGTTTCTGCTGGCCGGCATCCGCTTCCTGGTTTCGGGGAGTCTGATGTTTCTCTTTTTGCTCTTGCGCGGCGCGCCCCTGCCCACGCGCAAGCAGTGGCTGGGCGCGGCCGTGATTGGCGCGCTGCTCTTGATTGGCGGCAACGGCGGGGTGACATTTGCGGAACAGTGGGTGCCCAGCGGATTGACCGCAGTGGCAACCGGTGCAGTACCGCTGTGGGCAGCGCTCTTCGCGGGCTTTTTTGGCCGCTGGCCCTCGCGTTTCGAGTGGCTGGGCCTGGTGCTGGGCTTTGCCGGGCTGATCCTGCTCAACCTGGGCCACGGTCTCGCCGCGACGAATCCGCTGGGTACAATTGTACTGCTATTCTCCCCCATTTCCTGGGCGCTGGGCTCGATTCTCAGTCAACGCGTCGCCCTGCCCAAGGGCTTTATGGCGACCGCCGCACAACTCCTGTGTGGCGGCATCATGCTGCTGGGCATCGGCCTGGCAAGCGGTGAACGCGTGACTCAGGCGCCCACCTGGCCAGCCATCTGGGCCATGATCTTCCTCATCGCCGGCGGCACCTGGATCGCCTATACCGCGTATGGCTATTTGCTCAGTCACGTGCGCGCCTCCCTGGCCACCAGCTACGCCTATGTCAACCCCATCGTCGCCGTCGCTCTCGGCGTGTG
>DASVMX010000058.1:0-18586 GCA_036384215.1 Ktedonobacteraceae bacterium | reverse complement strand
ATCCATCCATTGCCCTTTTGAATGGCTACGGCCCGACGGAGTGCGCTGACAACGTGACCCACTTCCCGATCACTCGGCCTCTCCCGGCGACATCCATCCATACTCCGATCGGGCACCCGATCGGCAATATGCGCCTGTATATCCTCGACCGCAGGCTCAATCCGGTACCCATCGGCGTGCGCGGTGAACTCTTTATCGGAGGGATAGGCGTCGGACGAGGCTACGCGCACGACCCTGCCCTGACGGCTGGAGCCTTTCTGCCCGACCCCTTCAGCCAGCAGCCAGGCGCCCGCCTCTACAAAACAGGCGACCTGGCCCGCTACCTGCCCACCGGTATGTTTGAGTTTTTAGGAAGGCTCGATCACCAGGTAAAAATCCGTGGCTACCGTATCGAACTCGGGGAGATCGACGTGGTCCTCAGCCAGCACCCCGCTGTGCTCCAGGTAGTCGCACGGGTTCAGGAAGAGCCATCTGGCGAAAAACGCTTGCTGGCCTATGTCGTGCTCCAGCCAGCATTCAACGTCACCAGCGACGAATTACGTCAATACATGCAAAAGCGCTTACCCGGCTATCTGATACCCTCTCTCTTTGTGCTCCTCAGCGCCTTGCCCTTGATGCCCAACGGGAAAATTAATTACCGCGCGCTGCCGGTTCCTGGCCAGTCGCCAGCAGACAAGACCGCTCTGTTTGTCGCTCCTCACACATACGCGGAAGAAATACTTGCCGGAATCTGGACCGATGTTCTCAGAGTCAAGCAAGCCGGCATCCATGATAACTTCTTCGAACTGGGAGGCGATTCCATCCTCAGCCTGCAGGTCATCGTACGCGCCCGCCAGGCGGGCCTGCATTTCACGCCCAAACAGTTATTTCAACATCAAACCATCGCCGCCCTGGCGGAGGTGGCGGAGACCAGCCTGATTGCCCGAGCGGAACAGGGTATAGTGAGTGGTCCGGTGCCTCTGACCCCCATCCAGAAATGGCTCTTTGAGCAGGAGCTCAGCGAACCGCAGCACTTCACCCAGGCCATCCTGCTCAGCACCCCGCCAGACCTGGATGTTCCTCTGCTTGAACGAGCCACGGAGCATGTCCAGCGTCACCATGATGCCCTGCGAATGCGCTTCAAACGCCATGCCACGGGCTGGCAGCAAATCAATCTGCGGGACGATATCCTCGAGCCAGTCACCCGCGTAGATCTGAGCGCCTGCGCGCCCGGCGAGCAGAAAACAGCCATTGAAGCAACCATTGCCAGGCTCCAGGGCAGCCTGAACCTGGCCGAAGGACCGCTCCTGCGCCTCGCGTTTTTCGATCTGGGCCAGCAGCCGGGGCGCCTGGTCCTGCTTATTCATCACCTGGTGGTAGACGCGGTCTCCTGGAGAATCATCATGACAGATTTGCAACTGGCCTACCAGCAATTGAAAGCGGGAGAAGCATTGCGGCTCCCCCCTAAAACAACCTCGTTCCAGCAGTGGGCCAGGCATTTGCATGAATACGCCCGCTCGACAAATCTCCAGCAAGAACTGGCTTACTGGCTTGCCGGGTCACAAGCTCAGACCCAACCGTTGCCGCTGGATCGTGCCGATAGTTCGCCCATCGAAGCCTTCACGCGTTCAATCGTCGTAACGCTCAGTCGCGCGGAGACCCATGCCCTCCTGCGCGAGGTGCCGCCGGTCTATCATACGCAGATGAACGATCTGCTTCTGACGGCCCTGGCCCGGGCGTGCGCGCAATGGACCGGCAGCCGCCGGGTCCTGGTCGACCTGGAGGCCCACGGGCGCGAAGAAATCCTGGAAGGCCTGGACGTATCGCGCACAGTGGGCTGGTTCACCGCCCTCTATCCTGTCGTCCTCGACCTGGAAACCAGCAACACAGCGGGAGAGGCGATCATCACGATCAAAGAACAATTGCGCCGCATCCCCGGGCGCGGCATCGGATATGGTATCCTGCGCTACCTCAAAGAAGATCCGGCCATTATCGAACAACTGCGCAGCTTCCCCCGGGCCGAGATCCGTTTCAACTACTTCGGACAATTTGAACAGATCGCCAGTGATACCTCACTTTTTGGAGGGGCCAGCGAATCCACCGGGCCTGCCATCAGCTCGCGAGAGAAGCGCGGCTATCTGCTGGATATCAACGGCTTCACCGCTGGAGACCAGTTGCATATGCGCTGGACATACAGCTCACAGGTGTATGAGCCCGCGACCATCGAGCGGCTGGCCAGCCGCTTCTTAGAAGAGTTACAAATACTGATTGCCCACTCCAAATCTCCCGAGGCAGGAGGCTATACCCCTTCTGACTTCCCTCAGGCGAGATTGAATCAAAGGGCCCTTGATAAGCTCATTGCCAGAGTCAGCCAGGATAAGAGGAGATAACCGCATGGATCACATCGAGGATATTTACGAGCTTTCGCCCACCCAGCAAGGAATGCTCTTCCACACGCTCTACGCGCCAGAGGCCGGAGTGTACTGGCTCCAGGTCCACTGTACCGTGCGCGGCAACCTCGATATCCCGCTTTTTCAACAGGCCTGGCAGCGCGTCGTCAATCAGCACCCGGCATTACGCAGCATCATCTACTGGGAAGATCTGGAGACTCCCATGCAGGTTGTGCTGCGCGAGGTCCAGCTCCCCTGGCAACTGCTTGATTGGCGAGAAGTTTCCCCGGATGAACAGCCAGAACGGCTCCAGCAGTACCTGCGCATGGATTCCAGGCAAAGCATTGACTTTACGCAAGGACCGCTCATGCGCCTGGCCCTCATCCAGGAAGCAGATGACCTTTACCGCCTCGTCTGGAGCTATCATCACCTGCTGCTGGACGGGTGGTCCATGTTTCACATTTTTGAAGAGGTCTTTGCTTGCTATGAAGCGTACCAGCAAGGCCAGGCCTTCCGCCCCAGATACCGGCACCCGTACCGGGATTATATCGCCTGGTTGCAGGAACAGGATGCCGGGCAAGCCGAGACGTTCTGGCGACAGGAGCTGGCAGGTGTGAGATCCGCCACTCCGCTGGGAGTGGGGCGGGGAGCAGAAGAGGTATCAGCCCAACTGCTGAAATATCGCAGGCAACAGATCTTTTGCTCGGCAGAAATGACAAACGCGCTGCGCACGCTGGCCCGACAACAACAATTGACCCTCAATACGCTGATCCAGGGAGCCTGGGCCTTACTCCTGAGCCGCTATAGCGGGCAGGATGATGTGCTTTTTGGCGCAACGCTCGCCGGGCGCCCGGCAGCGCTGCCAGAAGTAGAAGCGATGATCGGCATGTTCATCAATACATTGCCCGTACGTATCCAGGTGCCTGCCTCCGTTCCACTCCTCTCATGGCTGCAACAACTACAAATCCAGCAGGCGGAAATGCGCCAGTACGAGTATAGTTCGCTGGTAAAAGTACAGGGCTGGAGTGAGGCACCGCGCGATACCCCGCTCTTTGAGAGTATTGTGGTCTTTGAGAACTACCCTGTGAATGACGCCCTGCAAAAACGGCCTGGAGGCCTGGAAATCGGCCAGATCCACGCGCTTGAATGGACTGGCTATCCGCTGGTATTCGCGGCCGCCCCGACCTCGGAACTAATGCTCCAGATCAACTACGATACCCGCCGCTTCACGGAAGACACAACCTGGCGTATGCTGGGGCAGGTGCGCACGTTACTGGAGAATTTTATCGCCCATCCTGAGCAGCGCCTCTCAGAGGTCATGCTCCTGCCCGAAGCAGAGCACCAGCTCTTAATCACTGCATGGAATGCCACGCGGGTCGCGCACCAGCACGCAATGAGCCTGCATCAGCAGTTTGAAGAACAGGCCGCGAAAACGCCAGATGTGGTGGCCGTCCAGTATGAGGATCAGTTCCTGACGTACCAGGAACTGAACAGGCGAGCCAATCAACTGGCCCACTATCTGCGAGTCCTGGGGATCAAAGCCGATGTCCCGGTGGGCGTTTGCGTCGAACGCTCCCTGGAGCTGATTATAGGGCTCCTGGGAACGCTCAAGGCCGGCGGCGCGTATGTCCCGCTCGATGTCAGCCAGCCCCTGGAACGCCTGGCTTTTATTCTGCAAGACGCCAGCATCCCGGTGCTCCTGACCACGCAGGATATACTTCCTGCCTTGCATGAAACCACGCCGCGAGTTGTTTACCTCGATAAAGACTGGCCAGCAATCGCCCGGGAGAGCGAAGAACAGGCGCAAAGCATCATCGCTGCTGAAAACCTGGCGTATGTGATCTATACCTCCGGTTCAACCGGCCGGCCCAAGGGCGTCATGCTCACGCATCATGCCATCTGCAACCATACCGTGTGGATGCGCGACTATTTTCCTTTTACGGTAGGTGATCGATTACTCCAGAAAACAGCCATCAGTTTCGACGCCTCGGTCTGGGAATTTTGCTGCGCCTTACTCACAGGGGTCACGCTGGTCATGGCCCGGCCAGGGGGGCAGCGGGACAGCAAATACATGGTTGAAATTCTGCACCGCGAATACATTTCGATTTTACTCATTGTGCCCTCACACCTCCAGATCCTCCTGGATGAGCCGGGATGGCAGAAATGCACCAGTTTGCGCTATCTTGGCTGCGGGGGCGAAGATCTGCCCGCTGTCCTGTCACAACGCCTGGCCGCCTTTCCGCATCCCGCTCTCTTATACAATCTCTATGGCCCGACAGAGACAACTGTGGAGACAATCTGCTGGGTAGGCAAACCGGAAAGTGTCACCGGGGAGAAAGTCCCTATCGGCCAGCCTGTTTTCAATACGCAGGTTTACGTGCTCGACCACCATTTCCGGCCCGTCCCTATCGGGGTGACAGGCGAGCTCTATATTGGCGGTGACGCGCTGGCCCGGGGATATTTAAAAAGAGCAGATCTGACGGCCGAGCAGTTTGTGCCCAACCCCTTCAACCAGGAAACAGGGACACGTCTCTACCGCACGGGTGACCTGGCCCGCTATCGGCCAGATGGAACGCTTGAGTACCTGGGGAGAAAAGATAACCAGGTAAAACTGCGCGGGTATCGTATCGAGATAGGGGAGATTGAAGCGATCCTCGGCCAGCACCCGCTAGTCCAACAATGTGCCATCATCGTGCGTGAAGATATTCCGGGAGACCGGCGCCTGGTAGCGTATATTGTGCCGCATAGCGAGGAAGCTCCTACGGCCAGCAGCTTGCGCGCCACTTTGCAGGCGAAACTGCCGTCATACATGGTGCCCTCCACTTTTGTTATCCAGACAAGCCTGCCGCGCTCTTCGTCAGAAAAAATCGATCGCCACGCCCTGCCCCGGCCAGAAAGCATCAACCTGGAGTCAGAGGCCACGTACGTTGCTCCACAGAGCGAACTGGAGCAAGCCATCGCCACGGCCTGGCAGGAGGCGCTGCACATCGAGAAGGTGGGTATCCACGATAACTTCTTTGATCTGGGCGGTCACTCGCTTCTCCTGGTACGCGTGCAAAGTAGCCTGCATCAGACCCTGAACCAGGAGATCCCTCTGATGGATATGTTCAAACACACGACGATCAATGCTCTGGCGCGGCACCTCAGCCAGCCGCAGGATGCGCAGCCTGATCTCCATGATCTCCAGCACAGCTATGACCGTGGCGAGACCAGGAGAACAGCCATGCAGCGCCACAGGAAGCATAAACAGGGGATGCGAGAGCAGCAAGAGCAAGGAGAGAGCGATGAATAACGCGGATACGTTTGACCATGAAATAGCTATTGTGGGCATGGTCGGGCGCTTCCCCGGCGCCAGGAACATCGACGAATACTGGCGGAATGTGTGCGCGGGCGTCGAGTCTATTGCCTTTTTTTCGGATCAAGAGGCTCTCGCGGCGGGAATCGATCCCGGTTTGCTGAACAATCCCGCGTATGTCAAAGCGTACGGTGTACTGGACGACATAGACTTATTTGACGCGACTTTTTTCGGGTACAGTCCAAGGGAGGCACAGACGCAGGACCCCCAGCACCGTCTCTTTCTCGAATGTGCCTGGGAGGCCCTGGAGAACGCGGGATATGATGCGGAGCAATACAAAGGTCGCGTCGGTGTGTACGCCGGCGCGAGCCCGAACAGCTATCTCCGGCTCCTGGCGACAAACCCCGACCTGGTGGCCGCAATGGGGACACACCAGATCTTGATCGGCAATGACAAGGACTACCTGGCAACCCGTGTTTCATATAAACTGAATCTGAAAGGGCCGAGTATGACCATTCAGACGGCCTGCTCCACGTCGCTGGTGGCCATACACCTGGCCTGTCAAAGTTTACTCAGTGGCGAATCAGACATGTGCCTGGCTGGCGGCGTTTCCATCAGCGTGCCCCAGAAAGCGGGATATCTCTACCTGGAAGGATCAATACGTTCGCCCGATGGCCATTGTCGCGCGTTCGATGCCAGGGCGCAGGGCACAGTGAGCGGCAGTGGAGTGGCAGTCGTGGTGCTCAAACGGCTGGCGGATGCCATCGCGGATGGAGATTGCATTCACGCGGTCATTAAAGGTTCAGCCATCAACAACGATGGAGCGATGAAGATCGGCTATACAGCGCCCGGTATTGATGGACAGTCCGAGGTCATTACGGAGGCCCTGGCCGTGGCAGAGGTCGATCCCGAGACGATCTTCTATATCGAAACGCATGGCACTGGCACGGTCTTAGGGGATCCCATCGAAGTAGCGGCCTTAACCCGGGCTTTTGGAAGCAGAACGGAGAAGAAAGGCTACTGCGCGCTCGGTTCGGTCAAAACCAATATTGGTCACCTGGACGCGGCTGCTGGCGTGGCCGGGCTGATCAAAGCGGCCCTGGTTCTTAAATATGGTCTTCTGCCTCCCAGTTTGCATTTCGAAGAACCGAATCCCGGGATCAACTTCGCGCAGAGCCCTTTTTATGTCAACAGCAAACTGTCTGCGTGGAAAGCCAGTGCTTTTCCGCATCGGGCAGGCGTCAGCTCGTTTGGCATCGGGGGCACCAACGCCCACGCTGTGCTTGAAGAAGCCCCACGGATTCAGCCGGCAGAAAGAGCTGGCAGCGCTCGCTCCTGGCAATTGCTGGTTCTCTCGGCCAGGACTGGTTCGGCGCTGGAAGCCGCGACCAGGAACCTGCTTGCGCATCTGAAACAGCATTCAGAGCTGCGCCTGGCGGATGTTGCTCACACGCTGCAAAGCGGGCGCCAGGCCTTTGAACACCGGCGGATGGTGGTTTGCCAGAGCCTTGACGACGCGGTGACGGCGCTGGAAAAAGCGCATCACCTGCGTGTATTCTCCTCCATACAGGAACACAGGGATCTTCCTGTCGTCTTTATGTTTCCCGGAGGGGGAGCCCAGCGCGCCAGGATGGGATTTGAGCTGTACCAGCACGAACCGGTGTTCCGCGCGCAGGTCGACTCCTGTGCCGAACTGCTCAAAACGCACCTTGGCTTTGACCTGCGTACCGTCCTGTACCCGGACCAGGAGCAGGTGGAGAGCGCCACAGAGCGCCTGCAAGAGCCTTCCACAAACCTGGCTGCCCTTTTTACGACCGAATATGCCCTGGCGAAACTCTGGATGGCCTGGGGAATTCGCCCCCAGGCCATGATCGGGCATAGCCTCGGCGAATACGTTGCCGCCTGCCTGGCAGGAGTTTTCTCTTTACCGGACGCGTTAGCGCTGGTGACGTTTCGGGGACGCTTATTTGAAGAGCTACCGGCCGGTATGATGCTGAGTGTGCTGCTGCCAGCCGAGGAAGTGCTGTCCTTATTACCGCCCACCCTGGACCTGGCGGCCATCAACTCGCCCTCTTTGTGCGTTATTTCAGGCCCGGCTGGCGCCATAGGTGAGATGGAAAAAGAGCTCACAGCGAGAGGAATAGAGGCGCGCCAGATACCCATCAAAAGCGCGGCCCATTCAAAGATGCTGCTCCCCGTGCTGGATAAATTCACGCGGTTTATCAAAGGCTTTCGCATGCAGGCTCCGCGCCTCCCCTATATCTCAAATGTAACTGGAACCTGGATCACTGTCCGGGAAGCGACCAGCCCCGATTACTGGACGACTCATCTCAGACAGACCGTGCGCTTTGCCGCTGGAGTACATACCCTCTTGCAGAAACCCGACACACTGTTGTTAGAAGTAGGAGCGGAACATACGCTGAGCATGCTGGCCAGGCATCAAGCAGACCCCACCTCCCGGCAGAGAGCGTTTCCTTCGTTTGACCTGACCCGCGAGCAACCCTCGGAGATGGCAGCCCTGCTGACTACCATGGGCCGGCTCTGGCTGGCGGGTGTTCGACCGGACTGGTCAGGCTTCTCTGCTTATGAAAAACCGCAGCGGATCCCCCTACCAACCTATCCGTTCGAGCACCAGCGCTACTGGATTGAAGCAAGTAAAAAAGCCCGGGCGCTCTCCCCGCTTGAGGAAGAGGCCAGGCCAGACAAGGAGTCCGGCTTTTATATTTCCTCCTGGAAACGTTCAACCCTGCCAGATCTGGCAGGGTTGGACGAATACCCGGACCGGGCAGAAAGCTGGCTGGTGTTTGTTGACGCATATGGCCTGGGCGCGCGGATCGTCCAGCGTTTACAGGCCAGAGGACAGGAGGTCATCACGGTCACGGCAGGGCCCCAGTTCGCTCAGCGTAGCCCTGGCAATTACACGCTTGACCCCCGCGCCCCCGGCGATTACGCGGCTCTGATCGCGGAGCTGGATCAAGGCAAATGGCCCGCCAGAATGATCCATCTCTGGCATATCACCCCTGACGTCCGGCCCCCGGCTGGCCAGGAATTCGCTGAAATGGGCGAATATCAAGGTTTTTCCGGCTGGCTTTTGCTGGCCCAGGCGTATGGCATCCGGCAAAAACCGCAAGCCCTCGATATCACACTTGTCTTTAATGGTATACAGGACATAACTGGCACAGAAGCGCTTCATGTGCAGAAAGCAGCACTTCTGGGACCATGTAAAATGCTACCGCTAGAATATTCTGAGGTATCCTGCCGCGCCATTGATGTTGTCCTCCCTGCACCAGGTACATGGCAAGAGGAAAAACTGATCGACGACCTTCTGGCAGAGGCGGGAGCCAGATCCGCGGAACAGGCCATTGCCTACCGCGGCAAACACCGCTGGGTGCAAACATTTGAGAGAGGTTTTCTGCACGCTCCGCTGGAGGGTGGCCTCCGCCTGAGAGACAAAGGAGTATATCTGTTTATTGATAGCCCGCAAGATCACGGAATGCTCCTCAAAGCATGCCAGGCCCACGTTCCCCGCGCCAGGTTCGTGGTGGTGGAACCCCCCGATTTTCCCCCGCGCGCGGCATGGGAACAGTGGTTAGCAACTCAGCGCGAACAGAACAGGGTAAATCAGAAGATACAGCTCTTGCAAGAGTTCGCGGCCAGCGGGACAGAGATACTGGTTCTCTCCGCCAATACCTCCAACCAGGAGCACATGCACGCGGTCATCAGCCAGGTACACGAACGTTTTGGGGCATTACACGGAGTTATCTCTACAGCGGGATATAGCGAAGAAACGCTCCAGAGTCCCATCCAGAACATGGACCCGGCCACCTATGAGCTGTATCTGCAAAGCAAAATGGCCGAACTGCGTGTCCTGGAGCAAGCCTTACAGGCTCAAAAACTTGATTTTTGCATGCTATGCTCTTCACTCCCGGCTCTTTCTGGCGCACGAAAGAGCGCTATTGAGGCTACCATGGCTTTTCTGAGCGATGCTTTCGTCTCTCAGCACAACCGGAGAACGGCCATTTCGTGGTTAAGCGCGCACCGGGATCTTGGAGCACGCAGTGCAGATCAGGAACAACCAGCGGCTCTCGCATCGCTGGTCTCCAGCCTGGAGGCATATCCCTCTCTTTCTCGCCCCGATCTGCATACGGTGTATGTGGCTCCCCGCAACCAGATGGAACAAACCATAGCCGTCCTCTGGCAAGAACTCCTTGGCCTCAACCAGATAGGTATCCACGACACCTTCTTCGAGTTAGGTGGCCACTCGTTGATGGCAGCCAGGTTGATGACGCGCTTGCGCGACCTCTTCCTGGTAGATATTCCCCTGAAAAGTTTATTTGAGAGGCCAACTATTGAGGGACTGGCCGAAGTGATAGAGGAGTTGTTCGTGGAAAAGTTAGAACAACTCTCCGAGGAAGAGGCCGAACAGTTGATGTCAAATGTTTTCAACTCGACCACGAAATAAGGAGAAGAGCCATGTCTTCAAGAGAAGAGTTTTCTAAACGACGCTCCCATCTTTCTCAGACGAAGCAGGCCCTGCTGCAAAGATGGAAGCAGGGGGAAATCGCGCCGGCTTCCGCCGCCCCCACACAGGCTATTCCCCGGCGCACGGTCCATGGCTCTGTGCCTCTCTCTTTTACCCAACAACGCTTATGGTTTATCGACCAGCTCGTGCCCGGCAACCCCGTTTATAACGCTTCTTTTGCTATGCGCCTCAATGGCGCGCTCAACAGAGAAATCCTGCAAACTGCCCTGCATGAAATTGTGCGCAGGCATGAGATTCTGCGCACAACTTTTCCAGCGGTGGATGGCATTGTCAGCCAGGTGATCACCCCGGACCTCTCACTCCCACTCCCGGTCACCGACCTGCGCGCGCTGGCGCCGGATGAGCGCGAAGCCGCCGTCTGGCGGCTGGCAACCGACGAAGCCCGCCTGCCCTTCGACCTGGCACATATTCCACTCATACGCACCAGGCTTTTACGCCTGGCCGGCGATGTCCATATTTTGCTGCTGATTATGCACCATATTACGTGCGATGGGTGGTCACAGGGCATTCTGCTCCAGGAATTGAGCGCGATCTACGCGGCTTACACAGATGGGAAGCCTTCTCCCCTGCCCGAGCTGCCCATCCAGTATGCCGATTTCGCCCTCTGGCAGCGCGAGTGGCTGCAGGGGGAAGTACTCAATGCTCAGCTTGCCTACTGGAAACAACAATTCGCGGAGCCCCCCACTGTCCTGCAACTGCCACTCGACCGGCCCCGCCCGTCGCTACAGACCTTCCAGGGCGGAGCCTGCTCTTTTGAGCTCTCCGCGTCCCTGACGCAAGCGCTCAAGGACCTCAGCCAGAGTGAAGGGTGCACCCTGTTCATGACATTACTGGCCGCGTTTAAGGCGCTGCTCTACCGCTACACCGCGCAGGAAGATATCATCGTCGGTACTCCTGTGGCGAATCGCCAGCGCCTCGAAACAGAGGTCTTGATCGGCTTTTTTGCGAATACCCTGGTCCTGCGTACAAAACTTGCGGGATCGGCCAGTTTTCGCGCCCTGCTGGGCAGGGTACGCGAGACGACGTTAGGAGCCTATACCCACCAGGATCTGCCGTTTGAATACCTGGTCGAAGAACTGCATCTTGAACGAGAAATGAGCCACAATCCGCTTTTTCAGGCCATGTTCAACTTTGGCAATGCTCCCTCTCAGAACCTCGAATTGCCGGGGCTGACAACCAGCTTCGAGCCCATCGGCAGAAAAACATCGATGTTTGACCTCTGGCTCGCGATGTGGGAAGGTGGAGAAACCTTGAGGGGGCTGGTTGAATACAATTCCGATATCCTTGAAGAAACGACCGTCCAGCGCATGCTCACCCATTTTCAGCAACTGCTGGCGGGCGTGGTCGCTGATCCTGAGCGCTCTCTGGCAGCGCTGCCCCTGCTGACGCCCTCCGACCTCCAGGCCATTTCCCACTGGAACGCCACTGATGTCCCTTTCACGCTTGATGCCTCTCTCCCTCAACACATTGCCGCCGCCGCGCAGCGTACCCCCGAGGCCATTGCCCTCGTTCTCGACGATACTCACCTCTCCTACCAGGCCCTGCATGAGCAGTCCAACCAGCTTGCTCACTTTCTCCTCGCCAACGGCGCCGCTCCCGACGCCCTCATCGCCTTCTGCCTGCCACGCTCCTTCCACCTCGTCATCGCACTCCTGGCCATTCTCAAAGCCGGGGCTACCTATCTCCCTCTCGATCCCTCCTACCCACCACAGCGCCTCTCCTTTATGCTTGACGATGCCCGCCCTACCCTCCTGCTCACTCTCTACGACCTGCTGTCTGACCTGCCCGGCGCTCGCGAGCTGCCAACCCTCTGTCTTGATACCGACTCCGCGCGTTTTTCTCATCTGCCCACCACTGCTCCGGCCTGCTCTCCCCTGCCCGAGCACCTGGCCTACGTTATTTACACCTCTGGCTCGACAGGTACCCCCAAAGGCGCGATGAATACGCACCGCGCGCTCCTCAACCGCCTCCTCTGGATGCAAGATGCCTACCAGCTCCAACCCTCAGATCGCGTCCTGCAAAAAACTCCCTCCAGCTTCGACGTCTCCGCCTGGGAGTTCTTCTGGCCCCTGCTCACCGGGGCCTGCCTGGTGCTTGCCAGGCCCGAGGGGCACCGCGATAGCGATTACCTGCTTGACCTTCTGCTTTCGCACGCCATCACCACCATCCATTTTGTGCCCTCCCTTCTGCATGCCCTCCTCGACGACCCTCGCCTGCCTCTCTCCCGCTCTCTCCGCCTCGTTTTCTCCAGCGGCGAAGCCCTGCCCGCGGCCACTGTCGCCCGTTTCCGCGCTCTGCATTCCGCCGCTCTGCACAACCTCTACGGGCCAACTGAGGCCGCGGTGGATGTCTCTTCCTATGCCTGCGCTGTCCCTTTCTCAACGCCCTTCGCGCCGCTGGGACGGCCCATTGCCAATACTCAGCTTTACCTGCTCAATGACCATTTCCAGTCTGTTCCTCCTGGCGTCACCGGACATCTCTATATCGGCGGCGTTCCCATTGGACGCGGTTATCTCCACCAGCCTGCCCTCACCGCGGAGCGCTTTCTCCCTGATCCCTTCAGCGCCTTGCCCGGCAGCCGGATCTATCGCACCGGGGATCTCGCCCGTCTGCTGCCCTCTGGCGACCTCGCCTTTCTCGGACGTTCCGACCACCAGGTCAAACTGCGCGGCTTTCGCATCGAACTCGGCGAAATCGAGGCCGTCCTGCGCCGGCACCCGGATGTGCTGGATGCCGCTGTTCTCCTGCGCCACGATCCTCCCGTTGACCCGCGCCTCGTCGGCTACGTTCTCCCGCGGCCTGCCGATGTCCCCGAGGCAGAACACCCCGAAACCCTCCTCCAGCACTGGCAACAGATCTTCGAGGAGAGGTATCAGAGTGATGATCAGGACACAGAGCCCTCTCTCAACTTTACCGGTTGGATGAACAGTTACACCGGCCTGCCGATGCCCGCCTCCCAGATGCGCGAGTGGGTGGAGCGCACCGTTGAACGCCTGCTGGGCCTGCATCCCCGGCATGTCCTGGAAATAGGCTGCGGCAACGGGCTGCTTCTGCTGCGCCTGGCCCCGGATTGCCTGAGCTACACCGCCACCGATTTCTCCGCCAGCGCCTTGCAGGCCGTGCGCCGGCAGCTCGCTCAACTCCACCTCGCGCCGCCATATCTGCGACTGCTGCAACAGCGGGCCGAGGATTTCTCTCACCTGCCGGCGGCCAGCGTGGACACCGTGATTCTCAACTCGGTGGTCCAGTATTTTCCCTCGGTAGACTATCTCCTGCAAGTCATCGCCGGGGCCCTGCAAGTGCTCCAGCCCGGTGGCAAGCTCTTCCTGGGCGATATACGCAGCCTGCCTTTGCAAGAACTCTTCTCCGCCTCTGTCGAGGTCGCGCACGCCGAGGAGAGCAGTTCTGCTGGCCTGGTGCTGGCACATGCCCTGCGCCACATGGCCCGGGAAACTGAGCTGTTGCTCGCGCCGACCTTTTTTCATGCCCTGCGCGCGCGTTTCCCCCGGATCAGGCACGTCGAAACTCAGCTCAAGCGAGGCACTGACCACAATGAACTGACCACCTTTCGCTACGATGCGATCCTCTGGCTCTCTCCTGAGCAGGAAGAGGAGGTCACCACCAGTCTGCCAGAAAAGATCGTGCTGGATGGGACACGGGAAACTTTCCGCCCCGCGACAGTCTACCAGTTGCTCAGCGCACGCCAGCCCGCTATCCTTCACCTCACTCACATCCCCAATATACGCCTGCAGCCAGCTTACCAGGCCTGGAACTGGTTACACCAGGCCCCGCAGGATGGACGGCAAACGGCGGGGGAACTGCGCTCACTGCTGGAATCCTCCCCCTTTGAGCCAATGGTCGAGCCAGAACACTGGTGGTTGTGCGGAGATCATCTGAACTATCACGCGACGGTACGCTACCCGGCCGAGGCAACAGATGACAGCTACGAGGTAGTCTTTGCCCGCCAGGCCCACTGGCTGAGCAAGCCAGGGCAGGCGAACACCATCCAGCGCGGCGAACCCTCCTGGCAGAGCTACGCCAATGCCCCGCTGCAAGCCTGGCGTGAGGAGCAGCGCCAGGCCGCTCTACGCGCGTATTTACTACGTTCCCTGCCCGAACACCAGGTCCCTGCCTTGCTGCTCTTCCTGGAAACCTTTCCGCTGACCCCGAACGGTAAACTCGATCGCCAGGCGCTCCCCCGGCCAGAGAGAACGGCACCCGCGTCACAGGAAAACTTTAGAGCGCCCCGGACAGAGCTTGAAAGAAGACTGGCGGAGATCTGGAAACAGGTGCTCAGTCTTGAACAGATCAGTGTCAACGATAATTTCTTCGCCTTGGGAGGAGACTCGATCCGCAGCATCCAGATTATCGCCAGGGCCAGGGCAAAGGGCCTGCGTCTCACTCCACGGCTGATTTTCCAGTACCAGACTGTGGCCGAGCTGGCCACAGTGACTGAAATAAGCGAGCCCGGCGATGACCAGCCTGGCAGAGCGCCCGAAAAAGATCCTTCTCTTCGCATAGAAGCCGTGCCGCCCGCGACTCCTCTTCTGACAGCGCTCGATTTGCAGGAACTTGGCCGCAGAGTCAATCTGCAAATCGAGGACGCTTACCCGGTCTCGCCCCTGCAACAAAATATGCTGTTTCAGCGCCGTCATACAGGCAATGCCGAGCTTTACTGGCTGTGTGGAGTGGTTTCCCTCAAGAATGCCCACATTAATATGGAAGCTTATGAGGAGGCCTGGACAACCGTTGTCAACTGGCACGCGATCGGGCGCACTACCTTCATCTGGCAGGGCCTGGACGAACCACTCCAGGTGGTTCAGAAACAAAGCCGCGTCAGAGTGCAACACTTTGATTGGAGAGATTTAAGTCCTGCTGAGCAGGAAGAAGAACTGGAAACATGCCTGCGCGCCTTCCGTATTCAGGGGAGCAACACGTCACAGGCTCCCCATTTGAGTATAGCCCTTGCCCGGACAGCAGAGCATGACTATTATCTGTTCCGCAATTTTAATTATATGTTACAGGATGGCTGGGCGGCGCATCTGCAGACCCGGGATCTCGAAGCATGCTATGAGGCGTTGTGCCGGGGCCAGGCCTTGAATTTGCAGCGCCCGGCCCCCTATCGCAACCACTTCGCCTGGCTGCGAGAACAGGATCTCTCCAGAGCAGAAACATACTGGCGCCAGAACCTTGCAGGCTTTGTATCTCCATGGTGCCTGGCAGACCGGAGCCCGCAGGTTTTTCCACGTGCCGGGGATAGTTTTGTCAAAGAGGCGATTACGTTACCACTGGCAACAACGGTCGGACTCCAATCTTTAGCCAGGCAGTTCCAATTGACGGTATCTACGCTGGTCAACGGCGCGTGGGGCCTGATTGTCAGCCGCTATAGCGGCCAGGAAGACATCACCTTCGGCCATCTCTCTTCGGGTCGCTCGCCAGAGGTGGCCGGGGTAGAACAGATGGTGGGTTTCTTCAACAACATCCTTCCCCTGCGCCTGCGTATCTCGCCAGACATGCTGCTCCTGCCCTGGCTGGCGGAACTCCAGGCGCACCTGATAGAGCTACGAGAATACGAATACACCCCCATCATGAAAATCAAGGAATGGCTGGGGGTGCCTGCCGCCCAGCCCATGTTCGAGAGCTACGTAGTCTTTGAAAATTTTCCCGTGTATCGCTATGCAGCCGAGGGGGGAAAAGCCCGCCAGGACTTTGGTATTCAGGCCATTGATACCAACCGCCATTTTTTTGTCCCTATGGAATACCCGCTCCGGCTCGAATTGTGGCCTTACCAGAGGCTTGTCATCATGCTGTCGGGCTACCAGCATTACAGCGATGCCAGCACAGTGCGCCGCTTGCTGGGACAACTGCAAGCCACCCTTGAAAATATGCTTGCCAATCCCAATCAGAAACTTAAAGAGCTCCTACGCTCAATTATGATTCATCCCGGATTGTTGTGAGCTTGCCTCACAACAATCCGGGATATTTCATTACCCTCTTTTCCAGAATCAGGGGCGGCTCATAGCCTTTGATGTATTCAGTCGATCCTTGTAATCAGCCAGGGCATTCAGTCTGTTGACGCCTGCGCCAGCGACGGCTTTTCTTCTGGAAGATAGCGTTTCGCCCGTCCCACGGCCGAGAACGAAAAAGCGCAAGCTATCAGAAAGATCACTGTACCAATGACACCATAGACAAGCCCGACGTTTTTCACTTGCTGGATAACAATCCCGCCAATCAGCGTCCCCAGGGGTACAGCCGACCAGGCCACGACGGTTGCAATGGTCATGACGCGGCCTAACATGTGGTCGGGAGCAATTACCTGGCGCAAACTGCTGGCATTGATATTAAACAGCGCGCCGAATCCGGCAATCAAAAGCCAGAACAGCAAAGCCAGCCAGTATGGAGGCGTAAGGGAGACAAGTACGATCAGTACTCCGTCCAGCATCAGCGCACCCAGGGCAACGGTGCCAAAAGACCAGCGTTTACGCAGGAAGCCAGTCGCCAGGGACAGGAGAACAACGCCAACAGCGGAGGCTGTGTAGAACAGGCTCACCTGGGTATCACTGGCCTGAAACTGGTGTTTGGCGAACAGAACTAACTGGGTACTCACGGTAGTAATCACCAGGTTCACCAGAGCCGTCATTATCGCTATGGCGCGCAGCACCGGCTGATTCAGCACATAACGCAGCCCTTCGGCAATGTCCTGGCGAATGGTTGTTTCCTTCCGGCCTTGCGCAGAACTGCCGTTGAAGCTGGTTTTGATGAGGGCCAGTGAGAGGGCCGAGATGAAAAATGAAAGGGCGTCGAAAAGAAGGACCGCGACAAGAGGCATAACAGCCACCAGCAATCCTGCCAGAATAGGTCCTATCACGCCCGCTGCTGAGAAGGAGGCCTGCATCCGTCCATTCGCTACCGCGATATCTTCGCGCCTGACAAGCTTCGGGATAGCAGCAAACTGGGACGCATTGAAACCAATGGAAATGGTAGATATCACGAATGCAACCCCATAAATCCACCAGACAGAGAGCAGATTGAGAGCGAACATCAGCGGGATGAACGCGATGATCACTCCACGAGCAAGGTCAATAAAAATCATCAGGCGCCTGCGGTTCAAGCGATCAACCCAGGCGCCAATAATGAGCCCAAAAAGCAAATATGGAAGAAAACCCGCAACCGTAGAAAGCGACAGGTTGATGGCAGAGTTACTTAGCTTGAAAATCAGGAGCGGTAGCGCAAACAGTGTAAAAGAACTGCCAAGACTTGAAACAGTTTGCCCCACCCACAGCTTCCAAAAATCACTGTTCAGTCTGGAAGAAGCACCGAGAGCATTTGCGGAATCGTCTGACATGATACACCTCCATACCTTGCAGGTGAAACGATCTTAAAAGGAGCCTGCCAAACCAGAAAGGGCGTTTGCTGTCAAAATGAGTGGACAAAACCCCACAACTAAATATATCATATCAGATTGCCTGTAACCTGATCTGATAAATATTGTAAAATGAAAAGAAAGGGATGTGCTTTCCAGAAAACTGGTACCGCAATTTTCTGAATTTGCGAGCACTTTCGTAACAGGAAGAAATATGACCTCTCATTCAAACGTCGAGCCCTGGATACAACTCTACAGGCCAAAAAGCCTGGCGAAAATCCGCTTGTTTTGTTTCCCTTATGCAGGCGGCGGAGCTACAGCATTTTTTCACTGGCAGAACGAAGTTTTGCCAGAGATAGATGTCTGTCCGATCGAACTTCCTGGTCGAGGGAAGCGTTTCTCGGAAACGCCTTTTCTCTCTCTTCCCCCGCTGATCGAGGCGCTGGCTCAGGGCATTGAGCCATATCTCACCTCTCCCTTTGCCTTCTTTGGACATAGTATGGGAGGCCTGGTTAGCATTGAACTGGCTCGCTACCTGCGCAAACAACAGATGCCTTTACCCGCGCATCTCTTTATTTCTGCGTTCCGCGCACCACAACTCCCCGATAAAGATCCACCCATTCATCAATTACCTGATGCAGAGTTTATTCATGAGTTAAAGCGCTTCAACGGAACACCACCGGCTGTTCTGGAAAACATGGAGTTGATGCAGTTACTACTCAACACCCTGCGCGCGGATTTCGCTGTCTGTGAAACCTACACCTGGGCGGAAGAAGCACCCTTACCCTGCCCTCTCTCTGTCTTCGGAGGAGTGCAGGATAAAGAGGTTACGCGAAGCGAGTTAGAGCAATGGCAGACACAGACAACGCGTGATTTTTCTCTCCGCATGTTTCCAGGTGACCATTTCTTTCTCGTTCCCATGCAAAAGCTCCTTCTACAGGCTATTGCCCAGGATCTCAGGACCTACCTCAAATGAGTCCCTTCAGCATAACCAGGAGTCACTCCGAAATTTTTGT
>DASVMX010000057.1:0-3997 GCA_036384215.1 Ktedonobacteraceae bacterium | reverse complement strand
CCAGAGCGCCACCTGCCGCGTCCTCGCCCTGCGCGCCCACTATGACGCCCAACACGGCCTCAACGAATTGCAAGTAGAACTGGAAGGGCTCTAAATCTGTTTGTTCTGAAAACGGAGGCAGGCTACTCCAAAAAAGCGGAGCTTTTTTGGAGTAGCCTGCCTCCGTTTTCAGAACAAACAGATTTAGAGCCCTTCCAGTTCTACTTGCAATTCGTTGAGGCCGTGTTGGGCGTCATAGTGGGCGCGCAGGGCGAGGACGCGGCAGGTGGCGCTCTGGCCGCTGCCGGTCGGGGCCGCGCCGTCAGTAAGCGTCACACCATCACAGAGTTGCAGGGCTGGATTCAGCGGTACGGTGACGCTGTGGGCTACCTGCCCGCGTACCTCCTGCGCCAGCAGGAAGCTGGCCTTTTGCGCGCACTGAGAGGCTGTGGAGAGCTTGGGATCAACATGGTGCAGCAAACGCTCCAGACCAATCATACGCATCTGCGCGTCGTCAAAAGTCTCGGCGGTGGTCAGAGCGTTGGAGGCTGTACCCGCGGGCGGCTTGCCGCTGACGATGATGTGATTGGCGCGTAGATCGGTGCCTCCAAAACAAACGCTTTCGATCTCCGGCTGGTAGCTCCAGACCGCGGGATCACTGGTCGCCAGCTCGCGCACCTGCAGGACTTCGTCCTGGTCAAGGAAGTAAACCAGTCCATACGTAGAACAAAGCTCATCCAGAGCGTGACGATAGGTCTGCCCGGCCTGGAGCACAAAGGCGGGAACGATCTGCGTCACCTGGATGGTCGTGGGCAGCACCAGATGAAAAAGGCCAGCCCGCGCGGCCATCTCCGCGATCAGGTAGCCCAGCGTCTGGTTGGTATAGGTCTGCTGATAGCGCGCAATCAGGTCCAGGTTGCGCGAAAGATCGAGGGCCAGCAGGCGCAACTGGTTAATCTCTGGTCCGCGTACAAACTGGATCTGTGCCAGGCGATATGTGCCCACCTTCACGGCGGTTGGCGTTGTGGGCGGCGTGCCGGTGTGGTAGCCTTCGCTGAGCACCAGCGAAGCGTTCAAACCAATTGGCGGGTAATTGCCTGTCGCGCTAACTGCTGTGACCAGGTTATTGTAGACTCCACTCGCGTTGTCCAGCACCGCTTCCAGTTGAGCTGGCTTACCAGGATGTTCCTGGCGCGTGTAGGAGAGCACAGCAGCCGAGACATCCAGGTACATGGCGACATTGCTCGTCTGAAACAACGGCGCGCTATACACGATCCCTGGCGAAACGACATACCCGCGCGCTCCGGCGCTGCCAGCCGGGGGAGCCGACCAGTTCAGCGTCACTACCCCATAGGTCGCGGCAAAATCGTGCAAGATGCGCCCTCCCGACCAGTGCTGGAGATCAACCGATTGTCTCAGACGCGGATAGTTATAAATCGAGCCGGTCAGCGTGCCTGTATCATATTCAACACAGGCCAGGGTATAGAGTCCGCTATCCTGGGAGATGCGCGGAGAGACGCGGCCAATCGCGTTTGTGCTCGATGAAGCGATGACCGCGCCCGCGCTCCAGAGCGAGCCAGCCGGGTTAAAGCCGCATGTCGCCAGGGTATAGCCATCGGAATAGATCAACGTATAGACCGCGCCCGCGAAAACCGCCGCCAGGCCCGCGCCGCTGTTAAGCGTTGGCAAACTCCAGGTGATAAAAGCAGACCAGGAGCCTCCGCTGTAGAACGAGCAGCCCAGCGCGTCGCCTCCCAGCACATCGTAGAGGAAAAACACATCATTATTGCCCGCGCTGGCAATTCCCTTGATCAGCGCGCCACCAGGAGGCGTGGCCACGTTGACCGGACCACTCCACGTTATTCCATTATCCACGGAGGTCCAGGCCCAAAGGTTATTCCCACCCGTCCCCCGCTGCGCGAAAGCTCGCAGCGTCCCGGCAGAATTGGAGATTGCGCACGAGCCATCCTGAAAGATCAGCCCGCTGGACCCCGGCAGCGTCGTCCACGAACTCCATTGAGCTGCCTGGCCGGGATCAGTCACGCGCTGCACCTGAAAGTTGCTGGTAAAACCAAAACCGGCGCGCGTCACCTGTACGCGCACCAGGCTCTGATCGCTCGCCAGGCACGCGTCGTTCCAGGCATCCGCGCCCCCTGGCGTCTGATAAGAAGCGTAATGGAGCACATGATCCTCAATCGTCAAATGCAGCGACGGCACACGTGTCTTGCTGTTGAGAGCAGCGATAAGTGGAGAACTGAGAGTCCGAACCATGGAAAATGTCCTTTCAAAACGAAGGCTTGCAACAGGAGAGAAGTGGTGTGGAGAGCAAAAGTTTCAGCGAAAAGCTGGCAACAAAGGGCCAGGCTCAAAAAAAGCCGAGAGAGGGAGGCAACGAGCGCTGCCTGACAGGCAGTATACAGGAACAGCAAACAACTGGCAAGCACCCACAACCAGCAGAGTAGAGTTTATGCGTTCTGTCGGAGGTCAGGGATCAGAGAGCAAGCCAATGGCATGAACATTGAGAAAAAATCAGGAGAACCGTCCATTATGCATAAACCCTGGCAGACAGGGGCGCGGCTCGGATTTTTACCACAAAACTCTAACGGAGGTAAGCTTTGCTGGGAATCTTTCTAGATGCATATGTCTAAATAGTAAATAGAAATCAGGAAAAAGTATTCGGTAATCACCTTGCTTTTCCTGCTGTTTTTGCTTATATTTCTAATAGCGTTGTTTCCCGTCAGGTTGTTTTTTGTAGCATGTATCCTCTATGCCAGTGAAGGATCATGAAAAATGGCCAGGACTCCCCTTATGCGTGCCTTGCAACGGCTTACCAACGAACACGCGGAAGCTTTTCAGCGCGGGATCTCCCCCGCGGAGGTACGCCAGCAAAGACACGTGGCCCTCAGTCGTCGTACTCTGCTCAAGGGAGCAGGTGCGGTGGCAACCGGGCTCGCGCTCACCGATCCATTGAATCTCGCGGGCCACATGTTTAAGGCCGCGGCCAGTGCGCCTCCGCGCATTGGGATTATCGGCGGAGGAATCGCCGGGTTGAACGCGGCCCTGACGCTCCAGGATGCCGGGTATGCCTCAACCGTTTATGAAGCCTCGGGAGATGTCGGCGGTCGCATGCATTCCGACACCACGAACTGGGCCAATGGGCAGACCAGTGAGTGGTGTGGAGAACTGATCGACACAAGCCACAAAGTCATTTTGCACCTGGCTCAACGGTTTAATCTCAACACCGTTGATTTGCTCCAGGCTCAGCCGCAGGGATCACAGGACACATACTACTTCTTCGGCAAGTACTATCCACAATCAACAGCTGACGACGATTTCAAGCAGGTGTATAACGTTCTAAAAGGCCAGATTCAGCAGGCTCCTTTCCCAACGGTGTACAACAACTATACGGCCTTCGGCTATCAGCTTGACCATCTGAGCCTGTATGACTGGATCGAGCAGTATGTAACGGGTGGTCACTCTTCCAATATGGGGCAATTGCTCGATGCTGCCTATAACGAAGAGTATGGCCTGGAGACAAATCTGCAAAGCTCCCTCAACCTGGTCTATTTGCTGGCTTACCAGCCAACGCCAGGCAACTTCAGCATCTTTGGCAAATCTGACGAGCGTTATCATGTGCTTGGCGGCAACCAGCAGATACCCAGAGCCATCGCGGCCAGCCTGCCATCTGGCTCTGTCAAGCTCAACTGGCGTATGACGGCCATTGCCACCAATAGTGATGGCAGCATCACCGTGACCTTTGCCACCCCTTCTGGCTCAACCTTGAGCCCGACAACCACACAAAAGGTTACATTTGACCGGGTAATCCTGGCCCTTCCGTTCAGCGTCCTGCGCACGCTCGATTACAGCAAGGCGGGCTTTGATAGCCTGAAGCGGACGGCGATCACGCAACTCGGCTATGGTACCAATGCTAAACTACAGTTGCAATTTGACGCACGCTACTGGAATGGCACAGGTGCCTGGCCAGGCATCAGCGATGGCAATATCTATACAGATGTTG
>DASVMX010000056.1:0-23141 GCA_036384215.1 Ktedonobacteraceae bacterium | reverse complement strand
ACCCGACTCGCCCGGCGTCCCGGCCGCCTGGACGCGCGACACGCTGACCGCCCCCTACAACGACCTCCACGCGGTCGAGACGCTCTTCAAGGAGAAGGGCTCCGCGATTGCCGCGGTCATCGTCGAGGCGTGCGAAAAGCGCGCGTTCGGATCTTTCGCCAGCATAGTCATAATCACCATGGTGAGCGCGGGCGGAATATTGGGATTGAGCAGCACTGGCGGGGTAGGAGTGGCAAAAAGATGCTGAGCCAGCACGGCGGTTGGCGTGTCAGCTCGGAAAGGCGCGACACCAGTCACCATTTCATAGAGAATCACCCCCAGTGAATACAGGTCGCTGCGCTCATTCCCTGGATAACCGCGCGCCTGTTCCGGCGAGGTATATAAAGGCGTCCCCAGTTGCGTCCCCGTCAAGGTCACCGCTGTCACGCCTAGCAGTTTAGCCAGGCCGAAATCCGTGAGAATCGGCTCACCCATAGGATTACGCGCGCGGTTATGCTGATCCAGCAGGATATTCGCAGGTTTGATATCACGATGAATCATGCCTTTCTGGTGCGCGTAATCCACCGCCAGGCTGATTGAGGTAAACAGATTAACCACCTCGATAGGCGAGGGGATCTTGCCCTGCGCCGAGGTGCTGGCAACATAGTCGGCCAGGGTCTGGCCCTCGATATACGACATAACCATGTAAAAAACCGGGATATCGTCGCTGGTTGATTGCTCGACCTGAAAATCGTGGATCTGCACAATATTTGGATGGTGCAGGGAAGCAATCACCTGCGCCTCGCGCTGAAAGCGCGAGACAAAATTCGGGTCCGTCTGAAGATTTGTATGCAGCAACTTGATCGCCACATAGCGCTGCAATTGGGTATCAAGCGCCTTCCAGACCTCAGCCATGCCGCCACGGCCCAGCCGCTGCTGCAACTCGTATTTTCCAAGCCTTCTGGGCGACTCTGTGCTCATCGCATCTCCTCTTTTCCGTCATGCAAACTGCTTAGACCAGGTCCGGGCAGGGATTACTGGCGCTACAGGCGCGCACATCAAACGTCGCCAGGCTCTGGATCGCGTAATGAACCTGGATCACACCATCTGTCACCTGCCCCTGAGGGTCAACCTGGCCGACCAACGCCTGATTGGCCAGCGTGGACACTTCATTCAACAGACTCAAGCCCCGGCTGCTGATCAGTTGTGCATCGCTCATACGGAACAACGTCAGGACATCATTGCGAATAGTGTGGTCCCAGGCATCAACGGCGTTCAGACCCCGATCAATCTGGAGCGCGAGCGCTTTTTGTGTATCGGTTGATTCTGGTAAAGTCGCAACTTCGTGAAGATGTTTCTCGATGTGATAGAGATACCCCGGCGGATTCTGATTCACCGTATCGAAGGTTAACAGACCGATCTTTGCAATAGCCGGATTTACGCGCAAGGGCTCTCCGGGCAAATCATTCTGGAGCTGTGTATAGGCATCACCATCGAGATAATCGATCATGCGCGTGAGCTGGCGTCGCAAAAAGGGGAGACTTCGCGTAGCCGGTTGGGCCGCGTCCCTGGCGCTGCCCGCCCACTCCAGCATCTTCTCCGTATTGCGATACAGCCAGATATCCAGGCCACCCGTCAGACCCGCTGCCGCCACTTTCGGGTCATTGGCCAGCAGATGGCGAATATGATCGTAGAGGCTAAACTGCTCGGCGCCATAGGGATGGGTCGCCTCGGAAAAGGTCGCGTAGTAGGCCAGCGAGTTCTTGTCTGGATTCAACGGCGGCGCGGCAATATCCCCCACGGTAATCAGAAAACGACTATTTGTCGCCAGCAGGTCTGAGTGCTGAGCATTGCCAGGAAAGGCAAAAGTCAGAGTGCCATTGGTTACCGTCAATGGCCCCGTCGTATTCAGCGGCACAGGTAGCCACGGCGAATTTTTCGCGTTCAGCAGCCAGCCATAATAGCCCTTGCCTGGCGGCAACTGAGGCACATTTTCCAGCCTGACCTCCAGTTGATCGGTAATCCCCTGGACCGTGGCGGTATCCGGGTTCGCGCTTAACAATCCACTGCTGACAAAATAGGCATGCCCGGCCAGTGACGAAGCTGGCCCGCCTGGAGGAGTGGAAGGGCGACCAGCGACCAGGTAGATGCCCAGACCAGAACCTATCACCACTAATGCCAGCAGCGCGGCCAGCACACCCCACCAGCCACGCCGCCTGCGCGGGCGAACAGGAGGAGCCTGGAGCGGCTGTAACTCGGGGGAAGTCAGTACACCGGGGCTGGTACCAAAAACCTGGCCAGGAGCAAAAACCGTTGGCATAGGCGTGGCCGGCCCGCCCGGAACACCAGAATTGTTAGTCCCCCCTGGCGTAAGCGTCGTGGAAGGCTGAGAAATTCCAGCCAGGCCGGGAGAAGAGGCCGGTGAGTATCCAGGCAACGGCGAAAAGCTCACGCCTGCGACTCCAGGCAACGAGGTCGGCAGCGCGGGCACGGGCGACGATCCCGCTGGCGGAGTAAGATGGGTGGGATGGCCTGAGCTCAATATGGTTGGTAAATTGGAGCTCGCGGCTGGCTCCACCTGTGCCACATTCGCTGCAAGAGGCACATTCGGCCCGGACTGCGACGCGGCCTGCCCCAACTCGCTCATGAGAGCCGCGACACTCGGAAAACGTAGAGATGGGTCCTTGGCGATACAGCGCATGATGATCGTCACCAGCGCGGGCGCAATAGCCGGATTAATCAACGCAGGAGATGCAGGCACTGTATTCATATGCTGCATCATAATCATCGCCGGGTTATTTCCTGGGAAAGGTGGTGTCCCGGTACAGAGCTCGTAGAGAATAATTCCCAGCGAGTAGATATCGCTGCGCGCATCTCCTGGTGTACCCATAATCTGTTCCGGTGACGTGTAGAGCGGTGTCCCTAACCACCAGCCACTGGTCTGGCCCCCTGTCGTCGCCAGCAACCTGGCCAGGCCAAAATCAGCTACAACTGGCTCGCCCATGGAATTGCCCGCGGTATTACGCCGGTCAAGCAAAATATTCGCGGGCTTGAGTTGTCCATGCACCACACCATGCTGGTGCGCGTAGTCCAGCGCAGAGCCAATCGACGTGAAAAGCCGGATAATCTCAACAGCAGGCAAAAATTTGCCCTGGCGGGAGGTGGTACGAATATAATCGCTCAGCGTCCCACCATCCACGTAATCCATCACAATGCTGGCGGTCGTATTCCCCGTACCAGGAGGCTGCGAAATGAAAAAATCCTGGTACTGCACAATATTCGGATGACGCAATGAAGCAATGATCTGCGCTTCTCGCTGAAAGCGGGTCGCGAAGTCGGGGTCCGATCGCAGATTGACGTGCAGGAACTTGATGGCCACGTATTGACGCGTCTGGTTATCAAAAGCTTTCCAGACCTCGGCCATACCTCCCTGTCCCAGGAGTTCCTGTAGCTCATAGCGCCCCGTGTAACCTGGATTCGTGTTCATAACAACAACCCGCGCCTTTCTCTCTTGAGTGCCTCAACAACAGATACACTCGTACACACGTCCCCTCTAAAACACGTTGCCTCTCAACATTCTGTGTATAAAAACTGATCAATGGATATTCGCCTGGCAGGCTCTATCACCAGCAATCCTCCGCCTGCCATTCGTCTTACAAAAACGGGTCTCGTATATCCGCAGACCCATTATCAGTTGCCCTCTGAGCATTGTCAATAGGTATTTTCACATTATTCTCTACTATTGCAATGATCTTTGATTCACTTACGATTTAGCAGAGGATGCCTTGAAAAAGCTCTGCGTTTTTCTCCGCTTGAGATACCAAAAAACGCCGCAAATGGCTCCCATCAGGAGCACCAGCAGTGCAACAACAACACCGACGATCACAAAAGCTGGAACGGATGAGGCCTGCGCGACTGGCAGCGGAACAGTCGGTGGCGGATACGCGCCGGCAATGATGAAACGCGGGTTGCCACCCACGTCCACACTCTTCATGACGCTCCGTCCAGGCAGATCCAGCAACAGCACATGGCCGCTATTGAGCGCGACAAAACCGAGTTGCCCATCATTGGTGATCGCGACCGCCTGGGGAGCAGCAGACACAGGCCAGGTGGAGGACGGTTCACGCGGCACCGCAGCCATGCCGGACAGCACAGGCGCGAGAACATCCAGTTGTTTCCGGCGCTGATCCGGTATATAGATCTCCCCGGTCACAGCGTTATAATCCATCGCACCAAAAACACCGCCGGTCAGCAGCGTTGCTATAACCCGGTGGGTCAGCATATCAAGCGCGATCACACTGCCCTGGCGCGTCGCGACATACGCGGTTAAGGCACCAGGCAGGCAGAGAAACTGCGGATCGCCTGCGACCGGAATACTATCACGCGCCTGCCCCTTGTCGTCCAGGATGCTCACGGTGCCTGTTCCCGCGACCCACAACTGCGTGCGCGGGGCATCGCCTGCCGTGTTCGACAGGGTCGCAGCCAGCCAATGGACCGGCTCTGGTGCCTGGAACGAACGCTCCTGCGCGCATGTCTGTGCGTTGAGCGCCAGAATCGCTGTCTCATCCAGGCCCGCGACATACACTACCGTTGCATCAACACTCAATGCCAGCAAAGCGGGATGACCTGGAAAGGCTGCGCTGCAAATCACCTGTCCGGTTTTCGCCGCCAGCGCGACGACGCTGCCGGAGCCGGGCCGGGTCACATACAGCAAACTCCCATCGGGGCTCAACAAGAGCATGTCCGGGTTGCCCGCGACTGCGAAACTGCTCGCCACGCGCTGCTGAGCGATATCGATCACGTCCACTCCCGGACGTGCGCCAGCCACATACGCCAGATTGGGAGCACCCCCGTCCGCGTAAACCGGCGTTGGCACACATGGGATGAACAGAGCACATCCCAGCAGGAAAAAGCTCAGCAATTTGACGCTGGTCTGGAGAAAGCTTTCCCGCTCGCGTTGTCTCAAAACGTGGTTCTGCCTTTCTTGTAGATGCATTCTCTGCATCTACTTTTATTATACGGCAAAGGTTTCTCCTCTGTAATCAACGAGGTGAGTAATCTTTACTCCGGGCATCCCCGGAAGAACGATCACTCACCTCGTTTTTTCGATATGGAAATCACGCGAACACAGCGGCGCAGTGCATTTTGCTGATCAGGGCTCAGAGGCTGGCTTTGCGCCCCTGCACCCACGTGCCCGCGATCACATCCGCGGACGCTCCAAAGAAGAGCACATCGAGCAGGTCGTCGCGCGTCCAGCCAGTCAGAGCACGATGGTTGAGATTGATGGCGACCATGTCCGCGGGCTGGCCAGGAGCAATCTCACCGGTAGCCAGGCCCAGCGCACGCGCCCCAACCGTCGTTCCGGTGGCCAGCAAAAGTGGTCCAGGCGCGGCCAGTTCATCGGCCACCAGCACGCGCCGGCGCTGGTAGCGCATACGAGCACTATATTCAGCCCAGCGCAACTCCTCAAACGGGTCCAGGCGCGTATTGCTATCGGCTCCAATGGCCAGAGGAATCCCGGCTGCCAGCAGTTCAGCATAGGGCGCGATCCCATCGCCAAGGTCGCCCTCGGTCGTGGGACATACGCAGACCGTGCTGCCAGAACTGGCCAGCAGTTCTATCTCGCCAGCACTGGCATGCGTGGCGTGTACCACCGTCGTATGTTGATGTAACGCGCCAAAGCTCTCCAGCAACTCAATCGGCGTACAACCACAGGCGGACTGAGCTTGCTCGATCTCCGCGCGCTGCTCGTCGGCGTGAACATGCAGCGGCAACTGATGCGCGCGACTATATTCAGCGATGGCGCGAAACCAGTTCGCGGGCACCGCGCGCACCGAATGTGGCGCAACCCCAACTGGCACACCTGCGACCCGCAGCGCCTCCACTCGTTCCAGATATCGCTCAACCGAAGCATCGCAAAAGCGCAACTGCCCCTCTTCTGGTGGCTGACCAAAACCACTCTGCGCGTACGCCGTCATCAACAGCACCACGCGAATTCCCGCCTCGCGCCCGGCCTGGAGCACAGCCTCGGACATCGCGTTCGGATTGGCATAGGGCTGCCCACCCGGCTGATGGTGAACATAGTGGAACTCACCCACCGTCGTATAGCCCGCCGCCAGCATCTCGCGATACGTCACCAGCGCGCTGGCGTACAAGCGATCAGGATCAAGCCGCGCGGCCTCCGCGTACATCGCGCTTCTCCACGTCCAGAACGTATCCCGCTCCGAAAGTGGCCGGTGTGTATGCCCACGCAGCGCGCGCTGAAAGACATGGCTATGCGCGTTCACAAAACCCGGCAGCAGCGCCATCCCCGGCAAAGCATCCGTCACCAGCGCGTCCGCCCTGCGCGGCTCCAGCGCCTGAATCACCCCGTTATCCGAAACAACCACAACCACATCCGCCTGGAGGCCAGCAGGGGTATATACATAATCGGGTGCAAGATATTTCATGAGAGAGTGTCCTAACTTTCAGTGAAAGAAACGAGAGATTGGCAAATGCTTTGACCCACGCACGGGAAAGCCGGCTGTACTATAGCACGCCAAAAACAGAAAAACAAGCCAGGTTGTGCGAACGCGGACATGCCCCCGCACAACCTGGCTTGTTTTTCTGTTTTTACCCTTCCTTCTGACGTTTCTGATTCTGAGGAGGAAAATTGATGGGCGCCGGGGATTGCGCAGGGTGCGTTTGTTTCTGGCGCAGCAGGGCCGTATGCAGACTGCCCGCGGCCAGGGAATGCGAGCAGATCATATTGCGTTTGTACATGGGACATTGACACTCCAGAATCATCGTGTCGTTGACCTGCTTGCTCTCAACATCGAAGTAATTTCCACGGCTGCTCATGACCTGGTAACGACCTACTGCGATAACACGCGCGTGCGGCATGACTTTGCGGTGGGCTGCCATTGCTTCCTCAAAGGCCAGTTCCAGTTCGCCGTTCTTGTGCTCCAGTTCTTCCGCGTGTGCCACTACCTGCTCTTCAGCCTGAATTACAGCTGTAATGCTGTTATTCAGCTTATTGACAGCCGGGTGGAAGACAAAGATGCCTTCTAACAGAAGCACGGCCAGAGTTAAACAGCACAGGACGATTTCAATGATGCGCAGGTGCGTCACGCGATCCTGAGCCTCAAGCTGAAATTGAGCCACGGCAGTGTTCATGGTCGTGGCAAAACCTTCCTCCTGTGCCAGCACAATGTCTACATCGGGCGTCAGCTCGGTAGCCGGCGCTCTGACTCCCGCGGCATTGTCCTGGTTAATCTTGTTGATTATGTCGGTGGACGCGCTTGAAATCGCCTCAAAATTAGGCTCGATGGACGTTAAAAGCTGCATAACCGTGGTGCTATTATTTCCCGGTAAATCCAGCGACGGGTCCCCATACATCAGTCCATGCCGCTCATGTATAAAAGCGGTCAGCGTGGCCTGCACCTCCTTCGCACGCTCAGGCTGGTTAAATGGGTCAGATGGAATAATCAGACCACAGACAGCCATGGTCAGTTTGAGGCTAAGATAACGTTGACGGCCCGCGGTGTTGATAATGAGCGCGTCGCTGGACTGCTGAAGTAACGAATACTGAATAACGCCCTGGCCCGCGAGCGCAAAAAGCGCAATCGCACTAAGAGCCACAATGTAGAGTCGCGAAAACCTCCTGGTCGGATGCAGTTCATCCTGTAGTTCACCTTTCACTACGACCTCTCTCTCCTTTTCAGATTTCCTTCTGCCTGCATTCTCTTGTGTATTTATTTACACCCGGATATGCATATATAATATCCTCTTTCTTTACAGCAGCAAAGTGGAAAGACCAAAATAGTACTATATTACTTTCTACGCTTCAGTTAAGATTATTTCTCCTATTATCTTGTGTACATAGATATGCATCTATTTCAATAGATTTAAGCGGGAAGAAAATGAGAGAGAATTGCTATAAAACGCCGGCGTCGCCGATCAATTGGAAGGCAGCCCAGAAGTAAGGGTGGAGGTGGTGGGAACGGGCGGAGGCGCGGGCGCGTTGGAGGAAGGCGCGCTGGGCGCTGGCGAGCGCACTGGCTTTGGTGTAGCCGCTGAGCAGGGCCTGATAGAAGATCTCCATGAGTTCGGCGCTGCTGGCGTCGTCGACTTTCCAGAGCGTGGGTAGGAGCGAGGCGGCTCCAGCGTAGAGGAAGCCGCGACCAAGGCCGATGACTTCGTCGCCGCCGCCGATACTGGCACGCCCCGTTTCGCAGGCGCTGAGCGTGACGAGCGAGCAGTTAGAGAGGTCAAGATTGAAGACCTCGATGGTGCTGAGCTGGCGGTCCGCGAGCTTGATGCTGGAGAAGTTGGGCGCGTCCAGGCGGAACAGGCCGTGAGCAGCGATGTGGACAATCGGACACAGTGGCGCGACTTCGTGCAAAAGCGCGGCGCTGGCGGCCTCGTTATAGACACAACGCGCGCCCAGCCTGCGCGCTACGACCTCGGCTTCCTGCACAGCGTAAGCGAGGCGGCCATGATCGGAGAGGCCCATGACCAGCGAGTTCGCCAGGCTGGCTCCCCTGGCGCGCGCGCGTTGACCGCGCTGCTGCGAGATGTCCAGGAGGGCGGCAGCCGGCAGGTACGAGATATCCAGGCGTTCAACCAGGAAGCGCTGGCCGTCAAAAAGGCAATGAAAAGGCAAGTAGTGCAAAATGCCATATGGAACGATGGTCAGGTGGGTATAGCCAGGCAAAACATCGGCGACAGGCGCGAATAGTAACTGATAGAGGCGCTGTAACAGGCCCAGGCAATTCGCCTGTAGACTGGCGAAGGTCTGGCCATAGTCATGGCCGCCGCTGGCCTGGGCCGCCAGTTCCAGGTTGACGCGCCAGAGGGCGAGCAGGCGCTCCAGTCTGGGAACCGCCCCCGCGACGCAATGAACTTCGATACTCTTGCTGGTTAGTTGGAAAAGATAGAGATCCTGGTCCGCGAGGTAATATTCCAGTAAAAGCGCCTGCGGCGCGAGGCGCTTGCCCAGGTCTGTGACCAGCGTATCGCTCCACTGTGAACGCGGGCGCGCCACCAGGTCGCCGGCCAGGCGGAGTTGCATCTGCTCCAGCAGATGTTCGATCTTGCGTTCGCGCTTCTGCATCTCCTGGCGCGCCTGGCCCGGCTGCATGGCGCGAATGCGTAGAATGGCGGTGTCGCTCAGGCTGGCCTCATTTTCCGTCTCGTAGACAATTGAGCTATACCAGGCCTGTTCCTCGCGCAGGCGCGCCAGATCCTCCAGAATTGCTTCACCAGCTTTATCACCCGCGCGCAAGCGAATGTCGATGTTGTTGCGCAGATAATCGCCAAGTACCCGCGACTTGGCCTTCTCGACATAGACCAGCGCCTGGTCTTTGTTTCCGCGTTTGAGCGCCAGGATGACTGCGCGTTGATAGACCTCGCCCTTGTCCTTGAGAAAACTGCTGCGCTCGTCCAGCACCAGATGGCCCTGCACTTCGTCGATACCTTCGATGGCCTGATCGTAATAGCGCGCCGCCGCGGCCAGTTCGCCGTTTTGCTCGGCAATCTGACCAAGCAGTGCATCACAACGGCATTTGAGGTCGAGCAGGCCCTGCCCTTTCGCGATGTCAAGCGCCTGTGAACAGAGATCGCTGGCTGTAGCGCTATGGCCCTGGAGAAAGGCAATATTGGCCTGCAAGAGAGAGGCTCGAGCGAGCTGGGGCAACGCCTCCTGCTCGGCAAAAATATCGGCGACATAGCGCGCCTCGCGCAGGCTGGCCGCGATCTCTCCATCAGCAAAGTAGAGCTCCGCCTGCAAAAGGCGCACGCGTGCGGCCAGGCCCATAAAGCCCGTCTCCTCCAGAATGATCCCTGCCTCGCGCAGCATCTCGTCCGCGTCGCGTACATCTCCTTTGAGCAGCGCGGCTTCGGCCTGATACATTAATGAGTGCGCGAGATTGTGGTGATTGCTGGGCGAATTGCGAAAATAGGCTACGGTCTCTCCAGCCAGGTCATACGCCTCCTGAGCGCGATTCAGGCGCAGCAGACAGACACAGGTCTGCTGTGCCACTTCCGCCGCCTCCAGAAGCATCGAGTGATTCTGAAAGATGGCGCGGCTGCGATTAAAAAGCAATAACGCCTGCGAATAATGGCCCTGCGCGGCGGAGATCTGAGCGATATTCAGCTCCTCGCGCGCGACCGCAACCTCCTGGCTGCGATGGGTGGCAAAGGTCGCGCGAGCCTGTTCGTGAAGCGCCACGGCTTCGCGAAAACGCCCCTGCGCGGCCAGGGTGATGGCCTTATTGCCGCGCGCGCGCGCCATATAGAGATCGACTCCTTCGCCCTGGAGCGCGTAGGTCTCTATCGCCCGGTCAAAAAGGCGCAGAGCCTGGTCGTACTGGCCCAGCTCGTAGTTGATGATCGCGGCGTTGACATCGATCTGACCAGCGCGAATCAGCTTGCCATAGCGGATAAAGACCTCGCGGGCCGCCGCTGCGTCGCGCAGTGCTTCGCCGGTCCGATTGAGGCGCAGGCAGGCGCTCACCCGGCCAATGCGCGTGCGCGCCCAGCCAACCTCATCACCAATGGCCAGAAACTCACCACCCGCCGCGTCCAGAAACGGCAGAGCTTCCTGGTCACGATCCATGCGCCGCAACGCATCCCCGCGCGCCATCAGACCAAGCGCGTGGACATACGGGTTGTGTAAAAGATCCCCAATAAAGAGCAGGTGACCGGCCATCAAAAACGAAATCTGCGAATCGCGCGCCCACTGATGGTCGGCCTCGCGCTTCATCAGTTCAACCAGTTGATTGACAGCGGCATCATCAAAAGCAGGCAGCCTGGTTTCCAGCATGTGGCGCCCCTCTTCTTCGCCTTTGAGGAGCAGCATGGTCACAAGTTCCTGTGGAGTCATATGCAATCAGTTCCAATACTATCCCGGTGTTCTGTCAATTTCTTCTATTTTAAACGATTGATCCGCACTTTTCAGCACAGGAAAATCATGCAAACAACCGTCATTTTCTCTCTATTCTGGAATAAACGCAACGGAAACCTCTGGAGCAACGTTTCATCATATAGCTAGCAAGCAGCTCACTATTCCTACTTTGGTAGTTTCTTACGGGGTGCAGGGGCGCTGCCCCTGCCGGAGCGCGAGGTGTCCTCGCAAAAACCTTTTTTCTTTCATTTTGCGCCGCCTGCGGCGGCGCAAAATGAAAACGAACAGAATAGTACTATGGTTGCACGCGATCAATAGTAAGAGACCGCCGTAGAAAAAGAGGTGTATGAGGATACACACGATACTGTACCGCGTGCATCCTCATACACCTCTGTTATATAGCAGGCAAGCCTGTTACGCGCGCTTATTCTTGTGTATCTACAGCAATGTGTTCGATTACGATAATGCCATCCGGGGACTGCAATTCCAGGGTATAGGTGGCTGGAACCAATGACGAGAAGACAAAGTTTCCCAGCTCATCTATGTTCTGAGCAGAGACCGTTTCAGTCTCAGACAAAAGCAGGACGGGCATGCCCTGCAAAGCCTCCAGGGCCATATCCTTCCGGGTGACAAAGCCGATCAGTTGGAACGAATCTGCGCGCCCGCTGGCCCGTTCCATCTGCAATGAGATGTGAAAGTCTTCCGCGCTATAGCGTCGGGGCCAGAGAGCGGAAGGGGCCGTGTTGCGCTGATAGGACAGGCGAGGCGCTGGCGGAAGCAGAGTCGCAATGACGCGACGAGCAACCGTGCCAGCCCGTTCCAGCAATTGATCGAGCAGCGCGCCCGCGTCCTGGGGCTGAGCGTGATGATTGTTGCGCGCGAGTTCAGGCACGAACAGCGGGGCTGGTCGTTCGACGAGCAGCGGATCAGCGCTCAGAAACTCGCTCAGCGTGCTTACTTCAATAGAACAAGCCACGCAGGCACGCAGATGGAATTTGACTGCCAGGGAGGTCTCCGGGTCGAGCAGGCCCAGTTGAAACTCCCCAAGCACCTGATTAGGTGGGCAATCCCATCGATAGAGTTTACTGATCAGCGAGAGCTCCTGGCGGCGGTAGTCCGCCAACCGGGTCGAACAACGTGGGCAACGCGCCAGATGCTGCTCTACCACTGGTCCCACCCTCTCCCCAGCCAGATAGGCAAGCAGTTCTTCATCGCGAATAAGCCCTGGTTCACTACACTCCCTGAGCATTTCCTTAATTACAAAAATGTCTGGCTTTCTCGACCTGTTGATGAACCAGTTCCCGGCAAGCGAGCAGACTAACTCCGGCTCAATTGCGATCTGTCTGAAGGACACGACAATGGCTGAGAATACTGCACATATGTCAGCAGTATCGCCGGCCAGAGCATCTACCCACCGGATCGAAACAGGCTATGTTCAGGACGTTCCAGTCACATCGTGCAAACGCTGGCATACCGGGCGATTCTCCCCAATCGTTGGCCGGCTGTCGTCGCTCCACGGGCCTTTTTTGTCCTTTTGACCAGAATAAACGAACAAATTTCCACTATTCTAGCATCAACGAGTTCTTTTGCGAGAGTATGAAAACATTGTTAGAAAACTGCGCTACCAATGGCGATTTTTGAAAATGGCCTGCAAGCGCCGATTACGCCGCAAGCGCTCCAGAACGTTACGCTTAATACGGTAAACGTCTTCTACCGAAGAAAAGTAGCGCCGATGCTGCGTGCAGATCTCCGCAGGCTTCATGCCCTGGACGTAGGCCAGGTAGATCAGCAAGCGTTCATCTTCGCCATTTAACTCCTCCTGGATGACCTGCCAGAGGCTCTGAATAGAGATACCGGAGATCACATCCTCGGCTGGATCGTCGCTCGCAGGCTCCTGTTCAATAGCGTCCAACGTCTCTTCATACTGGCGCGCCTGGCGCGCGCGCACCTCGTCGGCAATCACACTGTGTACGCACATTTTCAAATATTTCAAAATAGCTGCCAGCGTATCAAAATTATCCATCTTCACAGGGGTCAGAGCTTGTGAAAACTTGGCGAAAACCGCGTTTACCAGCGGGGAACCACCATCCTGCCCCAGCAGCGCAGCGGCGCTCTGGTGTTGATTCACCCAGGTCAGAACCAGCGGAGCATATTGTTGATAGAGGCTGCCCCAGGCGTCTTCGTCGCGTTTGACAATCGCCCGGCGGAACAATTCCAGACAATAGCGGTCATTCGAGGCGCTCTGGCGCAGAAACTTATTCGTCTCTTCCGCGCAACAACGCGTCAGGTCGTTAACCGAAAGCTGATCGACTGGCGTCACCTTTTCGACTCCACCACGGGGCACAAACTCTGAGCCAGATGAGTGAGAGGGCATGCGGGCCTCCATCTGTCGTAAATCCTCTTGGTAATCTCCATATGCACGCCTTCAATTGGCATGAAATACGCGCGCGGATTTTATTATCGCACATCTATGGGAAAATGTGGTAGGATTTCCGACAAATAGGGACTTCCAGGGGTTCTTCTAGAAGAGTTGAATCTCTAATAGTTGAGATATAAGGCAAATCTCCTACAAAGATCGCGCAATTTTGTCAGAAAAATCGAAAATGTGATATGCTTAGTGCTCGAATGTCCAGAAGAGTTGCGGGGCCTCCTTATGGCAAAACACGTGGCGCGCGTGTCGTTAGAGGAGCCCGCGTTGGTCGCACGAGTAGTATAGGGTTTGAGCATTCCCGCGAAAAATGTTCCCCTCAAGGGCAAACCTACGGAGAGAAAGCGCGGCGCTCCCAGTTTATCAAGACGGGGAGAGTGCGCCGCTCATTGATGAGTGAAAGCGCATGTCACAGCAGCCAAAAACAGAGACAGACCGCCTGGCAAATGTTATCCAGGTGCTCCAACTGGGTCAAAAAACCGGGCGTCTGATCGTTGAACGCGAGAATGGCCCACAATTTGAACAGGGGATCATCACTTTTGTCAATGGGCAGGTAGTCCAGGCCGGCCTCAATCAGATCCAGGGGCCGGATGCTTTCAACCAGCTTAAAAGCTGGGGTACCTGCCGTTTTGCCTTTACACCCGAACAGCGCGCCAGCTCGACTGGCCGGATACCGGCGCTGCCGCCTTCTCCTCCCCCGGCTCCATCCCCCTGGCAGCCAGGTTGGAGAGAAACAGACAACCAGGCGTCGAGTACACCTCCGTTACGCAGCGGACCGTCTCCACTGCGCAATCCTACGTCTTCGCTACGCAACCGTTCATCGGGCTCGTCTCCGCTCTCCAGGCAAGCGCCAGTACCGGGGTATACACAAGAAAACATCTATAGCAGGACAACCAGAGATTTAGGAGGAACAAGACAACCAACGCCAACCGCGTGGCTCGCCACACCCTACCGCACACGTCACATGGAAGAAGGTATGCATTTGATCGAGCAGATGGGCCTTTCGCGCACGCATCGGCGCCTGTTTTTACTCATTGACGGCGGTCGTACGGTAAAAGAATTGATTCGCCTGATGTCGCAAAACCCGGAAGATGTGCAGAGATTACTCTATGATCTCGAACGCGCAGGCGTGATCCAACTATAAAGGAGTTCCTTCTATGTCCCAAAGAGATTTCCCCAGACGCCGCAGGCTACCACTTGCAGTCCGTCTCTCGTTTATTTTGATCCTGGCCGCGGTGCTTCCCCTGCTCATTGCAGTCGGCGTGAGCGAATATTATGCCCGTCCACAGTTGATTAAGCAGGCAGACAATACTCTACAGACCGACGCACGCACAAACGCTCAGGCTATTGACGCGTATCTGCAAGAACGCCTCCTCGATACTGCTACCTTGAGTCAGGTCCCCACGGTGCAAGGCTTTCTCGTCATTCAGCCATCACAGCCACCAACACCGACCTTCGAGGCTGCTGCTCAACATGCTATTTACGCACTGGCCGCCGGTGAGTATCGCGACAAACACTATATTTCCTGGTGGATCTTCTACCCCGATGGCACTCCCAGCCTCTCCTATCCACTCAATATCCAGCCCCGTCACTACGGACAGTCTGTCGTGCCACCCGAACAACTGCAGGCCATCAAAAGTGATAAGACCGGTCAGCCAATCCTTTCGCCCGTCTACTATGACACAACGCTTCATAAAGCATTCATAGACATCTATTCGCCAATCTACCAGGATGGCAAACCAAACGAGGCCTTCCTGGGCTTCATGCGGGCTTCACTGAACCTGGACAATATCTGGAAAATCGTACAGGACGACCAGGGCTTTAACAAAAGCGGCGGTGCTTTTATTCTGGACCAGAATAGCATCCGCATCGCGGATACAAAAGAGACGGACCCTCAAAAGCTCTTTATCGCGACCGATCAGCCGAAGGCAACGGGAGTGCAGCAACAGATCAACGCCGAAAACTGGTACGGCCAGGGGAGCAACGCCACAATTCAGGTGGATAGTACGCTGAGCGCGCCAAAGGGGTACGAGGTTGCCAGTTATAAGCTGGGCATCCAGAACTGGACCTATATGGTAACCAGTCCAAGCGCGGCGGTAACCCAGGTCGCGGATGACCAGTTGCGCAACACGATCATCGTCGCTATTGTCGTGGCAGTGCTGGCGGCAGCAATCGGTCTCCTGGTCTCCGGTCGCATCACGCGCCCAATCATGCGCTCGGTCGATCAATTGCGCGAGAACAGCGAAGCGCTGAATACCCTGGCGAAAAAGCAGCAGAGCGCCTCTTCCGAACAGTTGTGGGTGCTGGACTCAATCCAGGTTGGCCAGCAGTCGCTCCAGTATTACACAGACGCCACGCGCATCGCCGCGCACAAGCTGGGTGAGGTTGGCATGGAACTGGAAGGCAACTGGCGCCGGCAGAACATGGAAACCATCAAGCAGGGATTACAACACGTGATCACCGCGGCCAACTATATCGAGAAGGCCACCCACTACCAGGGTGACAGCAGCCAGAAGCTGGCCACGGCCATCAAAGTCACCACTCAGGTGAACGAGCAGCTCGCAGATGGCGCCATCTCCGCCACCGAAGCCGCCTCCCAGCTCGAAATGGTCGTCAACGACCTGCGCAGCGTTATCGGCCAGTAGCGCTTTTACACGGCACAAACGAAGAGCAGGAGCCTCACACAAATAGATGAGGCTCCTGCTCTTCATCTGTGTCTATCAGAAAGCCTGCTGTCTCTGGCTTTCTGATAGACACACTCTAAAAACTAGTCACCAAGAGCGGCTTCTTCGGAAGCCGCCAGATTTACTTCAACGACCACATCCTCGTTCTTCGCCTCAGATTGCCCTATGACGTAGAAGACCACCGTCAGCAACACAATCACCGCTAACGGAATAAACTGAGTCAGTTCATAGGTCAAACGGCTGACGTTGTTATTAGCAACCGTCGAATCTGCGGGAATCAGGATGAAGTAGCTGGCAATAGCAGCGTACGCCAGAGGCAGAATCGTCACAATCCATGCGCCCACTATGCCACCAGGCACTTTATATGGACGATGAACGTTGGGGTACTTGTAACGCAGGATGATGTACGCGGGGAAAATGAACAGGTAAGAAAGAGTCGTGGTTGAAATCGTGAAACCAATTACCAGGCCGAACAAGGTACCCAGACCGCTACTGGCTGCGTAAGACGAAACCAGAATAGCCGCGATCATTGCGATGCTCGCAACGATGCCTGACATAGTATTCACCGCAATTGGGGTTCCATAGCGACCACTGAAACGTCCCAGGAAAGACGGAGCAGTGCGATCAAGCGCGGCGATGGCGTAGGTGCGATCCGCGCCAATAATCCATGTACCGCCGCTGGAAGCTACCGCGATAATGATGCCCAGAGAAACCAGCCAGCCCAAAACTGTCGCGACCCCCGAAGGGAGCACATTGCTCACGAGTTGGAACGAGTTGAGAAAACCGCTGGCATTTGATAACTGGCTCGCAGGCAGAGTAAAAAGGATAGCCGCAATGGGGATTGAATAGCCAATCACAACGATGATCCCGGCGCGAATTAACGAGCGCGGCACATCGCGCTGCGGATGTTCGATCTCTTCACCAGCTCCGTTTTGCAATTCGAAACCGACCCAGTTGAAGATCAGCACCGGCAAAATGCCGCTGACAATCACAGTGAAATTGTGTGGGATGAGATCAGCCACGGCAATATGCGCCCCTGTCGCATGCCCTCCAAAGAAATAGACCAGGGCTAAAACGACAAATATGCCAAAGAGAGCCATCTTGACGTATGAACCAAAAACGGAGAGCCACTTGCCGAAGCGCAGAGACATAATCGCGCTCCAAGTAACGCCCCAGATGAAGAACAGGGCAATGACAATCTCTACCAGAGCGTTAGCCAGGGTGGTGCCGCCAAACAGATAGTTGGAGTCCTTGAACCAGAAGATCTTGATCGCACCAATCGCGGTGACAGAAAGCGTGCCACCCACCCAGAGCGGGTTAGAGATCCAATAAAGAATGGAGCCCAGAGCAGCAAAAAAGCGCCCGCCCGCCAGCTTACACCATACATAGACGCCACCCTCCTGGGTAAAGGTGCTGCCAAGTTCAGCGGTCAGCAGGCCATAGGGGAGTAAAAAGGTGATAGCGGAGATGATTAACCAGGTGAAGGCCTGCCCACCATTTGAGGAAACAGCGCCAAGGGTGTCGATGCCGATAATGCCAGCTACGGTGTAGAAGATCATGTCAAAATAGCGAAACTCTTTGCGGAGCTTTTTCTTCTCCTCCAGAGTTGCAGAGGTGGTAACTTCGCGGATACTAGAGTCCATAAATGGCTCCCTCCTTCGCGTATGCGGTCTGTCGAACGTATGAGTCTAATGGGACAACACGCTCTCTGGGAAGAGCGAATACGTGGGACAATGAAAAAACGATCGCATATAAGCTTATATATGTCAGAGGCGGGGTTCCTCCTTTCTCTAAGCCAGGCACGTGGAAGCAGGCTGTTTTGCTTTGGGCGTTATTATACTACAAATTGTCAATATTCAGCTATGTATTTTCTGGCCAATTTTTCTTTTTTCTACGAATTCTTTCTTATACTCGTTTCATTTCAGTACGTTTCGCAGTCAAATGGCAGTATGTCTGCGAAAAATAGCATGGTGAGAAGGCAGGCCTGTCTGCGGTCTTGCTCTTCAGGCAGATAGCAAAACACACAAGAACAGACACAGGCAGGACGATGTCTCCTGTGCCGTGTCTGTTCAACGAAGATAGGGAATTTTAGGATAGATTGCCACTTTGCTACCGAATTGCCCCACAGGTACTATTAGAGCAGCTCAGGTAAAAAGCGCGAGACTAGCTGGTGACGAGGAGGCCAATCCCGATGCCCATGAGAGCCCCGACGAAGACCTGAATGGGGGTGTGGCCGATGAGTTCGCGCAGGCGTTTTTCGGCAAAAGGCTTGCCCTGAAAGGCATCGTCGAACATCTGGTTGAGAATGCGCGCCTGAATGCTGACAGCACGGCGCACGCCAGCCGCGTCATACATGACGATCCCGGCCAGCACAGCGGCGACAGCGAAGACGGGCGAGCCAATCCCCGTGACGCGTCCTGTAGCCGTGGCCAGGCTGGTCACCAGCGCCGAGTGAGAACTGGGCATGCCGCCGGAAGAGACCAGACGGCTGAGCTTCAATTCGCGATAGCGAATGCATTCATAGATGGTCTTGGTAAGCTGGGCCGCTGCCCAGGCCAGAAAAGACGCGATCAGGATTTGATTTGTCAATAGTGCTTGCATGCGTTTGTTCTATTTCTCTGCCTTCCAAAACATTCTCAGATGGGCTACCTGTCTATTTCTACGCCAGATCCAGCGGCTCGCTCTCCAGTTTTCCATCATCCGTCACGCGCAGTTGCTGCACGCGCAGCTCTGCTTTCTGGAGCAGATCCTGGCAATACTGCGCGAGCTTCATGCCTTCCTCGTAGTATTTGAGCGCGCGATCCAGGTCCAGGCGTCCATCCTGTAAAGCATCAATGGCCTGTTCCAGCTTTTCCAAGGCCTCTTCGTAAGAAAGTGGCGTTAAGGCATCCATACGCAACCTCTCCCCAGGCAAGACGCTATGCTTGCCGCTATTTAATGAGTCATTACTCGCGCGGAGATCTGTCCATCCGTCACCTCGATTGCCAGTTCGTCGCCCGGCTGAACCTGGGAGACGCTGGTGACGATACTCTGTTCGCTGGCGCGCCGCACGACGGAGAAACCGCGCGCGATGGTCAGCAATGGACTGAGCGAGTGCAGGCTCAGAGCCGCGCCCTTCAAACGTTCCTGTTGCAGTGCGAGCCGGTGCTGCATCTCGCTCTGCAGAGTTTCTGTGGTGCCGTCCAGTTGCTGCTGGAGGCGTTCCAGCCGCGAGCGTGGGGACTCGCGTTCAAGCTGGCGCGCAGCCTGTTCGAGGTCTTCGCGACAGCGCAACAAAACATCCTCGATCAAGACCTCCAATTGCTCTTGAGACTCCTGGAGCGTCTGCTGCAAGTCGACAATGTTGGGCACCGCTTTGGTCGCCGCCGCGGTTGGTGTAGAGGCACGATAGTCCGCGACAAAATCGGCGATGGTAAAATCTGTTTCGTGGCCTACCCCGCTAATTACGGGGATGCGCGAGCGCGAGATGGCCCGTGCGACGACCTCTTCATTAAAGGCCCAGAGTTCCTCAATCGAGCCGCCGCCGCGCGCGACGATAATGACCTCGGCCTCCCCATGTTCGTTGAGCCGATCCAGCGCCTGGACAATCGCGGCGGGTGCTTCGCTACCCTGAACCAGGCTGGGCGCGATCACGACCTCGGTCAGAGGATAGCGCGTGCGCAGGACGCGCAGCATGTCGTGCAGAGCCGCGGCCTGGAGCGAGGTGACGATACCAACCACTACAGGAGCAATGGGCAATGGACGTTTGCGCTCTTCATCAAAAAGCCCTTCGGCTTTCAGACGCGCTCTGAGCTGTTCAAAGCGCGTGGCCAGCGCGCCTTCCCCGACTAACTCGATCTGTTCGACATAGAGTTGTAGCTTGCCATCGCGCTCGTAGAGCGAAAAACGCCCGCTGGCCGCGACTGCCATGCCGTCGCGCAGTTCAGGCGCGCTCGAGCGCAGGCGCGCGTGCTTGAAAAAGACGCATTGTAACTGCGCCTCGGCGTCTTTCAGCGTAAAATAACAATGGCCCGAGGAGACGACCTTGCAACCGGAAATCTCCCCGTGGACGCGAATACCTTGCAACTCTTCGTCTGTCTCCAACAGATCCTTGAGATAACGCACGGTCTGCGTTACGCTCCAATCCGCTGAAGGCTCAGGTTCAAGTTCAGGGAACAGCATCAGGCCTCCTCTGCACCAGCCAGCTCGATCGTGACCAGCGCCTGGCCGTATTCCACCGGTTGCCCATCCTGCACATGGATTTCCACCACGCGCCCGGCCACGGTCGATTCAACTTCGTTCAGCACATTCAACGATTCGATGGTTCCTACTAACTGGCCAGCCTTGACGCGATCTCCAACCGCCACCAGCGTCCCGCCGCGCGGCTTGAGCCAGGGGTGAAACTGACCAACCAATGGGGCTACAATCTGATGCCGGTTCGCGTTCGCGGCGGACTCGCCAGCCGCGCCATTCTCGCCAGAGGCAGCGTATACCACCTCGCCAGCCAGTACGACCCCATCCTGCGCCTTTGCTTTGCGTAAAACCAGGTGGACACCTTCACTGGCGCGTTTGACTTCGAGTTCAGAAATATCGCTGCGATCCAGCAGTTTTACCAGTCCCTGGATCTGGGCAATGCTCATCACTTCAGCTATCTCGCTTGCTTCCTCGGGGACAGGCCGGGTCTCCGTGGCTTTGGTCGAGGTGGTCCGTTTCCTCTCCATGGTCGCTTTTCTCCTAAAAACAGTCTTGTGCTCTGATCTCTCTCCTCAAGCAAGGCACGCCGCGGCGGCAGAGAAGAGAACAGAGAAGTGGGTTGGACCCACTCCCCCCAATAGTTACGCGCGCTCGACGTAAGCGCCACTAGTCGTATTAATGCGAATCATATCGCCGGTTGAGATAAAGAGTGGAACCTGGACCACAAAGCCGGTCTCGGTCGTCGCGGGCTTGGTGCCGCCAGTGGCAGTATCACCCTTGAAGCCTGGCTCTGTATACTCAACGCGCAACACGATCTTTTCCGGTGGCTCAACTCGAATCGGCGTCTCATCCAGCAGGATCAGGTCGAGTTCCAGGTTGTCGATCAGATAATTCTTGGTATCGCCAAGCTGATCAGAGGTCAGCACAATATCGTCATAGGTGCGTGTATCCATGAAATGATACTGATCGCCATCCTGGTATTGATACGTTACCGTCGTGCGATCCAGGGTGATGCGCGGAAACTTATCGCCAGCGTCGCAGGTACGATCGAAAGTCGAGCCAGTGCGCAGGTTACGCAGCTTCATACGCACAATCGCGCCGCCACGTCCCATCTTCACATGTTGCCATTCGATCAAAGAACACGCCTGACCTTCAAATTCAAAGGTGACCCCTTTTTTCAGGTCGCCAGTCGAAATCATAAATCCCAACTCCTTCAACGCGTAATCACCAGTCAACGCCGATGAGCGCGTCAATACTTTTAAAGCATTTTTAACGCGGAATTACCAGTTGCGTCGGCGATTGCGTCAAAATTTCAAAACCGGTTTCAGTTACAACTCCGCTATCCTCGATGCGCAGGCCACTCCAGCCAGGGATATAGACGCCTGGCTCGACAGTCACCACCGAGCCCGCGGGTAGTACCGCGTCAGCGGGTGCGCGCGGCGAGAGGCCTGGCCCTTCGTGAATCTGGAGGCCAATGCCGTGGCCGGTACCATGGACATAGTACTCGCTCAGGTCGTGCGACGCCAGCACATCGCGAGCCAGCGCGTCAGCTTCCTGCGAGGAGATACCGGCGTGCAAGCCCGCCTCGCAGGTCTTCATCGCCAGCAAAACTGTCTCGTAGAGTTCGACCATCCGTATCTCGGACGGCTCGCCCAGGCAGATTGTGCGCGTCATATCGGCACAATAGCCCTTGTAGCGCGCGCCCATGTCGATGGTAATCAGTTCGCCGCGCTGCACGCGGCGCGTGCTGGCTTGGGCATGAGGCATAACCCCATTCGGGCCAGAGGCCACGATAGTTTCAAAAGCGGTACCATCAGCCCCCAGTTCCAGCATCTTGCGCGTAACCTCCCACTGGATGGCCTTTTCAGTCATGCCGGGCTGAATCCAGTTGCAGATATGCGCGAAAGTCTGATCAGTAATCGCCACCGCCCGCCGCAGCAGCTCAATCTCGTTTGATTGCTTGATTACCCGCAGTGTATCGACAAAGCTCTGCGCGTACGGCACCAGTTCCACCGCGCCCGCGCAGGCCTTGTTGAACTGCGCATATTCTGCGTAGGTTACAGCGGAGGCCTCGAAGCCTATTTTCGTCGCGCCAAAATCTCCGGCCAGTTTCGCCAGGGCTGGCGCGTATTCGCGGGAAGGGGGTACCTCGATCTCCCAGCCGGATGCCTCTTTCGTCGTCACTTCAAGGTAGAGCGGATTCGTCAGCAAAACCTGCCGCTCCCGGCTCACCAGGAGCATACCGGCTCCTTCGGCATCATCATTCAGCCAGCCGCTCAAATACGAGCGGTTTTGCGGCTGCGTGACCAGATACGCGTCCAGCCCCTGTTCAGAGAGCCAGTCGCGTAAACGTTGGAGTTTCTCTTGACTCATGCTATTCCCTTCACGCGTTCTTCTTGGATCAAATCTACCAGGGCTTCCAGAGCCAGCACATAGCCGCGCCAGCCCAGGCCCGCAATCTGCCCGCGCGCAATCGGCGCGATCACCGAATGATGGCGGAACTCCTCGCGGGCATAAATATTGCTCAAATGCACCTCGATCAGTGGTATTTTCGCCGAGGCCAGCGCGTCGCGCAGCGCAATCGAATAGTGGGTAAAGGCCCCTGGATTAATGATAATCCCATCCGTCTGCGCACCATGCTGCTGAATATAATCGATCAGCGCGCCCTCGTAGTTCGACTGGAAAGCCTCAACACTGGCCTCCAGTTCCTCGCCGCGCGCGCGCACCGCCTCGACAATCTGCGCGAGCGTCATCGTACCATAAATTCCTGGCTCGCGCGTGCCCAATGTATTCAAATTGGGCCCATTCAAGATCAGGATATGCAGCGTCATCATTCCGTCCGTGCCCTCAGCTCACCGCGCTCACACCTCAGCCCCTCGAAGAGAAACGTATCGACTCTGCTGGGAAACGATCTTCCTGGAGGATTGGCGCCCAGGCGGACTGAGCAAATCAACTTTTTATCTGCCCTATCATACCATACTTTCTCTCTCCT
>DASVMX010000055.1:0-6658 GCA_036384215.1 Ktedonobacteraceae bacterium | reverse complement strand
GCGCTGAATGGCCTTCTTTCATCATTTTTTCGCGACGCTTACGAAGAAGGAACGTTTCTGGTGTATAATCCGTTATAAAGAGCAGTTGACTTTTTGTTTTTCTTCGTCTATAGTACGGTTGAGTTACCCTGTGCCAGAATGGTGCCGAAAAACGATGTCATTTCCCCATGTTTCGGAAAAACAAAGAGTAAAAACAGGTGAGAAGTGCCTGCATAATCTGATCAGGCTGCTGCTCGCGTCTCGTCTCAGGTTGATAGCGGCCTGAAGGAACTGGCGATCAGAGGTCGTTGAGCATTGTGACCGGATTACCTACGAGGAGGCACACCGATGGACGGGAGCCTGGTCTTTATACCTGTCCTTTTTCTGGTGCTGGTGCTGCTACTACTTTTTCTTGAGGGCCTGAAGCTATTTCAAACGCCCCGTTTCATTCGAGATGGCAAATATCGCAACCGGGCGCAATGCGAACGCGCGCTCGATTATTTTAGTCGCCGCCTTTCTCGCCATCCCCAGGATTGGGAAACCTACATCAGACGCGGCGAGGCTTTTGTGTTCCTCAAAAATTACCAGCAAGCTGTCAGCGATTATACAGGCGCTCTGGCTCTCCATCCCAACGACGAGAGCATCCTGGTTCGTAGAGGGCGCGTCCACTACAAGATGCGCAAATACGACGAGGCGATCTGGGACTGCACACGCGCGCTTGAGATTAATCCCCACTACAGTCCGGCCTACAGCGTGCGCGGACTGGCCTATTTTGCGTCAGACGAAAACGAGCGAGCAGCTACCGATTACACCAGAGCCATTGAAATGAACCCCGAAAATCCCCAAAACTATGCTAACCGCGGCCATTATTATCTGCGCACGATGGAATTGGAGAAAGCCCAAGCCGACTGGCTCCAGAGCTGGAAGCTCAAGCCAGACGTTTATGCCGGGCTGATGCTCAACTGGCTGAAACTAGGCCAGGACGATACAGAGGAGGACACAGTTATTGCCTGCGAACTGGAGAAGGTGGCCGAACTTGATCCGCGCAGTCCCCTGGCCCTACTCTGCCTGGCCATCGCGCTCTATCTGCGCAACGCATACGAGCAGGCGCTGGCAAAACTGACCCGCGCCGCCGCCAGCGAGCCTGAAAACGAGTTTATCGCCTTCTGGCAGGGTATAGTGCTGGCCACGCTCCAACGCAATATGCAGGCCGACCAGGCCTTTTTGCGCACCAGCGACCTGGGCCTGCCCAAAGCCCTCTGGCAACCCATTGCCCGGCTGGGTCTACAAACCCGCACAAGCTACTGGAGCTATTGACGCTATTGGATAAACATCGCGTCGCCAAAGCTAAAAAAGCGGTAGCGTTCGCGGATAGCCTCCTGATAGGCGCGCTCCATGAGCGGTTTTGAGGCGAAGGCGCTGACCAGCAGAAGCAGGGTTGAGCGCGGCAGGTGGAAGTTGGTGATCATGGCATCGACCAGTTGAAAGCGGTAGCCCGGCGTGATAAAGAGGCGTGTGGCGCCCTGGTAGGATTGAGCCTGGCCTTCGTGGAGACTGGCTACGCTCTCCAACACGCGCACGGCGGTCGTGCCCACGGCGATGACACGCCCCCCCTCGCGGCGCGTCTGGCGGATTAATTCGGCGGTCGCTTCATCAAGGTCGATCTCTTCGCTGTGCATTTTGTGCTCGCGAAAATCCTCGACTTCGACGGGACGAAAGGTGTCAAGACCAACGTGCAGGGTCACAAAGCCCACGCGCACGCCCTGTCCGCGCAGGCGTTCCAGCAGCTCAGGCGTAAAATGCAGACCAGCGGTCGGGGCCGCCGCAGAGCCGGTGATGCGCGAGTAAACGGTCTGGTAACGTTCGGGATCTTGCAGGGTTTCGTGAATATATGGCGGCAGCGGCATGCGCCCCAGTTGATCGATGAGCGCGCGCGCGCCGGGCCAGGACGCGTGTTCCTGGCCAGCAGGGGCGCTGAAACGCACAACGCGCCCGCCAGCATCGGTACGCTGGAGGATCTCGGCCTGGAGCAGCGGCTCCTCGCCGAGCAGACCAAAGTGAATCAGCGCGCCCTCGCGCAGGCGGCGTCCTGGACGCACCAGCGTCTCCCAGATGTCGGCTCCCAGGTCAGCCCGTTCGGCCAGCAAGAGCACTTCCACGCTGCCGCCACTGCCAGCGCGCTTGCCCACCAGACGCGCCGGGATAACGCGGCTCTGGTTAGCAATCAAGAGGTCGCCGGGGCGCAAATATTCGCCAATCTCGCGAAATTGCCGATGAGCCAGCACGCCTGTAGCGCGATCAATCACCAGCAGGCGCGAGGAATCGCGCGGCTCCAGTGGTGTCTGGGCAATCAATTCCTGCGGCAGATCGTAATCAAAATCGCTGATCTGTGTGCTGATAGTTTCATCGGTCGCCCCCGCCTGCCCCTCGCCCCGTGTGATACTCAAAAAATCCACAGCCCTTGTCCTTGTCCATCGCTGGGAAGATTTAACCCCAGATGTTGATAGGCCAGACGAGTCACCACGCGCCCGCGTGGGGTGCGCGCGATAAAGCCGAGTTGCAAGAGGTATGGCTCGTAGACATCCTCGATAGTCTCGCTGTCCTCGCTGGTACTGGCGGCCAGGGTATCAAGCCCGACGGGGCCGCCGTTAAACTTATGAATGATCGTTTCAAGCAGATTGCGGTCCGTCTGGTCCAGGCCCAGTTGATCGACCTCCAGCGCCCCCAGCGCCTTCTCCGCGACTTCCTTAGTGATTACTCCATCGGCCCGCACCTGCGCGTAATCGCGCACACGTTTGAGCAGCCTGTTAACAATACGCGGCGTCCCGCGCGCCCGGCTGGAAATCTCATCGATGCCAGCAGGCTCGGATGGCACTTTGAGAATCTGAGCCGAGCGCGTCAGAATCTTGCGCAGCGAATCGTTATCGTAGTATTCCATCCGATAGATCGCCCCGAAACGATCGCGCAGAGGCGCGGTCAGCGAACCCACGCGCGTCGTCGCGCCCACCACCGTAAAAGGCGGCAGCGTCAGGCGCAGAGAACGCGCGCTCGGACCCTTACCGATCATCACATCCAGCGCGAAATCCTCCATCGCCGAGTAAAGCCGTTCTTCCACCGCGCGCTGGAGGCGATGGATCTCGTCGATAAACAGCACCTCACCCGGCTGGAGCGAGGTCAGAATCGAAGCCAGGTCGCCAGCGTGCTCAATCGCGGGACCAGAGGTCGTTCTCAGACTCACTCCCATCTCGGCGGCAATAATATTACACAGCGTCGTCTTGCCCAGGCCCGGAGGTCCGTAGAGCAAAATATGGTCGACGGACTCCTTGCGCCTGCGCGCAGCCTCCAGCAGGATATTCAGATTGTCTTTAATTTTCTCCTGCCCAATATATTCAGCCAGCCTGCGCGGTCGAAGGCTGCCCTCGATGGCCTGTTCTTCTTCGCTCATCTGCGGGGAAACGAGGCGGTCGGTCATGTTCTGCTCCTGCATACTCTCGGTGAAACGAGCGTTCTATGAAAGACTGTACTTCATTATAGCAAAGTTCGGCAGCAAGGTCGAGTGCTTTGCTGCCTCCCCCCTTTTTCTCTCTCCTCTCTTTTTCTTTTTCCCTACCAGAGAGCAGGAATCTTTCCCACCCCCCACCCCAAAATTATCTCAAAGCCCGAAAAATGGGCAAGGTATTGTGTTGAATGGGAAAAGAAAAATTTTCAATTTTTCTTTTCCCATTCAACACAATACCTTGCCCATTTTTCGGGCTTTGAGAACATGAAGCGGGGAAGATTGCCTGCTTTCCCGGAGGGAAAAAGAATAGGATATTAGTTCTAGATTTTGTGGACAGTCAGAGAAAGAAAGGATAAGGATCATGGGCTATACCCATTCATATGGATGGGAGGATGGGCTGCCTGGCGCGGAGCAATTCCCGGTGTGGAGCGCGGATGTCGCGCGGCTGCTGGCCTGTTATAACGAGAATCCGCCGCCTAATCCGTGGCGCGAGGAGTCATGGTTTCAGTTTCATCCCAACCTGTTTGGCCAGTGGGATACGACGATTTGTGGCCCCTACGGCTTTGATCAGCCGATTATTCGCCCGGATTTTGTGGCGTTTAATGGCAAACGCGAAAGTGAGAATGATTGTGAGAGTTTCCAGATCGATGCAAAAGCGCTGACCCGGCGCGGGTTCTACTCGTGCAAGACGTGGGGCCATCCCTATGATCTTTTGATTACAGCGGCCTTGATTCGCTTTGAACATTACTTTCCACGGATCGCGATTTATTGCGGCGGCGGTGTGGAAGGCCTGGACGCCGGAGCAGAACTCTGCAAACAGGCTTTTGGCGTTGGACATAACCCGCTGAGAGATCCGATCTACTGCCGTTTCGTGGATAGCGTTTTTGGCCAGCGCTCGGCCTGACATCTTGTCGAGAAGGCGCGCAGGCGTTATAATAAGAAAAAGCAAGCGTTTGCGCGCCTTTATTATGTATTAGCTGGAAGGATATATCCTGTCATGTCTTATCTGCCACGTCCCTGTTCCATTCTTCCCCCTCCCCCCGTCTCTCCCTGCCAGGAGTAGACCGGATAGCCTTCGTATGGCACTATAGCTTTCTCCATCGCACCGGATCGCGCCTGTGTGCGTTTCTTTTCTATGTCTATCCTACCCTGGCATCCACCCACTTTTAACATTCAACCCGATTTTTCCAGGGAAAGGATACCCTTTTTATGTCTCGTTTTGTGAATTCCAAAAGCCGCGGAAGCTGGTCTATCCTGGGCGCGGCCACCCTCTGGGGCACAACCGGCGTGTCAACTCAGGCCATTTATCATTTTAGCTCAACAAACGCGATATCAGTGGCCTTCATGCGTATGGCGATTGGCGCGCTGGTGCTGCTCCTGCTCTGCTGGCGTCTGCTGGGCCGGCGCATGTGGCAGGCGAAAGGACGTGATATCCTGCTCATGATTTTTTTGGGCGTCATGCAGGCCATCTTCCAATTTTCGTATCTCGCGGCCATCGCCTACTGCGGCGTGACCATTGCCACGCTGATCGCGCTGTGCGTGGCGCCAGTCATCGTGGTTTTCTACTCGGCGTTCTTCCTGCGCGAACGCGTTACATTGAAGATTATCATCGCCCTGGCCTGCGCGCTGGGTGGAACTGTACTGCTCACAGGAGCGCCCGCGGGGCCGCAGCAGACAGAGCGCGTGCTCATCGGTGTTCTGCTCTCAGTTGTTTGCGCCGCGGCCTACGCGGCTGTGATTCTGGGTGGACGCGCCCTGAGCAATCGCTATCATCCCCTACAGGTCAACGCGGCCTCGTTCGGGCTGGGGGCGCTGATCCTGCTCGCCTGCTCGCTAACCACACAACTGGTGGTGAGCTATCCGGCCACGAGCTGGCTCCTGCTGGTCTACATGGGCTGCATCCCTACCGCGCTGGCCTATATGCTTTTCCAGACCGGTATGCGCTCAACACCGGCCACCCTTACCAGCATCCTTACCCTGGCCGAACCGCTGACTGCGGCCATCCTGGCCTGGGCGCTCTTCGGGGAACGCCTCTCGCCCCTCGGCATCCTCGGCGCGCTCCTCCTCCTCGGCACTATCTTCCTCCTGGCGCGCGGGGAGAAAATTTCTGCTGAATAAAAAGGGTCCGGGGCAGCGGAGAAGCCAAACATACTCCTGGCTTTCCGCTGCCCCGGGTCCTTTTATTCAAGCGCGCTAGTCCTTCGTTGATAAGTGAGAACCACGACCCCGGAGGGGTGCGTCTTTGAATTGACCAGTTTCAGGTTGACCTTGTGCGCGATATTCTGAAACAGGGATTTGCCGCCGCCCACGATAAACGGGTGAACCAGCAACTGGTATTCGTCAATCAGGCCAAGGTTGGTGAGTTCCTGGACAACGCTGGCGCTCCCATAGATCAGGATGTCGCGTCCGGGCTCGTTTTTCAACTTGATGATCTCTTCCGGCACAATCTCTTTCAACACGCTTGAATTGTTCCATTCCGCGTGTTCCAGCGTGCGCGAGATCACCACTTTGCGCATGGCATTCAATTTGCGCGCGTACACCTTCTCATCCTCCGAGGCAGTAGGACTATCAGGCACATACGGCCAGGAGCCAGCAAAACTTTCGTATGTCACACGTCCCAACAGCAACGTATCCGCCGAGTCTATGATGGTACCCTCATACACACCCATCGCCTCGTCAAAAACCTCTCCGATCCAACCCATATCTCCACCAGGCCCGGCTGTATAACCATCAAGACTTACCCACTCGGTCACAATTATTTTTCTCATGATTTTCTTCCCTCCTCTGAATATCTCTGGATTTTCACTTGCAATTTACAAGCACTGACACTCTCCTCTTCCAAAACCACGAAACAGAAACGGAAATGATGTCAGAGCGTGTCTGCTTCCTCAGAACCTCCTCTTCCAACGTTGAAGACTCGCTCGGCACCGCAGTGCCAGGAGTATGAATCATCCCCAATTTTGAAACGTCATGCGCCGGTTGGCGCACCACTCCGTATGAGGCTAAATATGACCTCAGAAGAAACGTCATGCGCTGGAAGCGCACCACTCTGTATGAGGTTAAATATGACCTCAGAAGAAACGTCATGCGCTGGAAGCGCACCACTCTTGATGAGGTTAAATATGACCTCAGAAGAAACGTCATGCGCCGGTTGGCGCACCACTCTGTATGAGGTTAAAT
>DASVMX010000054.1:0-4061 GCA_036384215.1 Ktedonobacteraceae bacterium | reverse complement strand
AAAGGAGGGTTCAGGCGAAAACGCGTGCGTTTTCGCCTGAACCCTCGTTTCCTTCATGAGCTACAGGCCGCGGCTGTGGGACGTTGTGGCGAGCGCGGCCCGGCGGGGCAGGCGCGTGCCGACCCAGACCAGGAGCAGCAGGACCGCGACCAGGCCAACCTGGCGCAGGCGGCGGACCCATTGTTCTTCCAGGGCAGGATCGTTTCTGCCCAGGCCAACGCGGTGTACTAAAAGGTGTAGCAGGGTTGGCGAACTGCTTCTGGGCCTCTCCATCAACTGAGTACTGATCTGCTCTTCCATAAAGGGCATCTCATACATCTCTTCCAGGGTCGTCACGTAGACCGGGCTCTCCTGCTCGGTGCGCAGGCGATCAGCCAGGGCAGTGAAAAATTGCTGCAAGAGCACCTTGAAGGTGGCTTTGATCAGCGGCGCCGAGATGCGCGCGTTGCCGCGGCCAGGTTGCAACGTACCCTGGTAGTTGACCACGGTATTGGCGTTGTGCGAGTCAAGCTTGATGGTAAACTCGCACTGGAACGCGCTGGCCGGTCCTTCGCCCTCGATCTTGAGCCGGTACGCTGAAGGGTAGCTGGGCTCCAGCACCCAGGCTTTGCCAGTGTAGCTGCCGCGCAGCGGCGCGTGGCGAATGTTGATGGTAAAACTATAGGTTTGTTCATCAACTCTGCTTAAACGCTCCAGGCCAGGAACCGTATGTTGTATGGTTTGCTGGTCCATCAAACCGTTCCACACGTCCTCTGTGGGTGCCTGGAGCGTGTATGTTCCTTCAATATCCATAAAAGTTTTCCTCTATAAATGCGGTATAATCTGCCTCAATTATAGGCGAGTTCGTTTTCTGTGGCAATGGTTTTGTGTATATCATCAGAAAATATGGCCAGTGATCGCCATGTTCTCGGCTTTCTCTCTCGATTCCTGTTTTTGCTCGATAGTTTGTCTCTGTAGTTATGATGGCAAGTATCTCGAAAATCCCATCAATATTATGATTGCTTTGCGAGTTCGTTATAATTAGAAGTGTAAATATACAGGGACGCGGGTGCGACCACCATCACGCTGCGCCTGCCCGGTTATCACCAGAACCATCAATTTGATCGTGTCACCAGCGAGGTGCTCGCGGCGTTCCGCTAACGAACTCGCGCGTAGAAAACAGGAGAACCAACCATGCCAGCACGTTTCGACCACGCAGTCATCGGAGTGCGCGACCTGGACTCGGCGCTTATCGCCTTCCAGCGCCTGGGCTTTGACGCCAGGCCGGGAGGCCGACACGAAGGGGGTGGCACCCATAACGGCCTGGTCCGCTTTGGCCTCGATTACTTTGAATTGCTGGGAGTGTACGACGAAGCCGAGGCGCGTGCCAGCCGGGGGCGGAGCATTCTCGACCTTCTCAGCGGGCGCGAGGCGGCCCTGATCGGCTATGCCCTGGCCACTGACGACATAGTCAAAGATGCCGCGAGCTTTGTTGGTGAGAATGGCGAAGCTTATCAGCCGCACGCAATGCAGCGCACGCGTCCCGATGGGTTCACCCTGACCTGGCGCGTCTACTCACCCGGCGAAAATTCCTGGCAGAGTCCGTGGCCATTCCTCATCCAGTGGGACACCCCTGACGAGCAGCGCCTGCAAATCGACGTACCTGGCAAGCACGCCAACGGCGCAATTAGCTGGAACCGCATCGCCGTGGCCGTCAAAGATCTGGCCAGCGCCGTTGATGTGTATCATAACCAGCTTGGTCTGAAACTCATGAAAGAGGACGCCTGCTCCATCCAGGTCGCCGAGCGCGTCACTCTCGCCCTGGGAGACTCCACCATCGACCTGCTCACGCCCAGCGGCGACGGCAGCCTACAACAGACCCTGGACAACTCCGGCCAGGGCCCATTCGCCCTGTACTTCAAAACGCGCAGCCTGAGCCAGACGCGTGCCTTCTTTGAAAAACAGAAGATCGCCTTCACTACCAGCCCCGGCAAGATCCTTCTAGACGAAAAAGAGGCGCTGGGCGTGCGTATCTTTTTTACCGAATAACCATCTATTCATACATTTATGGCAGCCAGGACTACTTGCCAAAAGTCGTCTGTTCTGTTACAGTAACCATAAAATAAAATCCCCCTGATTGTAGAGATGGGGAGGAATGCGGGTTTGCTAGCCCGACGAGGAGCTTTTACGCATGAAAGTAATTCTGTTGCAAGATGTAGATGGCCTGGGGAAGGCCGGAGATTTAAAGGATGTGGCCGATGGCTACGCTCGCAACTATCTCTTACGCCGCCACCTGGCTGCTGGCGCGACCCCAACGCTGCTGGCGAACCATAAACAACATATCGCTGCCCAGGCTCGTAAGCAGGAGAAGCTGGCTGACGAGAATCGCCAGTTGGCCGAGCGCCTGGCGCAAGTTACTTTGACCTTTAAAGCGCGAGTTGGTCGCCAGGGCCGCCTCTATGGCTCAATCACCAGCCAGGATATTGCCGCTGGCCTGCGTGACGCCGAAGGGCTGGTCGTTGATCGCCGCCTGATCGCGCTGACCAATCCTATTCGTTCAGTTGGAAACTATCCAATCGTGGTAAAAGTTGCGCCGAAACTGGAGCCGAAGATCACCGTGAACGTTGTTGACGAAGCCGTCGAGGCCGCTCCAGCCGAGGCCGCTGAGACCGCCGAAGTCACGGAATAGCCAGAAGATCGATCATCAAAGGGCCACCTTGCAGCATCCCGGTTACAGGTTGGCCCTGATTTCCGTTGTAATGGGGATGCTATGCCACGCTGGTTCTATTATCTATTAGGAATGGCCGTTGTCGCGCCCGCAATTAATCTCATCTGGGGGTTGGAGCGAGCATCACTGGCCATTTTTATTTGTTCGACACTTGCCCTTGTTCCTCTGGCCGCGTTAATCGGGCGTACAACCGAAGACCTGGAATACTATGTTGGTCCCATCGCCGGTGGTCTGCTGAACGCGACTTTTGGCAACGCGCCAGAGGTCATCATTGGTTTTTTTGCGCTCCAGGATAACCTGATCAGTGTGGTTCAGGCCTCGCTGACTGGATCAATTATTAGCAATTCGCTGCTGGTACTGGGCAGCGCGCTGGCCATTGGCGGCTGGCGCTGGGGCCGACAATATTTTAATGCTCGCGACGCCGGTCAGTATAGCGCGATGATGCTCCTGGCCGTGGCTGGTCTATTGATACCCACCACTGGCTCTCTGGTCATCCACGACGCCTCGCGCTTGCGCTCAATCAGCGTGGCGATTGCGCTGGTGCTACTGGTGGTCTACGTGCTTTACCTGGCGGGCCATGTTTTCCGCGTGCGCTCCGAGCGGCGCAGCCCCAAGCATCGCGGTACAACCATCAAGCTTGCCCCTGATCCCGACCCGGAAGAGAAAGAAGAGGTCGCGGCGGTCAGCGGGCAGATCGATCCCCACCTGGAGCCTCAACGCAAGCCAAAACTCTGGCTGACCCTTTTCCTGCTCCTGCTCGCCACGCTGGGCACAGCCTGGAACAGCGAATTACTGGTGGGTACCATCGAGCCAGTGACAAAGATCCTGGGCTGGTCGCCAGTCTTCGTCGGCCTTGTGATTATCCCCATCGTTGGGAACGCCGCCGAACATTCCAGCGCCATCTACATCGCCCTGCGCGACCGCGTTGACCTGAGCATGGCCATTGCCGCGGGCTCGTCCATTCAGGTTGCAACCTTTGTCGCCCCCTTGCTCGTGCTGGCCAGTGCCTTTTTTACTCAGCCCCTGCTGCTGGTCTTTCAGCCCTTGGAACTGGTCATCCTGGGAGTAGCTGTCCTGCTCTTCTCCGTCATCAGCCTGGACGGAGAATCGTCCTGGCTGGCAGGAATCCAGCTCGTCGCGGTCTATGTGATGGCCTGTATCGTCTTCTTCTTCATTCACGGCTGAATCGGCAAAAAGTGAGTCGCACCCCCTCGCTTTGACTGAGGTTATCGAAATGTCACGCATTGCAAAACATTATGAACTCGCCTATGAGTCATCCCTGATTTTGCAAAATCAGGACAAAACGCGTTTTCCCCCCGCCCCAGGAAAAACAAGGGGTTTTGTGTGCGGGGCG
>DASVMX010000053.1:0-29367 GCA_036384215.1 Ktedonobacteraceae bacterium | reverse complement strand
CTCACCATAGCCTGAACTGCCGCGCGGGTTGACGGCCAGTACTGCGTAGCCCTGGCCGGCCAGCACCTGGAAATCGTGTACATAGCTTTCTGTCCAGGCCAGGGTGGGACCGCCATGGACATCCAGCACAAGCGGAGCTTTTGTGCCGGAAGGCAGCGGCGGCAGATAGAGCCAGCCCTCGATCTCCAGGTTGTCAAAGCTGGACCAACTGACTTTTTTCGGGCGAATCAACTGGCGACCGCGCAGTAGCGGATCGTTGACGCCAGTCAGGCGGCGGCGGTTCGCGCCGTTGCCGGCCATGGTCCAGACATCGCCGGGTGTAAACCAGTCCGTGCGGACCGCGGCGATGGCGCGCCCGTTCGCGCTCAAGTGCGGGCTGAGATAACAGCCATTGCCAGTGGTCAGCGGCTCCTCGTGGTTGGTGTTGATGTAGAGGCGATTGATATGGACCTGCCCGCGCGTCTGGACCGTAACCATCAGCGAGGTATTGTCGGGATACCAGCAGGGGCGGCTGAGGTCGTTCAGATGAAGCATGTCCACCGGTGTCTCGATGCTGGTCTGGGTCTGGGAGATCGTCGTCGCCGGGCGCGGCGCGCTGGCTCCGCTGGACTCGACGATCCAGGGCACGATATTGGCCGTCTCGTCCTGTGTAGCCGTGTAGTAGAAAGCCAGCCATTTGCCATCGGACGACCAGGCAGGCTGCATGGCCAGACCTTCAATTGGCGTCAAGCGGCGGGAGCGACCAGAGGCCAGATTAAGCACCCAGAGGCTCGCGCTGACGCTCAGATCGGGGGCAATGCGGCGATTGCTACAGAAGGCGATCTCTTTGCCATCGGGCGACCAGCAGCCCTGTACATGGTTCACTGCCTCGAAGGTCAGGCGCGCGGCGGGCTGTTCGTCCTCCAGATTGAGCAGCCAGAGGTGTTCCTGGCGGCCATATTTATAGCCAATGCCGTCCCAGGTCTCATCCAGGCGCGTCCAGACCTGCGCGATAGACTCGTCCAGCTGACTCTGCTCATCGTCCTCCATTTTCCAGGGGCCTTGCAGGAGCAGCGCGTGTCCATCGGGACGCCAGGAGAAATCGGTCACAGCTTGTTTGAGAAAACTCACCTGGTGGGCTTCACCGCCATTGAGAGGAAGGAGATATACTTGCGTCGAGCCAGAGCGATTGCTCAGGAAGGCCAGCCAGCGGCCATCGGGCGACCAGCGCGGCGTTGTCGAATGGAACTCGCTCGCGGTCAACTGGCGCGGCTGCTGGAGTTTACCGCTGGTACCCGTCACCACCGGAACCAGCCAGATGCTGGAGCGCGTGGTATTCGTCGCCAGGTCGTTTTTCTGGAGCGCATACGCGATCAGCAGGCCATCTGGTGAAACCTGCGGTTCCCCGACCAACTGGATCTCGACCAGATCTTGCGCCGAGAGAAACGGATTGGGTTGGCCCGCGGCGGCAGCCTGTGGTTGGGGAGAAGCGGGAACCTGGATGGGTGTAGAACCCGGCGTATTCTGAACCTGAACCGGCGCGGCGCCATTGGCGGGCTGATTGACATTTGTCGAGTCAGGCGCGGGAGATGGCGGAATTGTGGTCCGGGTGGGCTCGTCTGCAACGTCCACAGTAAGCAATGTATCTTCATTTTCAATCGAGGGCGGAAGCTGCGAAGAAGACTCGGCAGGCATCGCGGGCACCTGGATAGTCGTGGCGGGTTGAATCGGCATCGGGGCAGTGGGTTCGCCCAGGTCGCGGGCTGGCGGCAGCCTGTTTGGAGCGTTTTGTGATTGTGAAGCGGGATCGGCGAGGGTCGCCTCGTTGTTGTCAGGCAACTGGTGCAGTGTTACCTCGTCCGCCAGTGTCTGAAAGCCATCTGGCTCGTTCTGGGGCGATTGTGGTTGCACTTGAGGAACTGGATCGGGTTGTTGTGTGTGGTCACTCATACAAAATTTCTCCAGATTTTTATGATATATCGTTAACAGCGCTCGGTGTATCATTATCTTTTCAGAGTTTAGCACAAAGTTCCTATCCGAGGAAATAGTTCGACCTGGGCGTTTTTGTATCATCAAGATTTTTCTTCAGTAAAAGGGGTTTTCTATGTCACAACAAATGCCGCCACAAGGGCAGCAACAGATTACTATTCCCCAGCGCACCTACGCGCGCCTGAGCGCCATGCGTGGGGATGCGAATCACCGTGGTCTTGCCACCAGCGATCTGAGCGTCAACGAGTTTGTGCTGACCCAGGAGGCAGGCTTTGAGCCATTGGGGATGGTTATGGGAACGTCTATTTACCACGTCGGCTGGCAGACCACGGGCTGGAAGCAGAGCCAGGAAGTGGGTATTTTAACGCAGGCTATGTATAACGCGCGCGGACTGGCCATGTCGCGGATGGTGGAAGAGGCCAAAGTGTTGGGCGCTGACGGCGTTGTTGGGGTTCACCTGGAGATTGCCACACAGGAATGGGAAACCGAACTGGCCGAGTTTGTTGCTGTGGGCACTGCTATTCGCGCGCGCAACGGCAAATCGTATCGCAATGTTCACGGCAACCCTTTTACCTCCGATCTCTCAGGTCAGGACTTCTGGACCTTGCTCAAAGCTGGCTACGCCCCAGCCGGTCTGGTCATGGGCAATTGCGTCTATCATATCGCGCACCAGAGCATGTCGCAATGGTTTAATCAGATTGGCCGCAACGTCGAAATGACCAACTACACCTTCGGGCTTTACGAAGCGCGCGACCTTGCCATGGGGCGTATGCAGGCCGAAGCCAGCGCGCTCCAGGCTACCAATGTCGTCAATGTCAACCTGAGCCAGGGGAGTTACCAGTGGGAATCGCACGTCATCGAATTTTTCGTTCTCGGCACAGCCGTCGTTCCCTTCCCCGGCGAGCGTCCCATGCCCGAACCCTCGCTGACCCTTTCATTGAACAGCTAATATAGAGAAGTACCAGCTATCTTCGATTATAAAGCCAGGGGAAACTCGTCTGTTGCCTCGCAACAGACGAGTTTCCCCTGGCTTTATCTGGATGACAATGGAAGGGTTATGGAGGCGAAATGAGAAACAGATTCCGTCCCTCGGTGTACCAAAATCGGCCCTCAAATGTTTGCGGGGTTTTGTGAGCATTTTGTGACGGCCAGTGAGCCGATTTTGTGTTATTATAGCGAGAGCGAATGAAGCGCGGAGAAAGCACAAAGGCGAGGATTGAGAGCAACATGATTGTCAAAGAAATCATGACGGTCGAACTTATAACCGTGTCACCCGATGATACTCTGAGTCACGCGGCCAACTTGCTGCGCCAGCATCAGTTTCATCATCTCCCCGTCGTGAGCGGAGGGGCTAGCGCAGCTACCTGGCACTGGCCTGAAAACAAGCAGGCATCGTTGATTTTTGAGGGCATTCTCACCTCTCAGGATATCGATATGGCGGTCGCTCTGGAGCGCGAGGGAGCGGGAAACAGCGCGAGCACGCCCTGGCAGAGCCGGCGCGTTTACGAGATCATGCATCGCGCGCTGATTCGCGTGACTCCTGGCACAAGCGTGGCAGCCGCGGCGATGCTCCTGGTTGAACGCGGCTTAAACTGCCTGCCAGTGATTAAATACGAGCCGAAAGCGGAGCCTGCAAACGCTGAGCAGAGCGGAGAAGGGCGTGAGAAGTTGGACAAGCAGAGCGAACCGCTCGCGTCCCCGGATGATTGGCAGGAGGGCCAGCCTGTGCTGGTTGGTTTGTTGACGCGTAGCGATCTGTTGACCGCGCTGGCGCGCTCGCTGGGCGTCTTTGAGCCGGGGATGCAACTGACCATTCCCCTGCACCACGGAAATATGCAGCCGCTCGCGCGGGCGCTCGCGCTGGCCAGTGAATTGCATATTCGGGTGCGCAGCGTGGTAGCCGCGCCGCTCCAGGGCACGCTTCCGCGCGCAGCTACTCTGCGCCTGGGTACCATCAATCCCGCGCCTTTTTTGCTGCGTTTGCAGGAAGAACATATCGAATACACATTTGCAGACCAGGATCAAAATGCGTGAATTGCAGTATTCTTGAGCTGATCGAAAAAGAAGAATTCAGCGCTATCTCCCAGCCCGCTTTGAGATTGGCCTCGTTCCAGAGGGGAAACCGAATACGCCAGGTGATTCTGTTAGAAAAAGGAAGGGACGCAGCATGGCACACAAGGCAGAAGTGACCGCGCCCGCCAGAGCGCGCCTGATTTTTGACGCGGCGGAACTCAATTATGATTTTGGTCCCGAACATCCACTCAAGGCCCAGCGCCTGGTCGCGCTCATCGATTTATTGGAGGATAGCGGCCTGTGGAATCGTACCAATGCGCGAGCCAGCCTGCCAGCGCGCGCGGCCACTCGTGCGGAACTGGAACTGGTTCACACGCCTGCCTACATCGACGCTGTACAACAATTGAGCGAGCGCGTATCAGGTGCTCAACCTGGCCTGGACGAAGCGCATCGGCGTGAGCACCTGGAGCTTGACTATGGTTTTGCAGAGGGCGATACGCCGCCGCTACCGGGGATGCACGAAGTCACATCCTTGATCGCGGGCGGCTCGCTGGTGGGACTGAGCGCGTTGATGGGTTTGCCGGAGGGTGGCGAATTTGCCAGCGCCGAGGAACGGCCCCTGCACGTCTTTCATCCTGCTGGTGGTCTCCATCACGCCTGGCCCGCGCGTGCCTCTGGCTTTTGCATTTATAATGACGCGGCCATTGCCATAGCTCATGTTCTGCGCGCAATCGAGGCACGTGTGCTGTACATCGACTTCGACGCACACCACGGCGATGGTGTGCAGAAAGTTTTTTATGATGAGCCGCGCGTGATGACTATTTCGCTGCACGAAACCGGGCGCTATCTCTTTCCGGGCAGCGGGGATGTGCTGGAGATGGGCACCGGCCTGGGGCGCGGTTACTCAATTAATCTGCCGCTTCAGCCCTTTACCGAAAACGATTCGTATAGCGAAGTAATGGAGGCGATCATTCCGCCCCTGCTGGTCTCGTTCGCGCCCGACGTGCTGGTTACGGTGCACGGCTGCGACACCCATGCCTGGGACCCGCTGACGCATCTCAGTCTGACCACGCGTGGCATTCAGGCGCAGATCAAGCTGGCGCACGAACTCGCGCACACGTATTGCCAGGGTCGCTGGCTGGCTCTGGGCGGCGGTGGCTACGATCTCTTTCGCGTTGTGCCCCGTGTCTGGAGCATGGTCTGGGCTGAGATGTCTGGCCAGGAGCTTCCCGAGCAACTGCCTGCAAGCTGGATTGAGCGCTGGCGTCCTGCGTGGCTCAAAGTGCAGGAGGAAGAGGGCGAGGAGCAGCAGGCTATGGGCAAGCAGCGAGGCAGCATCAATTTCCCGTTGACTTTTGTCGATCAGCGCGAAGATTTCCCGCCGCTGCCAAGGCGCTGGGAGATCAGCCATACCAACCGCCAGACAGCCGCGCTGGCGCGCCATTTGCTGCTTTCCTCGTCCCTGCGCCAGGCTTTCCGCCGGCCCAGGCGTGTCTCGCCAATGACCGGATTGGTCGATCTGCTGCACCTGCGCGGCAGCAACGTACCCTCGCGCAGCAAAATCCTGGAAACTCAGCGCGGCCCGCTGCTCCTGCGCGATTTTTGTCCGCCCTCGATGGTTGAACGGCTGCGTCCAGACCAGGGTCTGCGCGCCTTCGCGCGCCTGCCTGAGCGCGAATGGCAGTTGTTGCTCAACATCGCCCGCAGCCCCGATTGCGCGCTTGCCCTTGCCCACACGCCAGGCGGCGAGATTGTCGGTCAGGTAACTATCGCGCCCGGCGACGAGTGGTGGGAAGGCCTGGATAATGTCTACGAAGTGGCCATCGAAGTCAGTTCAAACTGGCGTGGCTTGCGCCTGGCCAGCCAGCTCCTTGCTTTCGCGCTTGAGCTCGACGCTCTGGAAGACATGATACTCTTCGCCGTTGGTCTTTCCTGGCACTGGGACACCGAAGGGCTGGACATGAGCATGTATCGCTACCGCGAACTCATCGCGCGCCTCTTCGCCGGTCAGGGCTTCGCCGAATACCCGACCACCGAGCCCAATGTGCGCATGGAGCCGGCCAACGTCTTCATGGCTCGCATTGGCAAACGCGTCGACTCCCGCACCTCCAGCCGCTTTTTAAGCCGCGTCATGAGTTCTCCAAATCTTGCCGGGCTTTAGGTTAAGGGAAAGATATGCGGGCTGAAGAATTTCTTGCGGATTTTCTGAAGCAGGTACGCATGTTCCTGATTCCACGGCAAAACGAACGTGACAGGAAAATTATTAATTTTCCTGTCACGTTCGTTTTGCCGTGGAATCAGAGAATTTGACTCTATAAGGCGGTTTCGAGGCTGACGGAGCGTTCTTGCGCGGCGGCGCGGGTGCTGGCAGGGCGCCAGTAGCCGGAGACGACGAAGATGGTGGGGATGAAGACGGCGGCGCCGACGGTGCATACCCACCACCAGGAGGCCCATTGGGAACCGTCCGCTTTGTTGGTGACAACGAAGGAGAAGGCCAGGGTAGAGAGCACAACGATCATGCGCAGAATGAAGCCTTCAACGGCCATGCCGGTCGCGACCAGCGCAGGGTTGATGTCCTCGATGGTTTCGGTGTAGGCGGCCATCCAGGTGACGTAACCCACTGCCATGGTGATGCCGAAGAGGCTGAGGAAGACGATCATCAACCCTCCGCTGGTGGGGATGCCGATTCTGCCAATGAAGAGGATTGTGACTACCACCGTAGTCAGGCTACCGGCCAGCATGTAGGGCTTGCGCACCAGTGTGCGGTCGGAGACAAAGCCAATGATGATGGCCGCGGCGACATTGACCAGCCAGAAGACGCTGACCAGCCTGTTCGCCTCCGCTACGCTAAAACCGAAGATGCTGTTCAGGTAGAGGGGGAAGAAGCCGACCGCCGCGTAATAGATGAGCAGGAAGACGCTGATGCCAAAGGCGCTGATCATCAGGCGAGGATTGAGCATCTGCCGCCAGGGATGTTCTACGGCCTTTTCCACGTCAATGCTCTCGGCGCGGCTCTCGACAGCCTCTTTCTCCCTGATGGTATTCATAATCTGGTCGCGCAGGCCGGGCGAGAGTTCGCGCAGGAAGAGGAAGCAGAGCGCGAAGATGACCACGCCAACGATGCCAGCGATGACATACTGGGATTGCCAGGTGCCTGTGGGCGTGAGGGTCTGGCTGGCGACTGTAGTAGCCAGGACGCTGCCTCCTACCGGGCCGACGGTCCAGAATCCCATGGCCAGCGCTCGTCCGAAGCGCGGCGAGAAATCGCGCACCAGGGCAGGCGTGGCGACCAGGATAATGCCCTCGATAAAGCCCAGCACGCCGATCATGATGAAGAAGAGCCAGAGGACGTTGATCAGGGACATGATGATCGTGCCCAGGCCAGTGATGAGCAGACCATAGACGATCAGGTTACTGCGCCCGATGCGGTCTGACAGGCTGCCGAAGATGGCTGAGATGGCGCCAATCAGATTGCTGACCAGCAGAATGCGTGTGTAGGTTGGCACGTCAAGTTTGAATGAGGCCAGGACTAAGGGCGCTACCGAGGGGAGAACATAGGATTCGTAGTAGACCATAATGGTGGCGATGACTGCCAGGGCAAGGTACCAGATGCGTCTGCCGTTGGTGGGATAATGTTCAAGATAACGATGCCTGGTTCCAATTTGCAGGGTACTCATAGAACCTCCTTGAGAGTCGTTGGCTAGCACTGCCGCGTGCTAACGCTTTCCTGAAAACGAATCTAAAAGAGAGCCGGCAAAGTGAACGAAAGGGATGCCGTGTTTGCCCCTGGCGCGCGGCGCTGGCCGTTCAGAGCCGTCCGCCAGAAGCACGGTTTAGGATTGTCTACCAGTGCCTGTCGCGTCGTGACTCGCCGATTAGGAAAACAGGCGAGCGTGCTGGTCGAAGCTCGAAGCACCGGGGTGGCGTTTCCCCACGCCTGGCGCAACATTGCTCCAGGCGTGGAAAATGCCTGTATCGCCGCGGCCAGGATGGCCGTAGTGATCGATAATTGGTGCGCTTGACACGCATCGGCTAGCGATCAGGCGTTGCGGTGCTGCACGGCAGCAACAAAGGTACCACTGACCTTTACATCGCCGTTCTGATCGACAGCCTGCACCTTGCCCGCGATGCGCGTTTCGCCGTCAACTTCATATTTTTCGGTGATCTGACCTGAACAGGTGATGACATCGTCCAGGTGGGTCATGCCTTTGAAGCGCACGCCGAATTTACGCAGAGCTTGCGGTCCGACGTAATCGCTTAACATCTGGCCGACAAAGCCCATGATCAGCATTCCGTGGGCGATAATGCCGCCAGTGCCGATCATCTCGCCGATTTTAGGATCGGTATGTAGAGGATTGAAGTCGCCCGAAGCGCCCGCGTAGCGCACGAGCTGGAGATGGGTTACGGGCGCGGTCGTCAGGACCGGGATGGCATCGCCAATGTTGACATCCTCGGCATAGACTCCGGCGCGTGTCTGAGTGGACATGTGCTGTGCTCCTTTCGCAATCCAGGCTCTAACTTCGCACAACAACGGTCGTTCTGGCGCTCAGCACATGCTGATTATGCTGATTGACATAACGCGTTTCCATGGTCAGGATATCCATCGAGTGCCCGCCGCTGCCCGGGCGTGTTTTGCCTGCGACCAGGGTGGTGGTGCCGGTGAGCACGTCATTGGGATAGATGGGCGCGATGTACTCGTATTCTTCCTCGCCATGCAGGATACGCGAGACATCAATGCCTACCTCGGCAAGGCCGGAGCCGCGTTTGCGGTTGCCCCAGAAATTAAACAGCGTCGGGGAGGTTGGCGAGATCGGCACATCGGGGAACCCAGCCTCCTGGGCTGCTTCGCGGCTGTGGTAGATTGGATTGCTATCGCCAATCGCGCCGGTCAGTTCATGGATCTTGTTGCGCGGCACTTCATACGTGAAAGGCGCAAAGCTCTGACCGATTTTGCTTTCGTCGAACATCCATTTGCTCCTTAAAAATTTCAAATGTTACGCGCGTGGTCCGCCCGCAACGTAGATAATCTGGCCGCTGACAAAGCCGGCCTCCTCGGAGACGAGGAAGGCTATGGTATTGGCGACATCGCGCGGCTGGCCGACGCGCCTGACCGGGATGACTTTTGATGCGTTTTCGATGACCTGGTCGGGGTCGAGCCCCTGGCGGCGCGCGGTTGCGCGAGTCATCTCAGTATCAATAAAGCCAGGCGCGACCGCGTTAGCGGTAATGCCGAAGGGGCCAAGCTCGATGGCCAGGGTCTTGGTTAGCCCTTGCAGGCCAGCTTTGGCCGTGGAATAGTTGGACTGGCCCCGGTTGCCCAGCGCCGAGGTGGACGAGAGCGAGACGATGCGCCCGTATTTCTGCTTAACCATGTGGGCCTGGGCCGCGCGACTACAGAGGAAGGCGCCCTTGAGATGGACGTTCATGACAGTTTCCCAATCATCGTCGCTCATCTTAAAGAGTAGATTATCGCGCAGCACCCCGGCGTTGTTGACCAGGATATCCAGGCGGCCAAAGGCATCAACCGCTTGCTGGATCGCCGTGTCAACGCTGGCGTGGTCCGCGACATTGCAGGTCACGGCCAGTGCCTGCGAGCCAGCCTGCTCAACCTGAGCGGCGATCAGTTTGCATCCCTCTGGATCGATATCAGCGAGCACGACGCGCGCGCCATCTTCGGCCAGGCGCAGCGCGGTAGCGGCTCCAATGCCGCGTCCGGCTCCGGTGACAAAGGCCACGCGGCCATCAAATTTTCCCATAGCAATATACCTCCAACGAATAAACTAAAATACGTTATGCTTGCCAGTTTACCAGAACATCCAGCGCTTCGATACGCTCTCCTCTGACCAGCAGCGGATTAACTTCCAGCGCGTTCAAGCCTGGGCCAAGCGCGAGAGCCAGGGAACAGACGCGCTCGATGACTTGACTGAGCGCCTGTATGTCCGCGCCTTCCTGGCCGCGTGCGCCGCGCAGGAGGGCCTCGCCGCGCAGTTCGCCCAGCATAGTGGTGATTTCCTCGCGCCGCACTGGTAAAACGCGTGTAGTGGTATCCTTGAGAAGCTCGGTCCAGACACCACCGAGGCCCAGCGTGAGTACCGGACCCCAGAGGTCATCACGCACAATTCCCACCAGTAGTTCAATGCCAGGTGGGCGTAACGGGCTGACCAGGATGCCCTCGATTTCGGCGTCAGGTCGCCTGGTCTGGACGCGCGCCAGCATGGCGTTGAACTCCGCGCTGACCGCTTCCTCGCTTTCCAGGTTGAGCGCAACGCCACCCACATCGCTTTTGTGGGGGAGATCCGCTGATTGGATTTTGAGCACCACGGGTAGCCCAAGCTCGCGCGCGGCTTGAATGGCCTCTTCGGGTGTAGTGGCCAGTCGCGCAGGTATCGTGGGGATGCCAGCCTCTTCCAGCAGAGTGCGTGCCCGAGCTTCGGACCAGGCGCCTGTGAAGGGCTGGTCGCGCGCGATGGCTGGCAGCGGTTCTGGAGATGCCTCGCCGGGTGCAGCCTGGATAAATTCAGACCACCAGAGAAAACGTCCCAGCGCGCGCAGGCCGTGCTCCATGCCTGCGGTAAAGTGCAGGCCAGTGCGCTCCACGACCGCGCGGGCGGTGCGCGAAAGGTCCATGCAGGTGTTTGAGACCAGCACGACCGGGCGCGGGCTGGTCTGGATAATGCGCGCGAGGTTGTCGTACATAGGCAAGGTCGCGGCCAGCATTTCCTGCGTGAGTTCGCGCCCGCTTTCGGTGGCCGTGAGATTGAGCACAAAATCTATTTCAGGGTCGTTGACCACGACTTCCAGCGAACGCTGCTGAATCGTCGAGTCAACCACGACATAGCCGGTCACGTCCAGCGGATTATGGCAGGTTGAGAACGCTGGCAGCACAGTTTGCAGTTGTTGGATGGTTTTTGGCGCGAACTCAGGGATTTCCAGCCCGCTCTCTTCCGCCAGGTCCGAGATGATATCACAGGCTCCGCCTGATGGCGTAACCACGCCCATGCGGCGTCCGGGCAGCGGTTCAGTGTAGCCGGCCAATCCAGCGGTTGTCAGCAGATCTTCCAGCGAAGAGACGCGGATAATACCGAGCTGGCGCAGCGCGGCGTCATTGATGGCATCGTTGCCAACCAGAGCGCCAGTGTGGGCCAGGGCCGCGCGCGAACTGGCCTCGCTGCGTCCGATTTTCAGCGCCACAATCGTCTTACGCAGCGCGCGGGCCTTCTCCGCCACCCGGCGCAGTTCGTTGGGATGACGAATGCTCTCCAGGAAGAGCGCGATTGAGCGGGTGGAGTCGTCTTCGAGCAGATAATCTACCACGTCCGTGACCGAAATCATTGTCTCATTGCCCATGGCCACCAGCAGGCTCAACCCGATGGCGTGTCCCTGGGCAAAGGCCAGCACCGCGCTTGCCAGCGCCCCGCTTTGCAGCACCACCCCTACCGGGCCAGCCTTGAGCGGCAGCGCAATGGGCAGGCCATACGGGGTAATCTGATTGGTCACGTTGATAAAGCCGTTGCCGTTCGGGCCAAGCAGGGTCAGTCCATGCGTTCTGGCAAAGCTCAGCAACTCGTATTCCAGGCGCGCACCCTCTGCACCCATTTCACTGAAGCCAGAGGTAAGCACCACAAAATTTGTCGTACCCAGGCGCGCGGCCTCCTGAACAATCGCGAGGACCCGCGGCGTTGACACCATCACAAACGCCAGGTCAACCGGCTCAGGTAGATCGCTCAGCGTCTTATAGGCGCGCTCGCCGTGTACGATCTCGCGGTTCGGATTCACCAGAAAGATTGGGCCAGGAAAGCCAACATTTTTAAGATTTTCAAACGTGTAGATCGACCAGCGTGAATTGTCGGTCGCTCCTACCAGGGCGATGCTTCGTGGGCGAAAAAAGCGGTGAAGCTGCTCTGCTGATACATGCTGGGACTGTGTCATTCGTGTAAGTACCTCGCATATACATGCATTAACAACATCGTTAAAGCCAGGCAGGTTATGAGTACCTACTCAAGCAGGCGAAAGTATGGCAGGGTCAGATCTTCTTCGACCTTTTCAAAGGTCACCTGAACCGCCGCGCCGACTGTGACACGCTCGCGGGGAGCGTCGAGCAGGCGCGACATTATGCGTGCTCCTTCCTCCAGTTCGACGATGAGCACGACAAAGGGCGCGTCTTCCGCGAATGGTCCGAAGGCCTGGTGGGCGACTGTGTACGAATAGATCGTGCCTCTGCCGCTGGCGACGATCCACGAGAGTTGATCCGCGAAACAGTGCGGGCAGATGGCGCGTGGATAGAAGATCGCCTTTGAGCAGGCATTGCAGCGCTGAATGCGCAGTTCGCCCAGGGCCAGACCTTCCCAGTAGGGGCGCGAATCGCTATCTTGCGCGAGCAGAGAAGCTGGAAGATGTCCAGGCATAGCGTCTCACTCAGTCCTTTCCCAGAATAACGGTCGCGCCCGACGAAAGCACGCCGCCGGTCCCATGAGCCAGGGCCACGCGCGCGCCTTCCACCTGGCGAGGTCCGCACTCCCCGCGGAGCTGGCGCGTAGCCTCGATTAGCAGGAAGATGCCGTACATGCCCGGATGGCAGTAGGAGAGTCCGCCGCCGTTAGTGTTCATGGGGAACGGTCCACCGGGAGCCGTGCGCTGGCCGCTGACAAAAGCGCCGCCCTCGCCGCGTCCACAGAAGCCCAGAGCCTCCAGCGTCATCAGCACCGTGATCGTGAACGAATCGTAGATCTCGGCCACATCGATATCCGCGGGAGTCAGCCCGGCCATTGCGAATGCATCGCGCCCGGAGGCCACCGCGGCCTGGTGAGTGGCCAGGTCGGGCATATTTGTGATCGAATTGTGGGTATGAGCTTCCCCGTGGCCGAGCACCCAGACCGGCGCCTTGCGTGTATTGCGGGCGCGTTCCGCGCTTGTCACTACCACCGCGCCGCCGCCGTCAGTCACCAGGCAGCAGTCCAGCAGATGCAGCGGCTCGGCCACCCAGCGCGAATAAAGCACATCCGCGATTGTGATAGGCTCGCGCATCATTGCTTTCTCGTTCATCGCGGCCCACTTGCGCGTGGCTACGGCAACTTCCGCCAGTTGTTCGCTGGTCGTGCCGTATTCGTACATATGGCGCGTAGCCGCGAGCGCGTAAGCGCCCACCGGCGTTGGCAGGCCAAAGGACGGCTCGAACTGCTCGGTCAACTTGAAGGTGTAGCCGCCGCGGTTGCGTGAGCGGTCGGAACGCTGCGTGCTGCCATAGGTGATCAGCGCCACCTCGAACAGACCAGCCTCAATGCCTGCCACCGCGTGTCCCACGTGGGCCTCGAAGGACGAGCCGCCGATATTCGTGGAATCGGTGTACTTCGGGCGAATGCCCAGGTACTCGGCCAGCATCAGATTTGGCGCCCAGGCCCAGCCGCCCGCGCAGAAGAGCGCGTCAACGTCGCCAAAGCCCAGGCCCGCGTCCTCCAGAGCCGCCCTGGCCGCCTGGTGTTGGAGTTGGAGCACCGTTTTATCAGGGGTGCGACCGAGATCAGACTCGGCCACGCCCACAATTGCCGCCTGAGGACGCGTCATCTAGAACGCCTCCCCCTGCTTGACATTGCCCTTAATCAAGTTGCGCGAGATGATATAGCGCTGAATTTCGTCGGTTCCCTCAAAGATGCGATACAGGCGCACCAGGCGATACCAGCGCTCAATGGGCAGTTCTTTGGTATAGCCCATACCGCCATGGATCTGCATCACGCGGTCAATCACGTGATTGACCATATTCGCGCCGTGCAGTTTGGCCACCGAAGAGGCGTGGCGCGCATCCATCCCGTTCTCAGCCTGCCAGGCCGCGTAGAGCACCAGCCAGCGCGTCGATTCAATCTCCACGTGCGAATCGGCGATCATCCACTGAATGGCCTGGTATTCGGCGATTGGATGACCCATCGAAACGCGCTGCTTGGCATAGTCAATGCCCATCTGTAACGCGCGCTCAGCCGTGCCGACAGCGCCAGCAGGAATGCGCCAGCGGCCCGCGCCAATCCACTGCATGCCCAGGTTAAAACCCTTGTTCAGTTCGCCCAGAATATTCTTTTCCGGCACGCGCACATTCTCGAAGTAGAGCGAAGCCGGGCCCCAATCGCCCATCGTGGGGATATAGCTGGAGGTCCAGCCCATATCGCGATCCACCAGGAAGCAGGTCACGCCGCCATGCCCACCCCTCACCGGATCGGTCACCGCGAAGACCATCGCGAAATCGGCCTCGTTCCCATTCGTAATGAAAATCTTCTCGCCATTGAGCACATATTCATCGCCATCTTTAATCGCGCGCATCTTAATATTGGCCGCGTCCGAGCCCGCGCCCGGCTCGGTCAGCGCGAAGCAGGAGCGCCGCTCGCCGTTAATTGTCGGGATCAAATAGCGCTGTTTCTGTTCCTCGTTGCAATAGTAGAGGATATTGTCAGCCGTGCCGCCGAAGCCGAACGGCACAAAGGTGCGAGCCAGCTCCATGGTAATAATCGCGGTCATGATCGGGCCAAGATTGGCCCCGCCGTACTCCTCCGGGGTATTGATACCCCAGAAGCCCATATCTTTGGCTTTCTGTTGCAGTTCGCGCATCTTTTCGAGTTCCAGACCGTGTCGTCCCTCGCGCTCATTGAGCAGCACCTGGCCCTCCAGGGGAATCAGCTCGCGAGTGACAAAATCGCGTACCGTCTGTTGCACCATCTTCTGTTCGTCGTCCAGGCTAAAATCCATGGTTGTGCTCCTTTGCATTGGTTGGCCGCCGGGCAGGGGAGAAGCCCCATAGTTTCCCCATACTGCCAGGCAAAATACGCTTACGATACAGATGTCTACAGATAGGGATGTCTGTGTTATTTGACGTGCATTCCTTTTGTTTGCGAGAAAAACCTCGTCGTGAGAAAGGACTGCTTACAGAATTGTCGTCGGGCCGGGCGAGCTGTCTCCGGCTGGCTGGTCAGGGATGTCCGATGATGGTTCCCGGACTGTTGGTAAGAGTTGAGCGTGAAAATAGGCGAGTTGAGCGTTTGTGAACGTCTCCAGGTCGATCTCCGGGGCGAAATGCCAGGTTTTCTGGAGTGCCCACAGGTGTCCCAGACCCAGCACATTGGCTGCCAGCACGCGCGGTTCCACAATATTTGCGCGGAAGACGCCCAGGCGTTGCCCCTCTTTAAAAAGCTCCAGAAAATGCTGATCCAGATTTTTAATCATGAAAAGAATATTTTGACGTACTTCGCGGGGCAGTATTGAACTATCGCGGTACATAATCAGGATGCGTTTTGAGCTTTGATCCAGATCTTTATACAGTTCACGCACGATAAAATCGAAGCGTTCCAATGGGTCAGCAATGTCGATGGTCTGTTGAAAGAAGTCCAGGTGGAGGGCGGCGACTTCCTCGCAGCAAGCCTGTAGGATATCGTCTTTGCCAGGGAAGATGTGGTAGATCAGCCCGGTACTGATCCCGGCAGCGCGGGCGATATCTGGCACACTTGTGCCATGAAAACCCTTGCGGCTGAACAGATCGCGCGCCGCGGCGGTAATTTCTTCGCGACGAACCTCGCGAGCGAGCTTTGCACCCATGCGTCCGTCCTTCTTTGCACGTCGTCCGTTGTTTCATGGAGCCAATCTAATCGTCTTATTGCAAGCGTACCACATTTTGAATGAATATTCAATATGGATCTTGACCAATTTGAAAACGAGTTGCGAGAGCGCTCGATAAGCCGGCTAAAAATTTTTTCTCTTCTCTCGATTACTTTTGACAGCAGGTCAGTTTCTCTTTCGGTAGTGACGCGGACCTGCCTTAGAGTGGCGAGGTTCGGCTGCTCTTCTTCATTCGTTCCACCTCTTATTGCCTCTGTAACAAATTTCCCTATTTATTACGTGTTAGTGGCTTTGCACTATCGTGTCAAATGTGGAGAAATACTTGTGCAAAGATCTCAATTTTGCTATACTTATTGCAGCAAAGCTGCATCTGATCCTTTTTGTAATGAGTTAGCTGGCGTGTCGTTAATATGATGTGTTGAATTCAAATGAGTTCAAGAACGATCAAAAAAGGCCGCTTTTCCAACGGGAAGTTGTAAAGCAGCCTCTTGTTCGTCATTTCTCACTTTTTACACTTGTGGAGGTTGTTGTTTTTGTAACTGGCTGATTATGGCCCAACCAATACCAGATAGCCACTTACACTTGTTCCACAATTGCACAATGAGAGAAATGTGGACGTGGAATACTCGATGGCGATATCCGTCAGGGCGTGAAAGCGCGCTATATGACCAGAGGTGAGCCGCGAGAATGTACATTTTCTCGCCATTCTCGTCGCATTTATGCTCAAAATGGGTCGGCATGATCATCATCATCCCTACGGCGAGCCAGGTCCAGAAATTGTTCCCAATCATTGTCATCGCTCCTTGTTGAGTAGCGATGATGCCGGCATCATCGAATTGTTCAGTGACTAGTCGACCTCTATGATACCGGCCTGCCGAGCAGTTAATCTGGACATTTTGTCCGATCTTTGTCCAATTCATGTACATATTGAGAAGTTATCAGGAGGATAGTAGATGGACCGCACAGGCCGCATTTTGATGAATCGGGATTTTGGACAATGGGTGGAGTTGTTTCGTCGAAGGGCAGGTCTAAGTCAGGCAGAGCTTTTAGCTAGAACAGATATTTCTCGCTCAACCTTCAACAGCTGGTTAGGAGGAACAAACCCCTCTAGAAGTTCTAAGGATATAGACAAACTTGCGAATGCTTTGTGTGATGATATCTTTCCCAACGTTGATCTGGTGCTCGAAGTGTTATATTACACAGCAGGAGGTCCCACTAAACGCAGCGGCCAGGATATAAGGAAAGATCTCATACCTCTTTTGGAGAGGATAGAAGGCGATATCTCCGAACAGCCTTTAAATGTGCCACGTTATTTTCAGACGTTGGATCACTATCTCACCCGATTTAGATTTTCTAAAGCCAGAATTTTTACAGAAGATCTGATTTATTACTCTGAAAAATATCTTTCTGATATGCGGAGGCTCCTGGAAGCACATCACCGCGTCTTATTAGCTGGGCGACCTGCGGCGGGAAAGACGGTTCTTGCTCTAGCACTGGCCTACCAGCTTCAGAAAGAGAAGCATTACAAAGTCTTCTATCTGGACATTTCCGAAGAACAGGTCATAGATGGGCAATCTTTGTATCAAATCATCCAGACCAGCGATCGCAAGGAAAGTCTCTATATCCTGGATAACTGCCATCTTGTGCCAGCAGAGATAAGTGAGTTTTGCACCTGTTGGCAAGAAAAACCTTTAAAACATGCTCAGTGTATACTGGTTTCAAGATCTCCTGTAAAAGCTTCAGATATCCTTTCATTGGAAGAAGAAGAAAGTGAAGATTATTTTGACCTGTGGGATAACGGAGACGGTGTAAGTATAGAAGTCCAGCCTGAAGAGCTTTTCCATGGCATACTAGAGAAATATATAGAAGTGTACCAACAGCAGAATCCAGATCGCTACATGGCCCTGGAGAAGAATGATGAGTCTGTCCTGAAAGAGCAACATGCCCACAATCTCGTGATTTCCCGAATCCGTCTGGAAGTATGGCGTGAGATTGGTGGTCGTCTGAGCGACTTAACGCAAGAGAAAGTATATAAGTCGTTGAGCGAGAAATATCTCAAGGATATGAAGAACAGAGGAACTCTCCTCGCCCTGTGTGCCCTCTGGCAGTATGAGATTCCGGTTCATGAGCAGTTTGTGAAAGCATTGCCGGCGCACGAAGTGGAGTTTCTCAGAAAAGAGAAACTCCTCTCCGGGACAGTCGTGCATCGCTATGGAACACTCTACGAGCTTGCACTTCATTCCATTGAGGCCCAGGAAATTTTCAAAGCAGACATTTATCGGCGAGAGGGGAACGTAGATCTCAATGTGGTTGAAGACGAAATAGCTCAAGGGCTTCGTGATTATCTTCTGACTGAACCTCGCAATTATAGCCTTGTTTATTACAGGCTTTATCGCCAGCGGCAAATATCTCTTTTACAAAGATTATTGAAAGAGCGCGCTTTGCAGGAATGCGCCCGAAACCGCTTTGAAAAAGGAGAAATTTTCGAGGCCACGCAGTATCTCAGCAGTTTATCCACCGTAGATCTGGCTTGTGCTCGAGAGTTACTTCATCTGTTAGTAAGGATATCCAGCGAATCAAGTAGACCGAGTTTTATTTCACAGGTAGTTTTGGGAACACCTTTTCAAATAGGGCAGGCTCTTCATTGTATTGGGAAGATAGATATGCAGATTGCGCCTGAGCTGGTTGCTGAAATAGACATAGAACAACTCGTTAAGCGTGTTCAAACATCGGATTTTCATCTTACTTCTCTTATGTTGAATTCTCTGAAGGATATTGCTCCATCTCAGGCAAAGCTTCTTTTAGAAAGCATTCCTGCTTCCACATTATCCGCGCAAATAATAAACAGTTCCAGTGTGGCGAGCATTTTGATTCTTTTGCAGGAATTGGAAGTTTCTTCAGTGCAGGAGGTAATTGAAGCTCTCGATATCAAGCATATGGTTCAGCACATGCAGCAAATCAACGACCTTCAAGGCCTTAATTGGATGGCATTCGCTCTGAAGAGGATTGCTCCATCTCAGGCAAAGCTTCTTTTAGAAAGCATTCCTGCTTCCACATTATCCGCGCAAATAATAAACAGTTCCTTACCTGTTGCGTCGCACACTTTAGCTCTCTTGCAGGAATTGGAAGTTTCTTCAGGGCAGGAGGTAATTGAAGCTCTCGATATCAAGTATATGGTTCAGCACATGCAAATCAATAACATTCAGCATCTTTATTGGTTTCTACGTTCTTTAAGAGCCTCTTCTCAGGGAATGATTCATCGATTCTTGAAAGTTATGACGTTGAAGCACCTGGCCTCTCTTTACGTTTTAAAAGAGGCGAATATCAAAGATACTAACCATCTGTTAGAGTTTCTTCCAAAGAACCTTCGACCACAATTTCTTCAGTCTTTTTCTTCACAAGAATTAGCTGAGATGTTTGGACGATCCCCTCTTCGCTACCTGGGTAGTTTTCTGCAATATTATTATTATTATATAAAGCAAAGCTATAACCTTTTTTGTGAACAATTTCTGATAGCAAAGTTTGCTTCGTCGTCGCTATCGGAGATTGGCAAATTTCTTCATCGCATCATGCAAATTCCTAAAGAAGGGAAAATTCTTAGAAATGAAGCTTTTGGGTTATTTGTAAAAAATGAAAATTTTCAGGATCTTTTTCTTGAAAGTGATTTACATGATATTCAGTTATTTCTAGGGGGTCTGGCAAATATAGACACACAATATATACAGATTATTCGCCAGACCTTAGCGACTTCAAACATAGCTGACAAGTTGGCCGTAGCTAATGCGAAAGATATAGGGTATTTTCTCTGGAATACCTATGCTTTTATTGATAAAGAACTGGCCCAGATATGTGGTAAACTCATTGACGAACAAAACAGATCAGATCTGTTGAACGACGATACATCATTAGACGACTTCTGCCGCTTCTTATGGATACTTGCGCAGATCAGCAATCTTCCGAAACTACAAGTAGTAGATAACCCGGCATTAGTAAAAAGTCTACAGGCAGTGTGGGAAGAACACATTGACCTGGGGATGGAGCTTCTTGGCTTACTCGCCGTCAATAGACCCACTATTGCCAGAGATCTCCAGTTGCCATTGAGAGACGAGCAGAAGGATCAGTTAAGAACCAGGCTGGTACAACTTTATGAAGAACAACCACCGCACCCTTATATTTTAGGGCTTGTATTGCAAGGGCTTCGTAGTTATAACGAGTTAGAAGCTCAAGCTATTGTAGGTATCTCGTTAGACTTTGCGAAGGTTTCTTCCTTGTTTGAGCATGCTTTGTCCGAATCTGTTGTGACTTCCCGAGCCGCGCTATTGTTACAAGAAACACATGCATGGCTAGAGAAAGTCTTAGCGCCTCCGAACGAGAGCCTTCATAGGGATCAGGCCTGATCTTGAGAAGCACTGAGCCGAGGGATTGCTCGACAGGCTATCGCTTCTCGTCTGGAATAAGGGAAAATAGAGCCTGATCTGGCACTAACTCTAAAAAAGGAACGAGCGCTCAAGGCCTGACAAAAAGAGAGGAAATCGGCCATGTCCTTTGAACCACGCAAGATCGAGCAACCCAGCACGTATATTGTCCAGGACAGAGAGAATCAGCACGAGCTTGTGCGTTTGACACTCCAGGATCAGCTTCTGACCGCGTCGATGGGTGGGGTGCTGGCGGAGCAGTCCGATCCAGCAGCTTTGCGGCACGTGCTCGATATTGGCTGCGGAACGGGTGGCTGGGCGATTGAGACGGCCCTGGCGTATCCAGAAATCGAGCTGGTTGCGGGCATCGACATCAGCCAGCGCATGATTGCTTATGCGCGCGAGGAGGCAGAGGGGCAGCAGTTGGGGCTGCGTGTAGAGTTTCATATCATGGATGCCTTGCGCATGCTCGAATTTCCCAACCGATTTTTCGATCTGGTCAACATGCGCCTGGGCGGGAGCTGGCTGCGCACCTGGGAGTGGCCCAAGCTGCTCAGCGAGATCTTTCGCATTTTACGCCCCGATGGCATTGTGCGTATCACGGAGCAGGAGATCATGCACCAGAGCAGCAGTGACGCGGGAACGCGGATTAACCGGATGGTTCTCAGTGCATTTTACCGCTCTGGCCACCTCTTCACTGAAGAATCGACTGGCCTGACCGCCAAACTGCCAGAGCTTGTGACTCAGCATGGCTTCTCGCAGATCCAAACCGAAGCACACGCGCTTGAATATCACGCGGGGACTCCTGAAGGCAAGGATTACGCCGACAATCTGATTTCAGCCTCGCATACCCTGCGTCCTTTCCTCCAGAAATGGGGCACGATCAGTGAAGACTACGATGAACTCTGCCAGCAGCTTGTTACTGAAGAATCGGGCGCGGATTTCCACTCCACCTGGAACTTCCAGACCGTGTGGGGAGTAAAGTAAGCATAACGGAGTCAAGCTCCCTGTTTTGCCATTTTGCACTCATTGCATGGCAAAACAAGGAGCTTGCCTCCGTTATGCGCGGAGAAACCTGGCTCATTTTTCGAGCTTTATTATTCTCCGCGTCTCGTCTATAATAGACGAATATTCAAAGGACTCCACAATGAGGCGGGGGACTGGCTGACAATAAGGGCCACACGTGATGATGCGAAGGGGGCTGAAGGGAGCTTTTTTCATGCAGCGTATCTTTTTGACGGGCCTGTCTGGTTCGGGAAAATCGACGGTGGGCAGGCGCGTTGCGGGCTTATTAAACTGGGATTTTGTCGATACTGATGATCTCCTGACCGAGCGTGCCGGGGTGCCGGTTGGGCAGGCGCTGGTGGAGTATGGCGAGGAGCGTTTTCGCAGGCTTGAGAGCGAGGCGCTGCGCGACGCGGCCAGTCGCGAACGAGTGGTGGTTTCCACCGGAGGCGGGGTTGTGACCAGGGAAGAGAACCGCGCGTTTATGGGGGAGCAGGGGCTGACGGTGTATTTGCGAACCGGCGTGGAGACGGCCTGGCAGCGCATTCAGGCGCATCTGCGCGACGCGGGTGAGCACGCCTATCGCCCGCTGGTGGCCGGTCCTGATGGGCATGAGCGTCTGCGCAATTTGTTGGAGACGCGCGCTGCTTGGTACGAACAGGCGCCGGTTCATATCACGACCGAAGCGATTAACGCTGAGACCGCGGCCAGCCAGGTGATTGTGAGCGCGCTGGCGAATGGGCAGTTGTTGTCCGCCGACTCGGCGCGAGTCTCCTCAAATCTGCGCCTGGGGGGCGTGGTCTCGCAGGCAGTGATCGAGTGGGGCAGCTTTTGTCAGTTGCCGGCAGCTCTCCAGGCCTTGAGCAGTCAGAAGCGTATCTTTATTGTTACCGATTCATCCGTTGGGGCGTTGTATGCTGCCGCCGCGCGCGATTTGCTGGTGGAGGCTGGCCTGGAGCCTTTTATCTTTACTGTTCCGGCAGGCGAGGGCAGCAAGTCTTTTGCCTGTTTCCAGCAGATCATTGACTGGCTGGTTGAGCACCATGCCGAGCGCTCGGAGCCGCTGGTCGCGCTTGGTGGCGGCGTAGTTGGCGATCTTACCGGCTTTGTCGCGGCCAGCTATCGGCGTGGAGTGCCGCTGGTGCAGGTTCCGACTACCCTGCTCGCGCAAATCGATTCCGCGATTGGCGGTAAGACCGGCATCAATCATCCGCTGGGCAAAAATCTGATTGGCGCGTTCTACCAGCCCGGCTTGATTTTTGCTGATCCCGCGGTACTGCTCACACTGCCGGAGCGTGCGTATCGCGAGGGCTGGGCGGAAATAGTCAAGACCGGCGTGATCCTGGACGCGGAGCTTTTTGCTCTGTTAGAGGAGCGTCTGCCTGATCTGGAGCGGCGCGACGCGGATTTGCTGACCCAGGTGGTAGCGCGTTGTATCCGCATCAAGATGGACGTGGTGCAGGGAGACGAGAAGGATGGCGGGCTGCGCAATATCCTCAATTATGGCCACACCTTTGGTCACGCGCTGGAGACAATCACCGAGTACGGCACCTGGCTGCACGGCGAGGCGGTTTCGCTTGGCATGGAGGTCGCTGGACGCATCGCGGTCGCGCGCGGGCTGATCTCCAAGGACGACCTGGCGCGCCAGCGCAGGCTATTGCTGGCCATCGGGCTGCCCGTGGAGTGTCCGGGAGTCGATGGAGAGGCCATTCTGGTTGCTATGCAGAACGATAAAAAAGTGCAGGCCGGGCGCACGCGCTGGATCTTGCCCGGGCGCATAGGGCAGGCGCAGATGTACGGCGACGTGCCGGTAGAGGTTGTGCGTGAGGCCATCGCGGCGGTCTGCCAGCCTGGGAACGTGCAATCATGAGACAGAGCGGCCTGATCGGTTACCCGGTAGCGCACTCGCTTTCACCGCGTATGCAGGAGGCGGGCTTTGCCGCGTTAGGCATCGAGGCCCGTTATCACCTGTGGGAAACGCAGGCCAGCGAACTGGAGGCGCGTGTGCAGTCGCTGCGTGCGCCTGAGATGCTGGGCGCGAACGTGACTATTCCTCACAAAGAGGCTGTGCTGCCCTGGCTGGACGAGATCGATCCCCAGGCGAGGCGCATCGGAGCGGTCAATACAATCGTCAATCGCAGAGGTCGCCTTTGCGGGTATAATACAGACGCGCCAGGGGTTCTGCGCGCCCTGCTGGAGCGAGGCGGGCCGGGATTTACTCTACACGGGAAACAGGCTATTGTGCTCGGCAGCGGCGGCGCAGCGCGTGGAGCGATTGCGGCGCTGTTGGATAGCCAGGTGAGCGCGCTGACCATCCTGGGGCGCACAGAGTCGCGGCTCGTGGCCCTGATCGAACATTTGCGCCAGCAAGACGCGACGTATCCAGTCCAGGGAGTCTTGTTGGGAACGCAGGAGGCCAGGCAGATGATCGCGAAAGCGGAAGTAGTGGTGAATACCACATCAGTTGGCCTCAAGCCGGGCGACGAGACCGAGCTGATCGATGTCCAGCTCCTGCCCACGTCGGCCCTGGTCATGGACATGATATTTAATCCGCCGCAGACACCCCTGTTACGCGCTGCGGCAGAGCATGGATGTCTGACGTTGAACGGGCTCTCTATGCTGCTCTACCAGGGAACGCTGGCATTAGAATTGTGGACGGGGCAGAGCGCGCCAGAAGAGGTCATGCGCGCTGCTCTGGGCCTGTAGATAGAAAAAAGGAACAACTATGTTGAGATTTCTCACCTCCGGCGAATCGCATGGGCCGGGGCTGACAGCTATTATCGAGGGCTTGCCGGCTGGCCTGGCGCTGAGCGCGGAGGAGATTAATATTCACCTGGCGCGCCGCCAGGGTGGTTATGGACGCGGCGGGCGCATGAAAATAGAGAAAGACCAGGTTATCATCCGCTCAGGCGTGCGCCATGGTCTGACGCTGGGTTCGCCGGTCACGCTGGAGATCAATAACCGCGACTGGGAGAACTGGCAGGTCAAGATGAGCGTCACACCGGTGGAGGAAGAGGTTGAACCTGTCACACTGGCGCGGCCAGGGCACGCCGATTTTACCGGGCTGATCAAATATGGTCACCAGGATATTCGCAACGTAATCGAGCGTTCCAGCGCCCGCGAAACGGCCTCGCGCGTGCTGGTAGGCGCGGTCTGCCTGGCCCTGCTCAAACAATTTGGCGTCGAAATCCACAGCCATGTGCTCTCAATTGGCTCGGTAGGCAGCCGCGACGACGAGCGCAGCGCTATCTACCAGCAGTTCGGAGGGGATTACTGGGAGGTGGTGGAAGCCTCGCCGGTGCGCTGCGGCAATAGCGACCTTGGTGAGCAGATGGTAGCCTTTATTCAGGAATGTAAAAGCAAAGCCGAGACCTGCGGTGGCGTCTTCGAGGTCGTCGCGACCGGCGTCCCGATTGGCCTGGGCAGCTTTGGCATGTGGGACCGTCGCCTGAGCGGGAGAATCGCCGGAGCCATGATGAGCATCCCCTCGACCAAAGGCGTCGAGATCGGCAGCGGGTTCCTGAGTACCACCCGGTTTGGCTCGCAGGTCCATGACGTCATTCGCCATGGCGAAAACGGCGAGTGGGAGCGACTGAGCAACAACGCGGGTGGAATCGAAGGCGGGATCAGCGATGGCCAGCCCATCGTCGTGCGTGTGGGCGTCAAACCCATCGCTTCCCTGGCCCATCCCCTGCCCACCGTTGATATCCGCAGCGGAGAAAACGTCGCGGAAGGCCGCTACGAGCGCAGCGATGTCTGTATCGTGCCCGCGGGCGGCGTCGTTGGGGAAGCCATGCTCGCCATCACCCTGGCCGAAGCCTGGGTTGAGAAATTCGGCGGCGATAGCATAAGCGAGATGCGCGCCAACGTCGACGCCTACGTCGCGAAGACAAAACCAGCTTGATTGATAATGGATGGGTCATAAGATTGCTGGCGGTCCCACCGCCAGCAATCTTATGACCCATCCATTATCAATCAACTTAAATTGTGCATAAGCGCCATAACGTTATTGACATAACGCCAGTTGAAAATCCCGCGATGTTTGACCGCCCAGCCGCCTTCGTTGTAGCCGCTGATTACCCTGGACAGGTCACCATGGAAATTTTGCCAGAGCCACTGGAGATACGTTGCGCCGAGATCCAGGTTGTCCTCGAGGTCGTAGGGATCAAGTAGACGACCAATGCCAGCGTTGATGCCCATTGCGGTATAGGGCATGAGCTGCATCACGCCGATGCCGCCGTCCCAGGCAATAACATGTTGTCTCCAACCGCTCTCTTGCCAGGCAATGGCCAGCAGGAGCCTTGAAGGCAGGTGGTGGCGCGCGGCTGTCCGATAGAGCAGGTGGCGCACCTGGACGCGATTCGACCAGCCCAGCGCGTTATAGGCGTACCAGCGGACAATGCCGTGGCGCGTAATACCGCTGACCGCGCTCATTCCCCGGTGAGGAACGCAGATGCGCTGACCGACGAAAATCAAATTTGGATTGCGGATAGCATTGGCGCGCGCCAGCTTTGAGATGGTAATATGATAGTGCCAGGCGATGTTTGACAGGGTGTCGCCATTTTCAATCGTATACCAACCGCAGCTATCCGCGGCGTCCTGACCGCCCAGCAAACTGTTGTGCAGGCCATAGGCGCCAAGGCTCGCGCAGAGTAAGAGAACGCTCAGCAGCGTGAGCGCCAGTTTTTTTCTCGATGCACACAGGCGACGAGTGAATGTAGCAGAAATAAGCAAAGGTTTTACTCGTAACCTGGCTTGATCAGGAAGATGGTCTACTGATGCAATGCTCATGATCGACTCCTTTCTGTTCTCACTATAGCCAGGGGCGGAATACATAAAAGCGAATATGTTGGGACGCAGAAATCTCCTGGCAGAGAAATCGCGTTTCAACGGAAGGAGAACCAGCGTTGTGAAGACCGAAGAAGCCTTGACGGCTACTGTCGAGGAGTATTTAGAGGCCATCTATAACATGGCAGCTGAGAAAGAGATCGTCATCGGCGCGCGCCTGGCGGAGAAGTTTCAGGTAGCCCCGCCGACCGTGACCGAGATGCTTAAACGGCTGGTCAAAGCCGGCTATGTTGAAATGGATCAGCGGCGCCAGGTCAGCCTGACCGAAGCGGGCTACACCGCCGCAGAAGCCGTGCTGCGTCGCCATCGCCTGACCGAGCGCTTCCTGGTGGATATGCTGGGTATGCAGTGGCACCAGGTTCACGAAGAAGCCTGCCGCCTGGAACACTTTATCTCTGGCGCGGTCGAAGAGCGCGTTCTGACCAGCCTGAACTTTCCCACCACCTGCCCACATGGCAATCCCATTCCTGGCCAGGTTCCCAGCGCGCGTACCTATCTCCAGGACCAGCAGGCGATTCGCCTTTCAACCGTCGCTCAGGGCGAGATCGTCAAGATTCTCTGCATATCTGAAGTCGTTGAAGACGAAGAAGCGCTGATCCATTATCTGCACGACAAAGGCCTGACACCCGGCACCGAACTCACCGTGCTTGCGCCATCTGTCCCGGCAGCGGACGCCCCCGCGACGGATTGCCGTCTCCAGGTCGGCGAACAGGAAGTGCTCATCAACAACGCGGTGCCCGCGAAAATCTGGGTCACGCGCCTTTGAAATGTGTTTAGTATGGCTAGCTCTTGACTTTCTCTATTAGGGCGTGCTAATATCTGATCGGCCAACTAGGGATTATCTATGAGAACCCTGGCTGGAGAGAAAATTCTGTCGATAGAGAAGGTTAACATGCTTGCAACTTATGTGCTTTACCTGCGTGAAGGGCTGGAAGCCAGCCTGATTGTCAGCATTCTTTTTGCCGTTTTGCGCCAGCTTGATCAGATGAAACAGGCGCGTGCCATCTGGACCGGGGTCGGCCTGGCGCTTGTGGGCTCGATTTTGAGTGGAGTGCTGCTTTTTACCCTTGTTCATTCCTATGCTGACACCACCGGCCAGACTATTTTTGAAACCTGCACTTACCTGGTCGCCGTTGTCTTACTGACCAGCATGACCTTCTGGATGCAAAAGCATAGTCGTTCACTCAAGCAAGAGATAACCGTCAAAGCGCAGGCAGCAGGGTCCGGCTTTGCCTTTGGGCTGCTGGCGTTTACCTTTGTTGGGCGCGAAGGAGTAGAAAGCGCTTTTTTCACGCTGGCTTTTGCTTTTCAGACCAATGGCTGGTTGCTCCTGCTTGGCGGTTTGCTGGGAATTCTCTCCTCGGTTGTACTGTGTGTCCTGATCTATCGGCTGGGATACCGCCTGAACTATCGCCTCTTTTTCCGCGTCATGGGCATTCTCCTGCTCATCTTCGCTGCTGGCCTGCTCGCTGACGCCATCCAGAACATGCAAGATCTGGGCTGGCTGGCCTTTGGCACCGCTCCGCTCTGGAACACCTCGCACCTGCTCAGCGAATCCAGCACCCTCGGCGATCTCCTGCACAGTTTTATTGGCTACTCCGAAGAACCAACCTTTTTGCAGGGTGGCATCTATATTCTCTTCCTGCTCGTCTCCTGCGGCCTCTTCGGCTGGATGACCCGCAAACCTTCCTCTGGTAGACAGGTGGACTCGCGCGTTACCTCGCCCTCTGGTACGCTTGCCAGTAAGGGGTAAACTGTACTATTTACGGCGCTGGTGGAGATACCACCAGCGCTTTTGGCATGTCTGGTTTATTTGTCAAAGGATATGGCCAGGTGGTCGCGCCCAGTGCTCTTTGTGCGCCACGAGCGCAATCGCTGATTCCGCCTCAGCCTGGCCAGGCGCGTGCCGAAGCAGGCGATCTTTGGGGAAAAGTTGTAGCGAATGCGAAAAAAGTACGAAATCCATTGGTCACATGGTCTGCACTATAGTGATTCGTAGAAATATTGCCATTTTCCTGCTAAATCATTGCATTGCCGCTGGGTTTTCGGTTACAATGAGATTGGTATCAGTGATATGTAGAATCTGGTAGATACAGAGCGTATTTTTCTCGTTCCTGTTTTCCCGTGAAAGGAGCCGCAATGCTTCGGGAACCCCTAACCATCGACCGGCAAGTGGTCGAAGAGATCATAACTCGCGAGGACGCCGAGTTTCGCAAACGCACGCCGCGTTCGCACGAGATACATGAGCGAGGCAAAAAAAGTTTGCCGGGTGGCGTAGCCAGTTCGTTCCAGGCGGTGCCACCCTATCCTCTGTTTATCAGCAGGGGAGAAGGAAGCTCAATCTGGGATCTAGACGGTAATAAATACACAGATTTCCATATGGCCTTTGGGAGCCTGCTGGTAGGGCACTCTCATCCGGTGCTGAATGAAGCACTGCGCAAGCAGCTTGGCGATGGCTTGCTCTATTCGCTGCCTCACGCGGACAATGTCTATGTGGCCGAGGAATTGGTTCGCCGCTTTGCCCCGCTGGAGCAGGTACGCTTCTGCAATTCTGGCACCGAGGCCACGATGGAAGCAATCCGCATGGCGCGGGCTTTCACCGGGCGCGACAAGGTGGTCAAGATCGAGGGGAGCTACCACGGCCATCATGACACACTGATGATGAGCACCAAGCCAGCGCTGGAAGATGCCGGGCCGTACGAGCGTCCGAACACAGTGCCCGCGACCAGGGGTATTCCGCGCGACGTGAAGAATAACACCATCATTGCGCCCTATAACGATGCCGAGGTGTTGGACCAGATTCTGAGCGCTTACGAAGGTGAGATTGCCGCGGTCATCACCGAGCCGGTCTTGATGAACGTGGGCATTATGCTGCCGCGAGATGAATACCTCACACAGTTGCGCGAAGTCACGCGTCGCCATAACGTCTTGTTAATCTTCGATGAAGTAAAAACGGGCGTCACCGTCGCAGCGGGTGGGATTACCGAAATCTACCCGGTCGAGCCGGATCTGATCTGTCTGGCCAAGTCGATTGGCGGCGGCGTGCCCATTGGCGCGTTTGGCGGGCGCAAAGACATCATGGACCTGATCGCCGAGGGAAAGGTCTACCATATGGGAACGTTTAACGGCAACCCGCTGACCATGACCGCTGCCCGTGTGACCCTGATGGAGATCTTCACTCCCGAGGCGCACGCTCACGCGAACGATCTCTCCAGACAACTGGGCGACGCCTATCTTGGGATTATGGATGAGTACGACATGCCCATGCACGTGGCGCAGCTTGGCGCCAAGGGCTGCGCGATGTTCCGTCACCAGCGGGCTTACAACTACCGCGACTGGCCGGAGGTTGATATGCGTCTCTCGTATGCCTACTGGCTCTTCCTGGCCAACCGCGGCATCCTTTTCCCGCCTGGACTCGACGACCAGTGGACAATCTCGATCCAGCACACGCCGGACGATATTGATCATCACGCGCACGTCTTCCAGCAGTTCGTCAAAGAACTCATCCGCTAGCAGGCGGGTTTTT
>DASVMX010000052.1:0-8997 GCA_036384215.1 Ktedonobacteraceae bacterium | reverse complement strand
CCCACAAAATTATCTCCTATAGGAAAACTTTTACGTCCGTTTTGAAAATCACGATTAGAAAATTTATGCAATAAATTTTCTCATCGTGATTTTCAAAACGGACCCTTTCTCCCTTGGGGTGAGGGAAAAGAGGCGTGGTTGACGTTCGTGGGAGATAGGGGTTACAATGATTCGTAGAGAAGTTACAATCCAGACAAAAGCCAGCGGGATGCGCTTCGTAGACATCCGAAAGCATGGCTGTTCTGGCTCACGAGTTCGAGATGGCCGGGTAAGGGGAAACCACAAGCGGCAACGCGGCAGAGAGGGCCAGGTGGAGTTGGAGATCAATTTTCATGTACGATACCTTGGAACAGGCGCTAAATCTGCATTTTCAGGACCAGGCCCTTTTGCAGATGGCGCTGACTCACAGATCCTTTATTTATGAAAGAGCAGGCAAAGGACAACAGTGCAACGAACGCCTGGAATTCCTGGGCGATTCCGTCCTTGCCTGCATTACCGCAGATTTTCTCTATCGCACCTATCCAGCGCTGGACGAGGGCGAGCTGAGCGATGTGCGCGCGATGCTCGTAAAAGGCGATACGCTGGCAAAGTTCGCCAGCGAGATGGAGTTGGAGCAGTACTTGCGCATGGGCAAGGGAGAACGCAACGCGGGTATCAGCCAGCGCATTCTGGCCTCGGCCTTCGAGGCGCTGCTGGGAGCTATCTACCTGGATCAAGGTCTGGAAAAAGCGCGCGCGTACCTCTTACCGCGCATCCAACCACTCGCCCACCAGATTGTCGAGAGGCGGCTCTTTAAAGATAACAAGTCACGTTTTCAGGAACTGGCGCAGGCGCACGATGGAATCACGCCGATCTACCGGCTGTCTAACCAGGAAGGGCCATCACACGATCGAGAGTTCACGGTGGAAGTTCTGCTCGGAGAGCAGGTTGCCGGGACAGGACAGGGACGCAATAAACAGACAGCGGAACAGGCTGCTGCTTCCGCGGCTCTACAACAACGGGGATGGATGTAGTTGTTGTTTTTTTGCAGTCTCCTCAATGCTGAGTACCCGCCACCAGGAGCGGGCACAGAGCGCGGCGAGGATGGTGATCACAAACCATGGCGGTCTATTGATTCTGCACTAAGAGGAACTATATGCGACTGGAGCCTACACCCAAACCAGATCATGCCCTGCGCGTCTCCGCCCGGCTGGTAACATCGAGCACAATTCTTCATCTGTCAGCGGATGAGCTTGAACATACAGTCACCCAGGAACAAATCGATAATCCCGCGCTGGAGGTGCGCGAGCAGCGCATCTGCCTCTTCTGCGGCACCGTGATGCAGGGCGCTCAATGCGTCTCCTGCGGCAACTTCTCGCAGACCAGCGAAACGCAATTCTCTTCTCACGAGTCCACCAGCGCTGAGGATAGTCCAGGCGAACTCTGGAGCCAGTGGGGAGAATCACGCGCCTTTGACATCGATAACTACGGCTGGCTGGAGCACGACGAGGATCAGGAGTTCGATCCCCTGGCCCGCATCCCCATGGGACAGACCCTGGCCGAGGTTCTGCTCCAACAACTGGAGGCGCTGGTCTCTCCCGATGACGCGCTGATCGCCGAACAACTGGTGGGTAACCTGAACGAACGCGGCTACCTGGAGATCAGCACGCGCGAGATCGCCGAACACCTGGAAGTGCTGCCGAAACGCGTGGAGTACGTCCTGAGTCAACTCCAGAGTCTGGAGCCACCGGGCATTGGCGCGCGCGATCTGCGTGAATGTCTCCTGATCCAGCTCCAGGCGCTTTCTGAACAAGAGCCGGAGCGAAAGCTGGCCACACTGCTGATCGAGCGCTATCTCGACCGCCTGGGCAAAAATCAGTTTCAGGAGATCGCGCGTGAATTAAAGGTCAGCGAGCAAGAAGTGCGCCAGGCCGCGCACTATATTCGCAGCACCCTTAATCCTTATCCCGCCCACAGCTATAGTGCCGACCTCAACTTCGCGCGCACAGGCACCGCATATGTGCGGCCAGATGTGCTCATTCGCAAAGGCGAAAGCGGCTACGAGGTCGAGCTGATTGAGGAAAAGCGCTACAACTTCCGCGTTGGCCAGGGCTATAATACCAGGCCACTGCATCTCTCTCCCGACCAGGCAGGAGTAGAAATGCAGCGTTATGTCAATCATCATGCCGAACGCGCGCGCTTCTTTATTGATTGCATCCAGCGCCGCTGGCGCACGCTCAAACGGGTCGCCGAGCTGGTCGTGGACTACCAGCGTGAATTTCTGGAGAAAGGCGTGCGCTACCTGCGCCCGCTGACGCGCGCCGAAGTGGCTACACGCCTGAATCTCGACGAAGGCACCGTCAGCCGCGCCACCGCCAACAAATACGCCCTCCTGCCCAATGGCCGGCTGATGCCCATCTCCGACTTCTTCGACGGTTCGTTGGGCGTGAAAGATATTCTGCGCGAACTGATCGCCTCTGAAGAAGCCCGCCACCACTTCAGCGACGATGAACTGGCCCGCCTCATGGGCACCCGCGGCATTCCCATGGCTCGGCGTACCGTCACAAAATATCGCGAGGAGATGGGCATTCCTTCGTCACGCGAACGCTGATGCAGAGCACCACATAACTAATAAGCTTCGGAATGTTATTGGGTCGAACAATAAAAGAGATCAAATTCTGGCGAGGCCAGAGGCGAAACCGTTTTGTCAACTGGAGTGACCACCATGACATCAACACCCGGCTGCGAAGGGAAAAACGCGGTTTTGTATGCCACCTGACGCGCATCTAATAGTTGCAGGAGGCGTGGATGGGCATTTCCATGTTTCACAAAAACCAGGAAGCTCGCGCGCTCGGCATTCGCCACAGCGTCGGTGTAAGCAGGAATACGATTAATTGAAATATCTGGATGAATGCGCGCCAGCGGATCGGCCATGATAATCTGGTTATCAGTCTCAAACGAAATCTGATAGCCAAGCAGATTCGTGGCCCAGGCATAGCGAATACCTTCCTGCTCCATGTACGCGATGATAGGCTGATAATTCGCAGGGGCGATGGTGCAATACGCCGATTGGAAGGCGAGATCGGGATTGGTCAGCCCATATGTCGCAGCCTGCCCACTCAAATAGACCAGGAGCAGCACGCCCAGAAGCAGCACCCCACCCATCGGGCGCCGGGCACGTCCAGAAGTGCTCGTCTCAAACTGAGCACTCCCTGGCGCGCTGGATCGACTACGCTCGAAGAAAACCATGCCGGTCAAAGTAACAACAGTGGCAAGAAAAAAAGGCAGGGCAAGCACCAGGGGCGCGGCATAATGGCCACCAAAGTCAGCATCACAGGAGATAAGAATGGAAGCTGAAGCTTTACTCACGCAGTAAAGGACCGCCGAAGAGCCGCCAAACAACGCGGGTAGAGCCGCGAGAGATCGCGCGCGCTGCAACATGGGACGACGCCATTTGTAAGAGGCCAGCACCATGCCGAACGAAGCCAGCAGACAAATCCCCCCCATCACCACGAGCGGCGCATGAATCGCGGTTAGCAACTGCCCTTCTAATGGCGTCCCACCGCCAATCACGCGCGGTGCGACGCATCCCACGTAGCGTGTACTCACCCTGGCAATGGTCAGCAAGCGCTGGAGATTCCAGCCGCCGCCCAGGCCAAAAATGTAGCGGATATTCGCCCAGTTATTCTGGATACCCCAGATAATGCCAGGCGTGAAGCCAAGAGCGCAGGCAGGCAGTGCGCACACCACCAGTAAAAGTTTCTGCAACGACTGCACACAGGCTCCAGACAGTGTGTTCCCGGCTTTCAGGCCCGTGAGAATCGCTCCCAACCTATCGCAAAGAATCCAGAGCGCCGCCGCCAGAAGAGAAACCGAAATGAGCGGATAAATCCACATGCCGAAACCAACCACAAAACCAACAAGAGCCCAACGCCAGGCCTGCTCGCGCCAGGAGACTCCCTCGTGCCAGCGGGTGGTCAGACGATACACCGAGATGAGCAATAAAAGCATAATGACAAATGATTCGATCCAGCCGCCGCCGGTACGCATCTCGACAATTCCATCGTATAACGGCGGTAGTGCCGCGAACAGGGCTGCAAGAGTAGTGAACCACTTCCTGGCAACAGATGGGAGACGAGCAGCTTGCGCCAGTAGATCAGCCAGCCACCAGGTCGCGCCGACCAGCATCAGACCAAAGGCAGCGGCCTCAACGCGCAGAGCTGCCACCGAGGGTCCAAAAAAAGCAAAGAGAGCCGCAGCTACATAGGCTTCCAGGCTGCCAAAATAAGGAATGCCGTAAAAGTAGATTGGACGCTCTCCCTGCAAGATATGTTCGGCCTGAATACCTAGAAGCGCCTCGTCACCGTCCATTGTGCCGTGCGTACGTACGGTAAGCCAGATGCGTAGAGCGAAAGCTAATACCAGACAGAGCCAGAGCGGGGAAATCCGCGTGAACCAGTGTCCATGCTTCGACCCTTCAGCAACATCTTCTACAGGCTGCGCTGCTTCGCTACCTGATTTTTGTTGAGTAATATCAATCTGGCTCCCGACAAAAGAGGCTCTTTTCTCCCTGAATACATTCATAATTTAATACCTGGGACTCCTCTGCGTTGTTCTCTGGCCAGACTTCACTGGCCAGCCCACAAACAAAAGCATCGCAACCACTCACTAATCCCAATACCGTTTGCTTGTTGCCTTCCATTTTCACTTGATATGCAAACAAATTAAACGGTAAAAATACCGATACAGGATGGTAAAAACGCTGAATGGAAAAGATAGGCCTTCTTCTCAAAAGCAAAAAAGACCCGGTACCACGGTAGTTCCTGTGGTGCCGGGTCTTTCTCAATGACGATCTCAATCAGGGATCGATGGTTCAGCGTGAATGGTCTTTTCGTGTTCGTAGATTACCATGCCGGGACCGCCATTTTTCATGTGGCGTACATGGCGCTGGAGGGTGTAATCGACCAGCACGCTGGTGCTGCCGCGCGCCTGGCTGTAGTACGCGGCCAGCGCGGCTGCCTGGACAAGCGTGGCTTTAGGAATCTCGCGGCCTCCAGCCTTGATGATCACGTGCGCGCCGGGCACGCCGCGCGCGTGCAGCCAGAGGTCTCCGCCGCTGGCCTGGTGGAAAGTCACTTCTTCGTTCTGGCGGCTGTTCTTACCGATCAAGATCGTAAAGCCATCTTTGCTCTGGACATATAGCGGCACGCCACCGCCGGGAGCGGCTGGCTTGCCCCCTTTGCCCTGTTTGCCCTTGCCCTTCGCGTGCTGCCTGGCCTTCTTCTCCACCCGCTTACCGCGCATATAGCCAGCGCCCTGCACCTCGGCCTTGACCAGAGCCACTTCGGCGGGACTCTCCGCCAGGTCCAGATCGGCCAGAAACTGTTCGACCGTGGCCAGTTCGGCGTTATTCTGCTCGATCTGCTCCGGCAGCAGCGCCAGCGCCCGGCGCAGCTTGTGATATTTGTTGAACAGTCGATTGGCGTTGCCCACGGCATCGAAACGCGGATCAAGCGGCACCTGGAGCGTGGCAGGCTCGCCCTCTCCGGCATAGAAGTTTTCCAGCTCCGCGCTGCTCTGGCCCTGAACGATCTTATTCTGATGGGCCAGCAAAAGCTCGCCCTGTAGACGATAGCGGCTGGCATCCTCGCTCGCGGCCATCTCCGTACGCAAAATCTCCGCTTTGCGCTTACAGCGCTCGCGCTGAGTCTGGAGAATTTTCTTGATCGGCGCACGCACATTGCCCATCGCGTCGCGCCATTCAGAGCCCGCGTAATACTCATCCACCAGCACGTTAAGCGAAGGCGATTGACGAACGCGCAGATCAGATTGCTCAGCATACTGCTCCAGCACATAGGCCGCGAAGGCCAGCGGTGCAGGAGTTGCGCCGGGCGTGGAGACGCGCTCGATCAGGAGCGGTTGCCAGCGATGTGTGTCGTAGAGCGCGCTCAGATCGCGCACATTCCAGGCCAGTTCCTCCCAGTTCTCCGCGCTCTGCACAGTCTCCACCAGCGCTTCTGCGTCGCCCAGCGCGCGATAGACCACCTCGCGCGCGACCAGCGGACTGAAGCCCAGCAGATTACGCGTCAGCATCTGCCAGAGCTTCGCGCGTCCTGGCGTCTGACCCTTCTTGCCACTTGTCCGCGTCGGTTCCTCATCTTCGTTGCCAGGAATGATCGAGAGCTGGGCCGCCGCCACGCTCGTTGGCTCCAGGCGCGGCAGAGATTGCCCGGCAAACATCCGCTGCTGAGGCGGGGGCGGCGTATAGGTCACGTTGGTCGCGATCACGCGATAGCGGTTGACATCCGCGCCTACCTGTTTCAGGCTGCCCAGGATCAGCCCCTGCTCGTTGCAGAGGATAATGTTGCTCATGCGACCCATAATCTCCAGAATCAGGCGATAGCGCGTGCGCTCCTCGCTGCCGGGACTGCTGGGATGGCTGGCCACCAGCACCAGCACGCGCTCCCAACGCGGCTGCTCAACAGCCTCGATGCGTGTGCCCTCCAGATATTTGCGCAGCAACATCACAAACGGCGGCGGCTCGCTGGCAATCTTCGTCGGCTTGCGCGCCGTAATATGCGCGCGCGCAAGTTGCGGATGCGTCGAGAGATTGAGCCAGCGGTTTTGTCCCTTCGACCCTCCCTCGCCCTCCTGACCCTCCGCGCCAGGCGCATAACATTGCAAAGCCAGCGAATACTCCGTCGGCTGGATAATCGTATCAATGCGCGCCCGTGCCAGCAGCACCCGCCACTCATCCGCCAGTGCCGCCAGCGTCATTGCGTCAATATACATATCAATCTACTCTCTTTCTTCTCCACCCGCGTGAATGTAGTGATGGCCTTGACGCCCATCGTCTTGCGCCTGTAGCCTTTCGCCAGACATGACCAGCGCGACGATCTTTCAAGGCAAAAGCAATATGATCTGCGCGAATAAATACGACGGGCATCAAAACCATTGCGACTCATGTGAAAGGGGCTGCATACCTCATTGTTGCACAGGGCAATACCCTGTGTTGTACAATACAAAAAATAGTTGTCCCATCACAGGTTTAGAGCGCGATCCTCGCCTGGCATGTAGCTATCATTTTACAACGGCGAGATGAACGGCAGGCCGCGTCTCTCTCAGTGCAGGGATACAACGAAGCATGTATATGATGAAATCACCCGTAGAGTACTACAAATTGTAGGTAAAGGAAACCACCTGCCTCTCAGAGCCGGTGCCAGTAGGACAAACAGGCATGCCCATCGACATGACACAAGCAGAATCTCGTCCCGACGAGACTACACCGACCCCCCGCAGCCAGGGATTGCTCTTTGTACTTTCCGCGCCCTCCGGCGCGGGCAAAGATACTGTTATTCACACATTACAAGCTCAGGGAGCCGACTTTTTTGTTGTGCCCTCGGTAACAACGCGTGCAGCGCGCCCCGGTGAGAGCGAAGGGAATCCCTATTATTTCGTGGACCCGGCTCGTTTTGAGCAGATGGTGGCCAATCACGAACTGCTGGAGCACGCGTATGTGCACGGCAACTGGTATGGCCAGCCGCGCCAGCCTATGCGCGACAATTTGCAGGCTGGCCGCGATGTACTGCTCAAAATTGACGTTCAGGGAGCCACCACTGTGCGCAAACTTATCCCGCAGGCAATCTTTATTTTCCTGCACCCCGGTTCCAGCGCGGAACTCGTTCAGCGCCTGGAAGCGCGCCAGACCGAGACGGCGGAGGAGCTACAGTTGCGGCTGACCAATGCCCAGGCGGAGCTGGCGGAACAGCACTGGTACGACTACCTGGTCTTCAATCGCCATGGTCGTCTCCAGGAAGCGGTCGATGATCTGCGCGCAATCATGCGTTCGGAACACTGCCGGGTCGTGCCCCGCAACATTACACTCTAGTACAGGATATCAGGAAAGGCGAGAGATATGGGAAAAGAAATCCCCTTTGAGCAGATTCGCTTTGAACAATCCCGCACGAAAGAACGCAACCTTGGCATGGAACTGGTGCGCGTCACAGAGGCCGCGGCGCTGAGTGCTGGCCGCTGGATGGGTACCGGCGATAAGACAAAGGTTGATCAGACGGCAGTGGATGCCATGCGCCAGGCCATAGACGGCGTTGACATGAATGGTATCGTGGTCATCGGTGAAGGCGAGAAGGACGAAGCGCCCATGCTCTACATCGGCGAAAAGGTCGGCAATGGAGCTGCGCCGGATGTCGATGTCGCCGTCGATCCCGTCGATGGGACGCGCCTGCTGGCCAATGGCTCGCCGGGCGCGATTGCGGTCATCGCCACCGCCGAACGCGGCTCAATGTATTCCGCGCCTCCAGGTGTCTTCTACATGGAAAAAATCGCCGTTGGTCCCGCGGCCAGAGGTCTGATCGATATTAACGCGCCCGTCGCCGACAATCTGCACAAGATCGCCAGGGCCAGGGACGCGCGCATCGACGATATTAGCGTCGTGATCCTCGACCGCCCGCGCCACAATGAACTTATTAAGCAGATCCGCGCCACAGGCGCGCGCATTCGTCTGATCACCGATGGCGATGTCTTTGCCGCCATGATGGCCGCGATGGAAGACTATACCGGCGTCGATGTGCTCCTGGGCACGGGCGGCGCACCAGAAGCAGTGCTGGCAGCCGCGGCCCTGAAGTGCATCGGCGGCGAAATCCAGTGCAAGGTCTGGCCGCGCGACGAGCAGGAGCGCGCGCGCATGAAATCCGAAGGCATCGACCTGGAACAGGTCTTCACCACCGACGACCTTGTGAAAAGCGACGACGTGGCTTTCGCCGCCACCGGCATCACTACCGGCGAATTGCTCGCAGGCGTACAATACTTCGGCTGGGGCGCGCGCACCCATTCGCTGATGATGCGCTCGCGCTCCGGCACCGTGCGCTACATCCAGGCCCGCCATAAATGGCAGACCAAACCCGGTCTGCACGCGGAACAATAACTTTTTAGTCGCCTTCCCGAGTGCTCAGCGCCTGCGGCGCTTCGCACAGAGTTAAGTACGAGTTTCTGGCGCGGGCC
>DASVMX010000051.1:0-5870 GCA_036384215.1 Ktedonobacteraceae bacterium | reverse complement strand
ATCACTCCTGCTCCATAGTGCTCCAGGAGCCGCCTGGGCTTGCAAAACTGGAGCGTCTCAAACCTCTTGACTTGTGCAACGTGCGGAACTATGGCATACTGTTCTAACATGAAGATCCCTCCTTTGGATACTTGAGGTTTGGTAGGTTACTTCTCAAGCATACCACCAGAGGGATCCTTTTTCTAGCTCATCCTTTCAAAAATTCGGGATGACCCATGTTTTCTCTCTTTCTTTCACAAAAGTGTGCTCGCGCCTGCGGCGCTGAGGAATCTTGAATAATTACATTTGTTTTTTGATGCGGAGGTACGCCAGGCGTAATCCTTCGAGGGGCAGGTACTGGTTGACGTGCTGGATGTCGGGGATGAGGGGGGCCATGAGCTGGGCGAGGCCGCCGTGGGCGATGATTTTTACATCACTTTCATGGGTGACGCCAGGAATTTCGCGGCGCAGGCGGCGCAAAAGCCCCTCGACCAGGCCGACATGGCCGTAGATGACGCCGGATTGCATATTCTCAATAGTGTTCTTGCCCAGCGGCGAGCGCGGTGGCACCATTTCAAAACGAAAGAGGCGCGAGGCAGCGTTGCTCAGTGCTTCCGCGGAGATCACCAGGCCAGGAGCGATAGCTCCTCCCAGAAAGTCGCCCTGTGCTGAAATCACGTCGAAGGTGGTGGCGGTGCTGAAGGCAATGATGATCGCGGGTCCGCCATAGAGATGATGGGCGGCCAGCGAAGTCACAATGCGGTCGGTGCCCACTTCCCAGGGATTGTCCACCAGCAGTTTAATGCCCATATCCTGGTTGTAGTCCAGCACGATTGCTTCTTTCTGACAATAACTGGCGACAAGATCCTGGAAGACCGAGGTGAGCGGCGGCACGACGCTGGAAAGAACAATGTCATCAATATCAAGAAAAGTATAGCCCGCGTGACGCAACAGGTCGCTCAGAATCATCGCGTACTCGTCCGCGGTGCGCTGGCGCACGCTAGAAACAACCCAACGGTGCTGCACCGCGGCGCCGTTGTAGAGTCCAAATTTGATGTTGGTGTTACTGACATCGATGGCGAGTAACATTAAATGCTCCTTATTGGACACTCGCGCCCGCGGCATATTCTTTCAGGCTGGCTGCGATCTCGTGGGGGTCGCCGTAGGCTTTGTCGGTGACGACGACGACCTCTTTATCGGTGCGGCTGTCGATAAAGGCGAGCGTCGTGGGAGTGCGTACTCGGCGACGGCCAAGACCGCCCTTGCTCAGGCTGGAGGCGGCCCGGCGTCCAATAAACAGGCTGCTGATGCTGGAGCCGACATTCGCGGATCTTGTGTCCTCTTCGACCTCTTCTTTGGTCTCCACCGGCGGCGCTCCCCTGGCCGTGACGTATTTGACGTATTGCAGCGGCACGTGGACGACCTTATTCCCCTCCTGTTTGACGAAATCTTCCGGGGTAATAATGATGACGTGTTTACCTGCCTCGCGCACGCGTATGATGTCAGTGATCATGGCCCAGATACTGCCCAGGCAGACGTAGAGCACCACTCCTAGAATGATAGTCGAGAAAATCGCGGAGAAGGCCCCATTCAGATAGTTGTGTGGGATCATAATGGGGGCCATAAAGACAAACAACAATCCCCCCGCGAGCGCGCCAAAAATCCAGCCCAGAATGCCAATAATGACCTTCTGGCGCTGGAGCGGAAAGACCAGCCAGTCGCTGGGAAAGCCCTGTTCTGTGCTCGCCTGAGCCAGGATTTGAACCGAGTCCATAAAAAAGTCTCCCTGCTGTGTAGTGATTGATAAGAGCGGGCACTATTTTGATACCATTGATTATACCAGACAGAGTATATATATGTGTTTGTCTATGATGTCAATACGTTCTTTGGAATGTTTTTCTCACACAGACGTTTCCCTGAAATAAAGATGAGCAGGTGCGAGAGTTTCCGACTGCTAAAGGGTGCTAAGGAATGGTACAATAGTTTCAGTATCCTCAAGCGGATCGATGTGCAGTCTCAACCAGACAGCCCGCGCCTTGAAGGAGGCTACATGAACAAGCCGAAAAGGTCAAGTGGTTTTGCAATAAGAAGCAGTCTTTTCAATGGGGAGTTTTGAGGAGAATCTATGGATGTGTCTATGCGCCTGGAGGCTGTGGAGGCGGCGCGGGATGTGCTGCTGCGTTTCCGGCGGGAAGCGCCAGATTGGCAGGACGACCAGACGCCGGTGGAACGGATCGCGCGCTGGCTGGGCTGCGAGGTGGTGACATTTCACCCGGACGATTATCCCGCGGGCACCTTTGGCTTTCTGGAGCCAGGCGAGCTGCTGATCTGGCTGTGCAGAGATCTGTCGCCCGCATTCCGGCGTTTTACGCTGGCTCACGAGCTGGGCCACGTGGTTTTACATAGCCATCTTCCGATTGGCCATGATCTGCCGCGCGCCGCCAGCGCACAACTCGCTTTTTCAGATGATCATCCCGTTTCGTCCGGCGATCCCTGTCAGGGGCAGGATATCAGCGAAGAGGCCGCGGGCCTGCTTTCGCAGCAACAGGCGGAAGATTTGCTGGGTCCAGGGCTGGCCTACGATCCGCGCAGTCGCCGCGAACTGGCTGCCAATCTCTTTGCCGCCGAACTGCTGATGCCCCTCGAACGCGTCTGGAAGCTCTACGTGGTCCAGGGAAACTCGCCCGATCTCCTGGCCGCGCGCTTCGGTGTCTCGCTGGCCGCGATGTTCAACCGCCTGACTGGCCTGTTTACCGAGCAGCCGGAATATCTCATGCTTCCCTCTTCATCGAACCAGGCAGATCAGGAATCCCTGCCCGAGCAGGCTGAGGCCGTAGTGGAACAGACCGCCCCGGCTCGGAAAGCGTATGACGAATTTCAGCGGGCGGCAATTGAGACGCCAACGCCGGCTCTGGTAGTGGCGGGACCGGGCAGCGGCAAGACCAGCACACTGATCGGGCGCGCTGAATATCTCCTGAGAGAACAGGGGGTGCTTCCCGAACAGATCCTGGCTCTGACCTTCTCGCGCAAGGCAGCTCAAGAGATGCAGGAGCGCCTGCAAAAGATCCTGTCCGCTGGACAGCTCGCGCCCACAATCAGCACCTTCCATGCTTTCTGTGCCGATCTCTTGCGCACGCATGGTCAGCGCCTTGGCCTGCGCCAGGATTTCGCGCTGGTCGATGACGCCGAGGGCTATTTTCTCCTGCGCGGCCTGGCGGGCAATCTGCCGCTCAACCATTACCAGAATTTGTTCGACCCGGCCTCGCCATTCAGAGATTTCCTCAAAGCTATTTCGCGCGCCAAAGACGAGTTGATTACGCCCGCGCGCTATCGTGAACTGGCCATCAACATGCTCAACCAGGCGGGCAGCGAGGAAGAAAAGCAGGCTGCCGAGCGCGCTTTGGAGATCGCGGCAGTCTACGAACTTTATCAGCAGCGCCTGATGTCGCGCGGCGACAGCGACTTCGGCGGCCTGCTCATGCTGGCCGTGCAACTGCTGAGCGAGCACGCTGATATCCGTTCCGCTATTCTCCAGCGCTACCAGCACATCCTGGTCGATGAATTTCAGGACATCAATCGTGCCAGCGGCATTTTGCTGCGTTTGTTGGCAGGGGAGAAAAAACAGATCTGGGTAGTTGGAGATGCGAACCAGAGTATTTACGGATTTCGTGGAGCTTCCCCCGCGAACATTGGCCAGTTTCGGCAGGACTATCCCGAGGCGGTGATTTTGCCGCTGAGCCGCAATTATCGCTCGCGGCCAGATATTGTGTTGTCGGCTGATGCTTTTAAGGGTGCAATCCTGGAGCAGGACGAGCGGATTGGCGCGGTGCAGACGGCGCGGGCGACGGAATTTGATCCCTATGTGACGCTGGCGGTGGCCCCGGACGATGGCAGCGAGCTGCGCGGACTGGTGCGCGATATTCAGCATAAGCTGGCCGAGGGCTATAGCTGCCGAGATGTCGTTGTGCTCTGCCGTACGCGCTCGGTGGCGCGCAAAGTTACCCGCGAACTGGCCAGAGTCGGTCTGCCGACTGGAGCGCGCAGGGGAATGATGGAGCAGGAGCATACCAAAAATATCCTCTCGCTGCTGCTCCTGATGGTCAACAGCAGCGGCATGGGCTTGCTGCGAGCCGCGCGTTTGCCCGCGCACCCGCTTGAACGCTCGGATGTAGAGGCGCTGCTCCTGGATGTGCGAGCGCGCCAGACCTCGCCTTTTGCCATGCTGTTCCACGAGGAGGTGCCGCTGGCTCTGAGTTCAGAGGGCGCACGCTCGTGGGCGCGGCTCGCGGGAATTTCTAAAAATCTCCTGCACAACAGCAGTTCAGTCTGGTCGCTGCTTGCACGCTATCTTATGCTGGAAACGTCAATGGGGCGCGATCTCTTGCTCGCTGGCGAAGATCGGCAGGCGCGTATGATGCGCGCGGACTACGCCAGCCTGCTCCAGTTCGCGCACACGTATAGCCAGCGTCTCCAGGAAGAGCGGCGCCAGCGCGCAGCGCAGCTTGCTGAGCCAGAGGGCGAGCCATTGAGCGAGCCAGATCTACAGGAGCAGATTCGCGGCTTTCTCGACTATCTGCAAATCTTACTCAGTCTGCGCCAGGAGATCGAAGGTAAACGTGACGGGGACGCAGAAGAGGCCGAGTCCGCGCCCGAGCAATTGCGCGTCATGACCGTACACGCCAGCAAGGGCCTGGAGTTTCCAGTCGTCTACCTGCCCGGTTTAACGAAGAGTCGCTTCCCCCTGGGCAGGCGTCCCAACGCCACGCCGCCGCCCATAGGCATGTTGCCGCCTGAAAGCGAAGGAGAGCGTGCTCACGAAAGCGGCGAAGCCTGCCTTTTCTACGTCGGAGCCACGCGCGCCCGCGATCAGCTCATTCTTAGTTACAGCGATCGTCACGGGAAGCAGAACGCCAAACGCTCGCCCTACGTCGACGCCCTGATCGTCGGTTTGCCTGAGGAACGCGTGCGGCGGGTTTCCTGGCAGGAGCCAGCCGAGGAGACGGCAGGAAAGCATGTGCCAGAGGTCGAAGAAGAGTTTGAGGGCGCGACCATCGCGCAGCCGAGCGATGATTTTATTACAGCCACGCAGCCCGTGAAGCTCAAAACCGGCCAGATCCAGGACTACCTGACCTGCCCGCGCCGCTATGCCTACAGTACTCTTTACAGCTTCCGGCGCGATGACGGCACCTTCCTGCCTTTCTGGCAGGCTTCTGAAGCCACCATCAAAGCACTGATCGAGCAGGAGCGCAAGACAGCAGAGGCAGGAGAGCCTGGAGAAAGCGGAACGAGCGCACAGACCAGGGAGGCCGCTGAACTGTTCCAGCACTACTGGCAGGCCCACGGCGACGAAAGCGGCCCATTCGCGCAGCTCTATATTCAACACGGTCAGGAGATCGCGGGGCGGCTCCAGAACCAGTTGCAGGGAGAACAGATTGGCGACTGGCAATTGCGCCAGAACCTGGATGTCAACCTTGCCGGGCACAAAGTCGAAGTCACCATCGACCGGGTAGAGCAGTCCGGGGCGGAGAATCAGCCCGCGAAATTCGTGCGCACGCGTTACGGCAAAAGCAAGAGCAAAGCCAATCCCGGCATGCGCGAACTCTTCTATATTCACGCGGGCCGCCAGCATCACGCCGGGCAGGAGATCGTGCTACAGACTCATAACCTCAGCACCGGCGAAATCCAGGAGATCAAAGTCTCCGCGCGCAAAGAAGAGAGCCTGCTCACCGACTTCGAGCGAGCCGCCCGCGGCATCGACAGCCACGATTACCCGCCCAAACCAGACGCCTTCACCTGTCCCACCTGCCCTTTTTATCTGATCTGTCCGGCATAGGATACAGAACCGCCACAGAAAACAGGCAAAGCCCGCAACTGCGAGCTTTGCCTGTTTT
>DASVMX010000050.1:0-9171 GCA_036384215.1 Ktedonobacteraceae bacterium | reverse complement strand
ATGTAAACAATACCCGACGAGAAGCCTGGAAAATCGGCACTGCCGATTTTCCAGGCTTCTCGTCTGTTATTGTTTACATTGATTGTTTTCTATGATTCTTCGGATGAGAGTGGTGGAGTTCCGTTCGCAGGTTTGAAACTGAGCCCTCCTTGCCGCCCTATGCGGCTGTAGAACTCGGAACCCAGGCGCTCTTTGGTTGCGTTGCCACCTTTTTTCCCCATGGCGGCGAAGTGATCGGGGCCGTATTTGGCTTTGTTGGCCGCGCCTCCTTTGCGCGCAATCGCGCGGTAGTATTCGCTGCCACGCTGCTTTTTCAGGGCGTCGCCGCCCTTTTTCCCAATCTGCCGGTAATAATCCTCGCCATATTTTTCGCGGACCACGCTTCCCCCTTTGCGGCCCGCCTCCGACGTTGACGTGGGGGTGGGTTTCTCTTCGCCCGCTGGCTGCATGCATAACCCCTTTCCCCGGTCTCATACATTATGGATGATACCCAGGCTCAAAATAGAATACAGGCAAGATGCCTGTATTGAAGAGTATAGAGGAATGCCCTATCACTGTCAACGAAAAACGACTTCTGGGTGGAACGGGTGACCGCTACGCGTCTTCCACGCGGGTTGCATTGGGCGAGCCGGTGAGGCTGGTCTGTCCATGCTGAGAGAAAAGAGGAAGGATGATGGTAAAGGTGCTGCCTTTGCCGGGGACGCTGGTGACGTTTAAATGGCCCTCGTGGCGCTCAATGATCTTTTGCGCTATATAGAGACCCAGGCCGACGCCGCTGCTGGAGCCGGTTTGTACGTCAATTTCGGGTACGCGATAGAAGCGCTCAAAAATGTGGGCGAGCTTTTCAGGCTGGATGCCCACGCCATGGTCGCAAACCGAGATGATGGCCTGGCTGCCCTGGCGCTCAAGTTTGACCAGCACAGGCGCGTCAGGCGGTGAATATTTGCGCGCGTTCGAGAGCAGATTGAGCACAACCTGGCTAATGCGCTCGCGATCAATCATGCTGGTCAATTCAGCAACTGGAACATCGATATGTAGTGTTGATCCCATTGCCTCGCTGTGTTCGGCCAGCAATTCCTGGAGCAGTACTACCAGATCACCTGGCTGGCGATTCATAGAAAACATGCCTGTTTCAATCAACGAAGTATTGAGCAAATCATTGACCAGTCGCTCCATGCGGCGTACCGAGTTTTCCAGCAGGGTCAGACTGGGCAGCTCGATCTGCTCCCCGCGCTCCAGGCGGCGCGCGAGCATTTGAGTGATCCCCTTGAGGGTGGTGAGCGGAGTTTTCAGTTCGTGCGAGACCATGCTCATGAAGACATCTTTGGCGGCATTGGCCTCGACCAGTTCGCGGGTGCGTTCGGTGACGGTTTGCTCTAACTGGTGAGTATATTGTTCCAGCTCGCGCTGCTGCTCTGCAATCTGACGGCGCATCTGGCGCGTCTGGATCGCACGCTGTAGTGAAGAGACAAAATAATCGCGGTCGATGGGTTTCTGAATAAAGTCATAGGCGCCCACTCGCAGAGCGCGGATCGCCAGGTCGCGTTCGCCATGGCCGGTAATCAGCAGGGTGGGTGTATCTGGACACAGGATCTGCAGGCGTTCAATCAGTGTAATCCCATCCATGCCAGGCATCTTGATATCGCTCACAATCACATCGTATTCGTTCTCCTGCACCCGTTGTAAGGCTTCCAGCGCCGAATCAGCAGTATCTACCTGCACATCATTCATGCGCAGGCCAATCGCCTGTGGCAGAGCCTGAAGCAGAGCAAGATCGTCATCAACAATCAGAACGCGCAATTTAGTCATCAGCAAGATCCCTTTCCAGCGGCAACTCGCGGGCGCGCGGTAACTGGATCAGAAAGAGCGCGCCTGTACCGGCGTGATTTTCCAGCAAAATATTTCCCTGGTGCTCCTGAATAATGCTGTACGTGATGGACAGACCCAGACCAGTGCCAGCTCCTACTTCTTTGGTCGTAAAAAAGGGGTCAAAGATCCGCTGCTCGATCTCCGGTGGAATACCAGGGCCGGTGTCTTTCACGCGAATCTCCACCATATCCTCGTGGACCGTGCAGGCAATAGTGATTGTCTTGTGGGGAATATCGGCCAGTGCGTCGCGCGCGTTCGTCAAAAGATTGAGGAAAACCTGTTCCAGTTGGATAGAGTTGCCAATCACCACAATCTCTTCCGCGGGCAGTTGCACCTGGACCTCGATCTGGCGCAGGCGCAGTTGTTCCTGCACTAACGAGACCGCGCTCTGGATGACCTGTAAAATCCATACAGGCTCGTAGCTGACCGACGCGGCCCGGCCAAAGGTGCGCAGGTGGGTGATGATCTCAGTGGCCTTGCGCACCTGCTGCATGGCGCTGGAGAGTTCGCGCAGAATGCGCTCAGGCGAGGATTCTACGGATTCCAGTTCAATCAGATCGATGGCGTTGCCGATGAAAAGGCCGATATTGTTCAAGGGATTATTCAGCTCGTGGGCGATCCCGGTGGTCAATTCGCCCAGAGTCGCCAGTTTGCCAGCCTGCACCAGTTGCTCCTGTTTCTCGCGCAGTTCTAGTTCGCGGCGCTTGACCTCCTCGGTGGTTTCGCGCAGGTCGCTCATGATATGGATCATCGCCTTGCGGCTATTTTCCAGGCGCAGATTCGATTGATGGGAGTCCTGTAGAATATGCATCAGCGCGCGGCGCGAATTGTGAAGCCGCTCCGTCTGCTTTTCGAGCCGCCGGCGATCCTGTTCGTAGTCCGCCAGAATATGGATCATCGCCTTGCGCTGATCGTTCAACTTGCGGTTCATGGTATTCAGATCGCTGAGAATGTGCATCAGCGCGCGCCGCCGGGCCTCGCTTTTGCGCACATTGCTCTCAAGCACCTCGGCTTTACGCTTCAGTTCAGCGTATTCAGCCTGGAGTTGTTCCAGATCCATCGTGGAAGGAAGCATTATCTCTGCTGGAAACTGGGCAGAAGCTTCGGTCATACAGCCGACCCCCGGCCACCTGGATGAAACTTGGCCAGTTCGCGCCTGAGGTTTTCGACCTCTTTTTCAAGCGCGATCATCTTCAGCTCGCGCCCGACCACCACTTCCTCGAATTTTTCCAGGTCGAGAATTTTTTCCTGGAGTTCGGACTGCGATTCCTGGAGATCGCGCACCACTTGCTCATACGCGCGCATGTCGCGCAGGATGCCAATTGCGCCGATGGCTTTGCCATCGGGATCGCGCAGGGCTGAGGCATTCAGAGTGGTGGGAATGACCTCGCCGGAGGCGCTGCGCGGGTTCAGGCGCGCGTTACGCGTTACGCCGCGCGCGATCACCTCACGCAGGGCGGCCAGGAATTCACGCGTTTCCTCCGGGCTGATGAAGCGCGAGAGCGATTGCTCCAGCACTTCGTCTGGTCTGAAGCCGAGCAGTTCATAGACTGCGTCATTGGCCTGGAGGATTTTGCCTTCCAGGTCAGAGACAAAGACCGGGTCGGGAGCGTTTTTGATCAGGCTATCCGAGTAAGCCAGCGCCTTGTCGAGTTCGCGCATATCGCGCAAAATACCGATTGCGCCGATTACCTTACCATCGGCGTCGCGCAGGGCTGAAGCGTTCAGGGTAGTGGGAATGACCTCGCCGGAGGCGCTGCGCGGATTCAGACGCGCGTTACGCGTCACGCCGCGCTCTATTACCTCGCGCAAGGCGGCGGTGAATTCGCGAGTTTCCTCGGGACTGATGAAACGCGAAAGCGATTGTTCGAGTACCTCGTCCGTGCGGAAACCGAGCAGTTCATAGACCGCGTCATTGGCTGAAAGGATCTTGCTCTCCAGATCTGCCACAAAGATCGGGTCTGGCGCATTCTTAATGATAATGTCCGCGTCAAGAGCTCCATGCGCTCTTGAATGTAGTGAGCGCTTTTCAGGAGAGTTAGATAACGAAAGAGCCTGATCTGCCATACAAAACCTCCTGTGTTGCTGATAATCCAGGGGCGAGGATGACGGCACCAGAAGCGGAGCAAAGACGCCAGCAGCATCTCTCCACCCTGTCCTGCGTGCCTCTCCGGTGGATTCCAGTTTTCCCGACATCAATCTAATCGAACTCTTTTTTCATGAAGGACTCGCTTTTCGAGCCCAACACCTCATACATAACACGCGGTAACCCTTACAGAAAGATGCACATTCAGCCAGAGGATAGGCTTTCCAGGTATGAAACAATCTCTGGTTTGCCTGGCAAAACAATTGTGCACCTGCTTCTATGATCTTCGCCGTTTGTGATGCTGTGCTTTTCATAAAAAAGCTACTGTTCTACTGTATCATATTTGTTGATTTGGGGAGGCAGAGCATAGAACAAATAGGTTAGTGACTCTTCAGTGTGCGCCTGTGGGGCTGGACTTTATTGTAAGCCTCGCCGCCAGTTAGTTACAAGCATAGCATTTTCATGATAAAACGTGTATTATCAAATGCATCACAATGAGCGAGGGAGAAAATGAGAGCATTATTGCAGCGCGTGAGCCAGGCAAGCGTAAGCGTTGAAGGAGAGGTTGTGGGTAGGATAGGCCAGGGATTGCTGGTCCTGCTGGGCATTGGCCAGGAAGATAGCGAGGCCCAGATCAAGCCGCTGGCAGACAAGATTGTGCAACTGCGTATTTTTAGCGACGAAGAAGAGAAGATGAATCGCTCGCTGCTCGATATTCACGGCGAGATTCTGATTGTCTCCCAATTTACCCTCTACGCCAACATGAAGCGCGGGCGCCGCCCCAGTTTTATCGAGGCCGCGTCCCCCACTCTGGCGATTCCCCTCTACGAGCAATTCAAGACCACCCTGGCCAGCTACGGGTTAACCGTCGCCAGCGGCGTCTTTGGCGCTTCCATGAGCATCGACCTCAAAAACGAGGGGCCAGTCACAATCTGGCTGGATACAGCGGACTTATAGAAAGCAAAAAATAGCAGATGGAGGAAACAGCCTGAAAAATCGCCGATTTTTCAGGCTGTTTCCTCCATCTGCTATTTTTTGCTTTCGCCAGTGGAGGGGGATGCGGATTGGACGGCAACTGCGATGGCAATGGAGAAGAGTTGCAGGTCGGCGATGCTGACATCGAAGCCGGTCAGGCCGAGCAGTTCGGCGCGGCTTTTGGCGTTGCCGTGCAGGCGGACGGAGGGGCGCCCGCTACGCAATTGCACAACCTCCATTTCACGCCAGGCGACGCCGTGCAGGCCGGTGCCCAGCGCTTTGCTAATGGCTTCTTTGACAGCGAAACGCCCGGCCAGGCGCGCGATTTTGCCCCGGCACTGGCGGATTTCAATTTCAGTGAAGACGCGCTTGAGGAAACGCTCCCCGTGATGCTCGTAGACTTTGCGCACGCGGTCAACCTCGATGATGTCGACTCCGACCGCGATATTGACGCCCTGCGTGGGATGCAGGGGCGCGGGAAGACCAGCCAGCCCCGCTGGCCCAAAAAGCCAGTCGGGAACAGGTTCGCCCGCCTTGCGCACCAGCGGGGTAAACAGGATTGGCTGGTCTTCATCCATGTTACTTTCTCTCGATCTCTGCTGAAATTTTCTGCTCGTCAATGCTATTCGAGGGCAAGACCGAAGGCGCGGGGTCGGTTCCACGACCCATGCCACGATAGGTGAAGCCCAGGCTGTGCATCAGCGACGGCTCGTAGAGGTTGCGCCCATCGATTACAATTGGGCGTTTCATCGAGTCGCGCACCTGGAGCATGTTCAGCGATTTGAATTCATTCCACTCGGTCGCGATCACCAGAGCATCGGCCCCGCTCGCCACCGCGTAGGCGTCATCGCAGACGATGATCTCTTCCATGCGCGCGCCCGCGCGCTTCAATTCGGCCAGCCCGGTTTCGCGCGCCACCGGATCGTAGACCTGGACCGTTGCGCCCTGGCTGACCACCCAGCGAATGATATCCACCGAGGGAGCTTCGCGCATATCGTCGGTGTTGGGCTTAAAGGCCAGCCCCAGCACACCGATCACGCAGCCGCGCAGCGAACCCAGGATCGATGTCAGTTTATTCATGACTACGCGGCGCTGGTCGTGGTTGATGTCCATGACCGCGTGCAGCAGTTGCGGGTGCAGGCCCGCTTCGTCAGCCATGTACGCCAGGGCGCGCACGTCCTTGGGAAAACAACTGCCCCCGTATCCCAGGCCAGCGTTTAAGAAGTGCTTGCCAATACGCTTGTCATGGCCCATGCCTGCCGCGACCTCTTTGACATCAGCGCCGAGGCGCTCGCAGATCTGGGCGATCTCGTTGATAAAGGAGATCTTGGTTGCCAGGAAGGCGTTCGAGGCGTATTTGATCATCTCGGCGGTATACAGATCGGTAATCACGATGGGCGCGCGCAGCGGCAGGTAGAGGGTGGCGACCTTGTTGGCGGCCTCGGGATCTGATGAACCAAGCACCACGCGGTCGGGGTTCTGGAAGTCGTTCATGGCCGTGCCTTCCGCCAGGAACTCTGGATTGGAGACCACGCTGAAGCGTACCTCTGGCCGCGCCAGGTGCTGGCTGACAATCCGCGTGACCACGTCGCCACTGCCCACGGGCACCGTGCTCTTATTGATAATCACCGCGTAGTGGTCGAGGTTCTCGGCGATGCTGCGCGCGGCCCGTTCCACATAGCTCATATCGGCGCCCCCCTGGCCATTGCTGGTGGGTGTGTTCACGGCGATAAAAATAAACTCTGCCCCGGCCAGGCCCTCGACGTATTCTGTGGTAAAGTTCAGGCGGCCCGCGTGTACATTGCGCTCAACCATCTCTTTCAGGCCGGGCTCGTAGATGGGCAGGATTCCCCGTCTCAAACGCTCGACCTTTTCGGGAATGATATCAACGCAAGTCACGTGATTGCCCATATCCGAGAAACAGGTGCCAGTCACCAGACCTACATAACCAGTGCCAATGACACAGATCTTTGCCAAGGTGTTTACTCCTCTATATTTACAAATGGATTTTCGTATTTTTCCTCGATGATCGTTGTCGGGTCGCCGTGGCCGGGGAACACCACCAGCTCATCGTCCAGCGTGTAAAGCTTCTCGCGGATCGCTGTAATAATCTGCTCGTAGTTGCCACCAGGAAGATCGGTGCGCCCGATGCCGCGTCTGAAAAGCGTATCGCCGCTGAAGACGCAATAAGGACGGCTCACCAGGCAGATCCCGCCAGGTGTATGGCCAGGTGTGTGGAGCACCTCAAGGGTGAGTGTGCCAAAGGAGATACGGTCTCCTTCCTGGAGCAAAATATCCGGCTTGCGTTTGACCAGCGGTGGTTCGCGGCGGTAGAAACTGGCAACCCGCGCGTCCGTGTCCATAGGGACATCGTTGGGGTGAATAGCCAGGGGCACCGGATAGGCCGCGCTTACTTCATCAATAGCGCAGATATGGTCAAAGTGACCGTGGGTATTGAGAATATATCTGGGAATAAATGAAAGTTCTCGCACGCGGTTGATAATCTTCTGAGCCTCGTCCCCTGGATCGATAATCACAGCTTCAAGGGTTTCAGGGCAGGCATACAGATAACAATTCTCTTGATACGCGCCCACAGTTATACAAGCGACCAGTGGTCTCTGGTTTTCGTCATTTTCAGGCATGCAGATGGTCCTTTTTCACGCGCCCGGAGGTCCGGTTCCCGCCAGATACTGAATCTACTCCCTCTCAGGATATCTGCCACATTATAGCACACTCTTCAAATGGCCTCACGCGCGGCCAGGTGCCTTCACAGGCCAGTCAGAGCTATCTGACGAGTTTTTCCCAAATCAGGGGTCGCGGGACAAATGTCCCTGCCAGCTTAACGCCCGTGCCAGCTAAAATGGGGGAGATTCAGCGTTATTTAGTAAAGAATGCGTTGAAGAAGGACCAAAAATAGATTAGAATAAGCAGTAAAAGCGTTGTGTGTCAGATGGACGCAGCAAGAAAGACCCGGATGGAGGTTCCATGTTCAAAGACAAATGGGAGCGAAAAGCGTATCGGAAGAGCCCTGGCCGGCAGTATGGATATGAGTATAATCCATTGAATGAGCAGGGACATAGAGATACCTCTGCTCCTCACGAAACATGGGATGAAGATGAAAGTGAGCGCAAGCCTTCGCGTCCGGGTGTGTTGTCGCCTCGCCCAGACCCGCGCCGCACGCGCCAGTTGCTGCGCCAGAATATCCTGGCCAGCAAAGCCCGCACGACGGAGGATTCTGAAGAGCTGGCTTACGAAGAAGAAGCGGGCGCGGAAATGGAGATCCAGGCCAGCGCGCGCGCGCGCCATAGACACACTCCTGCGGGCGCGCCGCATGGCTATTATGATCCGCAGCCCTATCGGGAGCTTGAAGAGGAGCAGATCGCCGAGGATTGGATCAGGCACGGCGAGAGCGGTCCTGATTATATGGACCCCGACCTGGGCTACGAGGAAGAGCCAGACCCGTTCGAAGAACGCGTGCCCGCGCGTCCGCGCTCGCAGGAGCCGCGTGGGCCTCGTCCGACGCGCCGGCTTGGCAGACGCGACGAGGACGAGTTGCTGGAAGAGGAACTGGAAGAGAAGAGAAAAAAGGCCTCGCGCCGCAAATTCTTGCTGGGCGCGGCGGCAGTTGGCGGCGCCGCGGTCGTAGCTTACGAGGTTGTACCGCGTATCCCCTCGGCCATCGGGAATGGCGCCAGCAATCTCGAACACCAGCTACAGCAGGCGTTTCAAAACGGTGTCAACGCGGGCGCCGAGGCCGCGCGTAGAGATCTGCTCAACGCGCTGGACTCCCTGGAAGGCTTCTCGCTGGAGGGCGCGATCACTGCGGCCAAATTAACGCGCGTTGCCTATGATGTCTTTGTTTCGCCGCTGGTCACCCTCGCCGCTAATGTCGCCGACGACTTTCTGAACGTCACTCTCAAAGCGCTCATTACCGGACGCCACTGGCTGGCGCAGATTAACGAAGACAGCCCGACCCTGGCCGCGCTGCAGACCGTTCTGCAGAACTGGGTAGACCAGGCGGGCTCCATGCCTAAAAAAGTGCAGGCCATCACCGACAGCGACCTGGACGGCGCTCAGGCCTACCTGCGCGCCCTGCAGCGTAAAATTCAGGCCGAACAGGCCAAACTCAACAACCAGACCACACCCACGCCCACAACTCCCACGCATACCACCCCTGCCCCGAAACAATAATCCTCAGCGCCTGCGGCGCTTCGCAGAGGAAAGGATTTCTGGCGCGGGCA
>DASVMX010000049.1:0-4974 GCA_036384215.1 Ktedonobacteraceae bacterium | reverse complement strand
CCCTTGTTTTTCCTGGGGCGGGGGGAAAACGCGTTTTGTCCTGATTTTGCAAAATCAGGGATGACTCATAGTTGGCGTTATTCATCCCGAAAAATCAGGTGCTGGCGGCCCCAGGCGATGGCGCCGGGTGAAGATCCGTGGAGAATTTCGACCGCGCGCCTGCTTTCCTGACTGTAGCGGCTGGCGATCTGCTTGATCTGTTCGCCAGAACCGCGCCGGGCCAGAACCGCGACTGTGCCGCCACTGCCGCCACCGGTAATTTTAGCGCCATAGAAACCCGCGGCTGGACCAGCATCTCGAATCAACTGCACCAGGCAATCGGTGCCATCCGAACCAAGTCCACAAGCGCTATAACTGGCGTGCGATTGATACATGAGTTCACCCAGCAAGAGGGCTTGTTCTTCGCTGGCGGGATGCTGAGCCAGCAGGGCGCGGAAGAGCTGGACACGATGGTGCTCGTAAATGGGATGGGCTGTGGGCTGACGCACCGCATACTTGCGCAGCGGATCGATACGTGTGACGTTGTCGGTGAAGCCGCCAAATTGCGCCAGAAAGGCCGCGCCGCTCAGCCATTCGGGTATGTGCTGGCGATATGTGCTTTCCCAGAGCGAGGGCGCAATGTTGACCAGGTAACCCTGCCAGCGCGGATCGTCAATACTAACCAGGCCGGGCGCGCGAGGAAGAGCCTCCAGGCCAGCCAGGCTGGCAATAATACGATAGCCCATAAACGCGCCCACGCGCACCGAGCCATAGTCAGCCCCGGTTACGGCATGGCGCACCCCGGAGTCGATACCCCAGACCTCAACCTCCTCCGGCAATGCAACGCTGGCCTGTAATTCGGCAGGCTGGCAGAGCAACGCCAGCAGGCTATTCTGCAGGCCACACGCCGAGGTCATCTGATCCATCACTCCGCATGGCGCGCCCACGATCAGATTCTCGACCTTCTGGCAGAGCAGAGCCAGTTCGCGACCGCTAAATTCAAGATGAAAAAGCCCTGCTACTGCCTGCATTGTCGCGACTTCGAGCGCGGCTGAGGAGCTAACACCTTTGCCCACGGGCACTTCGGAGTAAATAAAAAAGCGCAGGCCGCGCTCAAGTACCAAACCGCGCTCGTGTTGCAAGAGAATCAATACACCCGCGACATAGGCAGCCCAGGCGCTTTCCGAGGCAGTGGTCAGCAAGGTATAGGCCTCGTTATAGTCCAGCGGCCGCTGCTCAGCCCACAGCGCGGAAAGAGGCAGAGAGACTAATGGCGCTCCCGAACTGGCGTCAATGCTGGTGCTGAGTAGTATAATCTCAGGCTCGTCGGCAGGCTGTACCGCCACCCAGGTAGCCACACTCAAGGGAAGTTCTAAGACCAGCGAGCCGGAGTAGTCAGCGATCCCACCCATCAGATCCAGACGCCCCGGAGCACGCCCCACGTGGAGCGGTTGCTCAGGCGCGAAAAAGGCCGTTTGCGCAGACAGGGCCGAGAGAAAACGCCGGGTATCAGGAGTCGCCCACGCAAGAATTTCTGGTTGTGCAAAACGCCACATCGCTCAGAAGACCCTTTCTGCCTATGTATGGCGAGCGGGCGAGGAGCCCTCGCTATCAAGCAATCCATGACCTTGCAAAATGTCACACAGGACGGGCGCAATTTGCGCGTAGAGATGCTCATTCGCGCAGCCCAGCCAGCTCATGCCGGTGTTGACATCCAGAGGAGCATCCAGGCGCTTGCCAGACGGATCGGTGATGATCAGCCCTGCTTCCCGGCCAATCAATTCGGTGCAAAGGTCGTAGGGGTGGCAGACCAGGCCGAGCACCTGACCCTGCTGGCGGGCGCGCTCATCGGCCAGGGCACGCAGGTCGGCAATCCAGCGGTCGTGACCGCTGAGCAATTCGGCGATCTGGCCACCACTACAGATATACTGGTCTTCAAAGCACTGCGCCTGGCCCGGCTGCACTGGCCCCAGCAGGCGTTCCACCAGGGCATCGTCAATAGCAGCCATTTCAGCTCGTCCGCCAGGCACAAAACGCGCGATATTGCCAAAGCCATAGGCAATGGTCTGCGCGCGTGACGGGCGCGGCAGCAGCGGCTCACGAACTCCAATCACACGATTCAGGCGCTCTCCGCCCGCGCCCTGGCCGGCGATGGCCCAGTAGCAATCGCTGAGATGCTGCTTCAACAAAGGGATCTCCGTCTGGACTGCCAGTTCGATATCGGCCAGCGAGGTTTGCGCGCCGCGATTGGGTGCAACTCCGGTGAGAATCCAGGCCGGGCGCTTCTGATAGACGATACCGCGCGTGCCGTCGATGGGATCGATGATGATACGCAGTTCTGCCTCATCAGGCGCGGTACCCGGCGGGAAAACGCGCAGTCCATCCTCTCCCAGGCCTTCCGCGATCAGCACAAACGAGCGCTCACGTCCCAGCGCGGTAAATTCCTGTACTAACACCTCTTCGGAGACACGATCAAGCGCGAAAATAGTATCTCCCGCTTGCTGCGCCACAATGACCGAGAGTTGTTCAATTGCCTGCTGCTCACAACTGGTCGCCACACGGTCACGAATGGACTCGTGAATGGCGCGCAAGCGCGCGAGCAGTTCATCGGCATGTTTGATCATACGGTTTCCCTTATTTCTACTTCTCGATAGTGGGTCGTCGAAACAGCCAGCAATTCGGCAGCCTTTAATTCTGGCGAGGTGTCGCTAATGAAGTTGCCACCGCCAATTTCAGGACCAGCCAGATACTTTAGCACATTGGGGCGCCTCAGAGGTGGGTGGAAAGCGAAAAAGCAATGATACTCGCGATAATCCCCGCCGTCCACTGGCGCCTGGTGCAGCGCCATGACATAGGGAAAGGAGATGCGCCAGAGATTATCAAAGCGCACCGTCACATTTTTCAGCCCACGAGCCAGCGCCTCAACCTCGGCCTCGCGCAGTTCAAAGATATGTGGCACACGGCGTTTGGGAGCCAGGTAGACCTCGTAAGCATAGCGCGCAAAATAGGGCACAAACGCGATCACATGTTCGTCTTCGTAGAGCACGCGCCGTCCATCAGCCTGCTCCGCCACGATAATATCCTCGAACAGCGCCCGCCTGTGATGGTTAAAGTGACTGCGCGAAGCGCTGAGTTCCTGCTCGATGGTCTTGAAGACAAAGTTGGTCGCGTAGAGCTGGCCATGCGGGTGCGGATTAGAAACACCTACCACTTCGCCTTTATTCTCGAAAGTCAGGACATGCCGAACCTCTGGCCGCGCCCCCAGTTCGCGCGTCTGCTCCTGCCAGACCTGAACAATCTCGACCAGGCTCTCATGCGCCATCTCAGCCACGGTCAGGCTATGATCGGGACTATAGCAGATAACGCGGGACAGCCCATTGGCGCGACGCGCCCTGTAGGGCTGTGGTGGCTGCGAGACTTCCTCCGGCGCGTCTGATCCAACACAGGGATGATCGTTATCGAACACGTAGACCCCTCGATATCGGGGATTGGCGAACCCGCCCACGCGTTCATTGCCAGGACACAGATAACAATCCGCGACATAGTCGGGCGCAGGCTGCACCTGCGCTCCGACGACGGCTCCGCTCCAGGGACGATTCTGGCGGTGTGCCGCGACCACCACCCATTCTTCGCGCAAAGGATGCCAGCGTTCTTCCCATAATCCAGTCAGTTGAGACGAAGCAATGCTCATGCATTTTCCTATTCTTTGAAGCCGTTTGGATGTGTGCTATGCCAGCGCCAGGCAGTCTCCAGAATGGTCTGCAGACCATACTTTGCCTTCCAACCCAGCTCACGCTCAGACTTGCTACAATCGGCCCAGACCGCCGCTGGATCGCCAGGGCGGCGCGCCTCGTACTTGACCTTGAAATCAATTCCGCTGATGCGTTTGCTCTCCGTAATCACCTCTTGCACGCTATACCCGGTACCGGTGCCCAGGTTATAAGCCGTGCTGCGCTGCTCACCCACCAGTTGCTCCAGCGCCTTCACATGTGCATCGGCCAGATCAACCACGTGAATATAATCGCGAACCGCGGTGCCATCAGGCGTCGGATAGTCAGTGCCAAAGATAGAGATCGCTTCTCTGACACCCAGCGCGGCCTGCATAACCAGCGGAATCAAGTTTTGCGTGCGCGACCAGTCCTCGCCCAGGCTATTATCCAGCGAGGCACCGGAAGCATTGAAGTAGCGCAACGAACTGGAGTGCACCCCTTTGGTCACATCGTACCACTTCAAAACGGTCTCTCCCATCAGCTTGGTCTCCCCATAAACGCTCTCTGGAGCTTTGAGCGCGTCCTCGGCCACCGGCAACTCTTTGGGCGTGCCGAAAATCGAGCAACTCGAAGAGAAGACAATGGCACGGGCATCATGGCGCACCATCGTATCCAGCAGCGTCACCAGTCCCCCCACATTGGTGCGAAAGTATTTCGTTGGCTCCTGCATCGATTCACCCGGCGCCTTGTACGCGGCAAAATTCACCACTGCCTGCGGCTTCTCCTGCTCAAACAGGCGATCTAACAGGGCCTCGTCCGTGATGCTGCCCTGCCACAAGGTTACATCTTTCACAGTTTGCTTGTTACTCATTTCCAATGTATCCAGCACAACGACCTCGTGGCCGCTGTCAAGCAACGCGCGCACTGTATGCGACCCAATATAACCGGCGCCGCCTGCAACCAGAACCTTCATGCTTTCTTTTCCTTCTTCCAGTGAGAGAAACGTTTCTCTCACCATTATAATGCGCAAATCGCGCAATGTCAATGCACGAACGCGCAATTTCTCTCTTTTTTTCGCGCGACCATAGCAAGAACCTGACTGGGACGCGCAGATGCAATGGGGAAACAGTCATCCCCATGCCTTTTGAGCTAACTACGCCAACTTCATTCGGCGCTGGGAGCATTGTAACAAAAAAAGCCCTGGCTTAACAGGCCAGGGTATGAGCTATCCCTCATTTTTCTCGCGCAAATTTCTCCGGTAGTGAGAAGACGCCGCTGCGCGGCT
>DASVMX010000048.1:0-1872 GCA_036384215.1 Ktedonobacteraceae bacterium | reverse complement strand
CACCGCGAAATTTGCAAATTTCGCGGTGGCAAAACCAGACGCTCATCACAAAATTTCTTATCTCAAAGGATAGAGCAATGGCAAGAGACGAACGAGTTCAGAGCGCCATTGATAACTGGGCGCCGCGTTTTATTGCGAATGGCATTGATTACAACGATTTTCAGCGTGTGACGACGAGCGTGGAGCGCTGGGAGGACTGGTGCGGGGCCTGGTCTGAGTGTGGGAGGGCGCACGAGTTGATGGGCGAACATGCCGAGGGCGAGGGCCACGGTACCTCGGCAGCCTATCATTACCTGCACGCGTCGATGGCCTACCATTTCGGCAAGTTCCTCTTTGTCAGCAGTCCCGCTGAACTGCGCGAGGCCCACGAGCACGTGGTACACGATTACCAACGCGCGCTGCCCTACTTCGATTTTCCCGGCGAACATGTGGCGATCCCCTATGAGGGTGGCGCTCACCTGTATGGTATCTTGCGCAAGCCTTTGCGCGCTGGACCCGCGCCAGTGGTAATTATGGCGCCAGGCCTGGATTCGGTCAAAGAAGAATTGCACAGCTACGGCGACGACTTTTTGCGGCGCGGCATGGCGGTGCTGGCGCTGGATGGGCCGGGCCAGGGCGAGATGGAATTTGACTTCCCCATGCGCTACGATTACGAAGTGCCGGTCAAATATGTCATCGATTACCTGGAGGGACGCCCGGACGTGGACGCGGGCCGCGTGGGCCTGATGGGAGTCAGCCTTGGCGGCTACTATGCCGCGCGCGTGGCAGCTTTTGAGAAGCGCCTGCGCGCAGTGATCGAGAACTGCGGTGCCTATGATTTCGCCGAGCACTATGAGCGCCTGCCCAAACTCACGCGCGCGGCTTTTATTGCTCGTTCAAAATCCCAGGACGAGGCCGAGACGCGCGCGAAACTGCGGGCTTTTTCACTGGAAGGTGTGCTGGAGAAAATCACCTGCCCGCTGCTGATTGTCATGGGACGCCTGGATCGCCTCGTGCCAGCCGCGGAGGCCGAGCGTATCGCCGCCGAAGCCAGCGCGGTCTCTGAACTGTGGATGTTCGAGGACGGCAATCACGTCTGCAACAACATCCCCTTCAAACATCGCCCACAGCAGGCAGACTGGATGCGCCAGAAACTGGGCTTGTAAATACCTTTCCTTTCTGTGTCCTTCTGTGCTTGTTTTGAGAGCAAGGCCAGGAGTCAGAACGACGAGCGCCCTCGTCGTTCTGACTCCTGGCCTTGCTCGCGGAACAGGTTGTTTCCTCTTCCTGAAAAAGCCCTGACTGCGTCGGAGCGGTGGTGGATTGACGAAACTCCTTTCCATCCTGGTATGGAAAGCGTGACCGAAACGGAAAGGAGTTTTGTCAATGCCTCCCCAGAGGTGTGCCTCTGGGGAGGATAACTGTGTGCAAAAACTGTGTCGCCCCCGTCTAGGGGAAAATGCCGCTTTTGTAGTCGGTCAGGATTTCATTGGCAGCGCGGGCTCCTTCCTCGGCGCCGCCTTCCATGAAGCCCTGGAAGTTGATCGAACAATGTTCTCCACCAAAATGGATCTTACCCTGTCGAGCGCCTTCGTAGCCGCTGAAGAGTGTGTATTGTCCAACTTTCCAGCAGGAGTAGCTGCCGAGCAGGTTAGGGTCCAGGGATGGGCAACTCAAGGTAGCTGTGCCCAGATAATGGGGCGTAATCCCCGGCCAGACTTGCTCAAGCTGGGCCAGGAAGGTGTGTGCGTAGTTCTGGGTCTTCTGCGAGGCACTGGTGGTATACGGCGCGTTGGGCTGAAACGCGGCGCCGACATTGCCACCAGTGTAACCGACAATGATTCCCGTCGCGCCATTCTGCCCGCGAGTCACGTCCCAGGTATTCTGGAAACC
>DASVMX010000047.1:0-6266 GCA_036384215.1 Ktedonobacteraceae bacterium | reverse complement strand
GGTGCTTCGCACCCCCTGCTCGAAAAACACCTTTTAAATCTTTGGGGTGGGGTCTGGCTTTGATGAGGTGCGAGAAGTAAATAGCCCTGGTCCACTTAGAACAGGTTGCGTGGAAACGCACAAATGTAGTAGTATATTACTCACGCTGAAAAAATCTCTCCTCTGGTTTATGCTGAATGGGGGAAACCAGGTGTGTTGATAGGAACACACCCTCCTTAGTGCCGAAATCGGTGTATTAAGGAGGAATATATGCGAAACAGCAGGAGAACTCCTGAGCACCAGGGGAAATGTCGCATGAATGATCAGATACTCTATTGCCGGGATTGTGGACGAGAGTTTCTTTTTACAGTTGGTGAGCAGGAATTTTACACGCGTCACGAACTGATTAATCCGCCTGGCCGTTGTGTTGACTGCCGGGTGGCGCGCAGGCAGGGTAGTGGTGGCGCGCAGAACGGTGGGGATGGCAGGGGCCAGAACGGCGGCGAGCGCGTGTACTATCAGACGATCTGCGCGGGTTGTGGCCAGAGTACGCAGGTGCCTTTCCTGCCCAGACCGGGAGGCCGCCCGGTCTATTGTAACGCTTGTTATCAGCTCCAGCCGCGCGGAGCACAGCAGCGCTCGCGCTGGTAGAGCCGGAATAAGCGGAACGGACTTGTGCCAGCGGGTTGCGCGGGTCTGCGGAAAGATCAGGTCGGGACAAAAAGCAGAGCCAGCAGGGCGGCGGCGGCTACAGCGAGCAGAAGAAAGAAACTGCCAGTCAGCAGTCGCGAGGTCTTATTGGCGCTCTGATAGCTATTGTAACGTGGGCGGAAAGCGTTGATCGACGTGCGCAGGGTGATGATGCCCAGAATCAGAAGCAGCAGCGCGACCCAGATGCGCGCGCCGAGCGAGCCGGAGAAAAGGGCAAAGGTGACGCCGATCGAGCCGAAGGCGAGCATGGCGCCAAGGATGGCCAGCGCGGCGACTCCGATGAATAGCGCTTCATCAAACGCGCGTTTGATCAGGCGGGGCATAATTCTGACGAGTAAAACTAGCCCGGCGATATACGCTACCAGGCAGCCAAAGGCAATCAGCCATACGACCATGAGTGTCTCTCCAATTCCGTCTTTTGATTCGCTGTCTATTTTAACGTTTGAGAAAGGACAATTGTTGCAATCAGAATGGCCACCAGATGATGCGCCAGAGGAAGAGGATGAGAATAGGCAACAATCCGATCACGATGCCCATCTGGAGATAACGCGGAACGGGCTTCTGGATGCCCAGAATTTTGCTCACGAACCTTGAGATCATGCGGCCAAAGATCAAGATGGGAATGACGATTGAGCTAATCCAGTTGCCCTGGAAGCCACTGAGAATGAAGAGCGCGAAGAAAATATCTGCCAGGGCAGTCAGGATCAGGCCCATCCAGAACGAACGCATGCCCAAACCCTGGTTCTGGATCTCTTCCAGGCGTGTCTCTACGCGGCGCATGGTCAGCGGGCGCTGGACAGGCGTGGGTGAGAGCATCTCGTCGAGCAATCTGCGCAGCGCCCGCGAGGCTGATTTGGGGTTGTGGGAGGGTTCTCCGGCGCGCAGTTCCTGGGGATCGCGACCCGTCAGCAGGGTTTGCAGGGTTGCGCCCAGGCTATATATATCTGAGCGCTGGTCGGTCTGAGCGCGGCCATACTGCTCAGGTGGCGCGAAGCCAGGGGAGCCGAGTGGCGTCGTATCTTTGTTTTTGTCAGGCGTGTAATTGCGCGCGATGCCGAAATCAATCAGGAAGAATTCATGCTGCGAGGTGAGCATGATATTCGATGGTTTGAGATCGCGGAAGATCACTGGTGGGTTGGTTTCGTGCAGACTTTGCATCAGGTGCGCGATGCCTCTCCCAAGCGCGACCGTTTCTTCTTCACTGATATAGCTGCCGGGCTTCTTTTTCAGATAATCTTCGAGCGTCTGGCCAGGAATATACTGCATCACCAGGTACCAGTTTTCCGCGTCGGTCAGGTGCTCGAAAAAAGCGGGTACGCCGCTCATATTTTTAAAGCGCGCCAGCATGGTTAGTTCGCGGTTAAACGTTTCGGTGGCGTCGATGACCTGGCGTGGGCTGAGCGCGCTCAACTGGATGCGCTTGATAGCGACCTCGCGATGGCGAGCATTCAGGTCTACGGCGCGATAGACCACGGAGAAGCCGCCGCGCCCAATCTCTTCCTGGATCTTATAGCGCCGCGCCAGCAGGGTGCCGGGCAGGAAATCGGCTGAAGGGCTGGTGGCGCCATAGGGCAGGACTGATTCCACCAGCGAGCGTTGACCACTGGTGGTAAAAAGCGAACCTGGTGTCACTTCGCGCACCGGAGGAGGTGTGATGGTGACAGGCAGAATCGGCGCGGGCGTGACAGGCACGCTGGTATTGTTGGATCTATGCAGTGGATGTTGGCAGGCCGAACAATGGCTGGCTTCCAGGTCGTTGGCCAGTCCGCATTCATCGCAAAACTGCACCATGGATGAGTGTTGCATCAGCGTCGCTTCCATCTAATCAGGCATCGGTCTTTGCTGGCGAGCTTCGTTGTTCGTCTGGAGTGGTATTGCCTGTATGGACAGGCGTGACCGATGGAAAATAGCTGTAAAAGCACATATCTTCTTGTACCCATTATAGCAGGAAACGGTTTCCCGGAGAAGGTTCTTCTTCTCCCTCTAAGAAAAACGTTTGGAATGCTCTCCACGTCAAATGCGCGCTTTTTTATGGTTGCGTGTCTGAAGAAAGAGCAGCAGAGGGCATGAATGAGAAAAGACGGGTGGCAGGGGATGCCTGCCACCATGCGAACCGACTGATCATGTGTTCTGGCACTTCCTGAGAAGTGATATACGTCTGGTGCCAGTATAGCAGAGCTATCAAATTCGATATGCGCATATTCCCACAACTTATACTAAAAAGGCGAGCGCCGCAGGCGCGAGCGCACGGCTGAGATGGAAATCGGACACGCTCTAACTCAGACATTCTCGTCGAGCAGTTTGCGCAGCGCGCGAATGTAAACCGGTGTAGTGCCGCAGCAGCCGCCGATGACTTGCGCGCCGGCTGCGAGCCACTGAGGAGCTGCCTGCATGTAGGTGTGCAGATGATGGCCCTCGGCCATTTTCCATCCCAGTTCGCCGTCCGCCAGGCCATCGCCCTGCGCGTAGACGCTGATGGGCAGGCTGGTCAGGGCGCGCAGATGTTTGACGCTGGCCGTGGCAATCTCGGTGGAGACGCAGTTGACGCCGATGAAAAGCGGCTGGAAAGGTTCGACCAGGCGCACAAGCTCTGCTAATGGTTCGCCACCCAGCAACTCTAAATCGGCGTTGCAACAGAAACTGACGGCAAAAGGCAGTTCGCTGTTGCGGGCCGCGCGAACGCCTGACAGCGTTTCCCGCGCGGTAATCATAGTTTCCAGCAAAATAAAATCGACGCCACCCTGCTTTAACTGGGCCACGATTTCCGCGTGTTCTGCCTCTACTTCCGTCTGAGGGGGCGTCAGTTCAGGAGAATAGCAGTCTTCCAGGGGAGCAATAGAACCGGCAATCAAGACCTGGCGACCGGCTGACGTGCTTTCCCTGGCCTGGTGAGCCAGGGAACAGGCCAGCGCAACCGCGGAAGCAGCCTGCTCGGCCATGCCTCTGGCGGCAAAAGCTCGCCTGGTGGTGCGAAAGGTATCCGTAATAATAATCTCGGCCCCTGCCTCGATATAGTCCTGGTAAATCTGGAAAACCACCTCGGGATGAGTTAGCAGCGCCTCGGCTGACCAGAGGGGGAGCGTCGTTGGAAAATCGCGGTGTTCGATCTCCGAACCCATCCCGCCATCCATCAGCACACGCTCGCCCGCAGCTAAACGTTGTTTCAGTGTTGCCTGTGCCATAAATTGAAAGGCCTCGTTGTGGAAAAACCTGCTTGTGCGAATCATTATACCATCTCAATATCAATATCATCTCATGATGGAGCAAGACAGAACAAGAGAACTCGCTTCGACCCTGCCGAAGCGAGTTCTCTTGTTCTGTCTTGCTCCATCATGAGCAGTTATGCTTCTCCAGTTTCCGGGGAGCCACTGGCCTGCTCGCCAGCCTCCGGCGCCTGCCCCGCGGACGGGCTGTAAATGATCTCGGCCAGTTCTTTGTGCGAGCGGTCGAGGAAGGCACGCAGTTGTGCCAGGCGCTCTTTGTTGTTAAACGCGCCGCGGCTGGCAATTGCGAAGAGGCGAGCAACCTCGGCTGCCTGAACGCGCAGCGCGAGTAGCTCTTCGGGGAAGTTCCACGGTCCCCAGGGACGCCCCTGGCCAAAGAACTGGCCGCGCCAGCCGCGCCAGCCATGATGATGTCCCCAACCATGGCCATGTCCGGGACCGTGCTCCGGGCCACCTTCATGTCCCATCCAGGGAGGCGTCCAGCCTTCCCAATTCGCATTCTGTGCCGACTCTTCGGCCTGCCGGCGAAATTCACCAAACATACTTTTTGCTCCTTTCAACACGGGAAAGATCCCCGCGATATATCGTCTATTTGAAATTACGATATATCGCATTGAAAGTTGCAAAAAACCGGCTATTGTGAGCACCTTTTTCGCGGAGCGCGATATCTTTTCTGACGAGAGGTATTTTTGTGAAATAGAATTTTCTATCTCACTTTTTGCGCGATTTGCACCATCTCTTCCGCCAGTTGCAAGAATGTCTCCCGCAGCTCTGGCGGATTCAGGATGGTGAAAGACAGGTTGAGGCTGACGAGATAGCGGGCCATGGTCGGGAGATGGTTGTGGTGGGTCTGAAAAAGGACTCCACCGGGCGTCTCGGTCAGTTTGCCGTGGTAGGCGGGGATTTTTTGCTGGACGGCGTAGAGTGTTGTCTGAAAATCGATTTCTATATGCCAGACGGCAGGTACGGTAATCAGATGTTTAAGAATGTATTCTTCGCAGTTAAAATCGTCGTCGCGCTCGAAGTTTTCGCGCAGGAACTGTACATTCCGCATGCGATCAATGCGGAATGTGCGCATCTCCTGGCGCAGGCAGCAGTAGCCAACAACATACCAGTGGCCGTTCCAGCCGGCGATGCCGTAGGGTTCAATCTGGCGCTGAGAGAACTCGTTGTTGTAGGAGGTATAGTCGATGGCGATGCGCTGGCGTTCCTGAACGGCCTCGCTGATGCTGACCAGCAGTGAAGCGTTTGGCCGCGTTTCCCGGCGCGGTGGAGCAAGGAACATGTGCGAGGAAATGGCCTGCAGGCGCTCACGCCCTTTCAGCGGGAGCACGCGGTAAACCTTGGCCAGCGCGCCTCCCACGGCCATAGAAGGGAGATCGACCTCCAGCCACGGGCTGCCCAGCAGACCCAGGACGATAGAGGTTGCTTCCTCTTCAGTAAAGAGCAGCGGCGGCAGCTTAAAGCCTGGACGCAGACGATAGCCGCCGCCAGGCCCGCGCATGCCCTCCACAGGCATACCCATCTCCTGTAGCATCAAAATATAGCGGCGCACCGTGCGTGGCTCAACCTCCAGACGGCTCGCCAGTTCTTCTCCGCTCAGATGTGGATGTGTTTGCAGGAGTTCCAGAATGGTCAGCAGACGCGTAGTCGGATGGTACATCTTTGCTCTTTCCCAGAAAAATCAGTGAATATAGGACCAACTTTTACTTTGAAAAATATTGTACTCTTAAACTTGCTTTGCAAGCCATCCAAAGAGCACAAGTTTAGGAGTTATACGGCATTTGACAGTAAACTTGACAGTAAATAAGGCCGGAACGCTTCGGATTCAGGCCTTATTTACTACTTGCCACTCACGCCCATGGTTCTTGCAATTTCCAATCAGTTCTTTTTTCTTACAATCAACGGAAATGTGTCAGGATGCTCCGATCCCAGCCCGCTCTCGCAAATGGTCAGCTCATGCTTTTGCAACAACTTCGCTTCCTCATACCTGGCACGTTCTCGTAAATAAAAGGCGGTTTGATTAAGCAAGCGAGCAGACGTGGGAGAAAAGATATCAGTCAACTCTATCCATTTCGTGCAAAGCAAGGCATGGGAAAGCAAGCGCTCACACGCAGACCAGGTTACGCAGGTCGGATATTTGTAGGGTGGATGCTGAGTCTCCCTTCAGTATCATGATTTACTTCATAGTGTTCAAGTGGTTCGCCTGACGGTCCTACTATTGTTCCATATCCATCGTTGATGACTCTCGTATCATCTGGCAATAGCTCACCTCTCGTGATGTCAGTACCGTATGCATCTACAACTACCACATCATCAAGTTTCACCCGGTCGCCTGAATTGTATTTTTCG
>DASVMX010000046.1:0-3372 GCA_036384215.1 Ktedonobacteraceae bacterium | reverse complement strand
CTGAGCATGGTCATGGCCATGCTCAGGCGCTCTTTCTTCACTATGCATTCTCTTTTTTTTCGTGTTCGACGCGCCAGTGGGGTAAAAAGAAACGCAGGGCCAGCCCCTGACCGAGCAGAGTAATCAGGACGACCCCGTAGACAATGCCTTCAAGAAGTTCACGTTGGGTAAATTTGTCGGGCAGGCTGAGCACCAGCGCGATGGAGAGCGCGCCGCGCAGTCCGGTGAGTGCCAGGATGGGACGCCACGAGGAGGGCAGGGGACGTGGTCGCGGCAGCCAGAAGCGCCAGGTGGGCCGTAGCGCCAGGCGCCGCGCCAGGAGATCGTGAAGCGGGATCAGCGTGTAGACAATCAATGCGCGGCCCGCCAGCACACCCAGCACTGTCCAGAGAATGCCTGGCACGGCCTGGAGAAAGTGGGAAGTGCCAATCTGAATACCCAGCAGCAGAAAGAGCAGCGAATTGGCCAGGTAGCCGATAAATTCCCAGACATCGTCAGCAGCTTCCTTTGCACGCCGTGACATGCTTGTGTCCTTGCCATAACTGCCCATCACCAGCCCCGCGCAGACCACGGTCAGCAGGCCGGAGGTGTGCAGCAACGTGCCACACAGATATGACGCGTAGGCCACACAGAGGGTCAGCACCGTCTCAAACAGATGGTCGTCCACCAGGCGCAGGAAGCGCGAGCTAAGCAGGCCAACCAGAAAGCCCAGCAAGGGGCCACCAATCAGCAGCCAGAGCACCTCGATATCAAACGTAAGAAACGAAATACCCGCGAAGGCAGCCGCCACCGAAACCAGGCCAAGCGAGGGCAGCAACAATTGTTGTAGTGTCTCAAAGACCGCCACGCCCACCCCATCGTTAAACAGGCTTTCTCCTTCGATCACCGTGCGCAGGCGTTCGGCGAGCCCCAGGCGCTTCAAGAGAGCCAGCGCCGCGATTGGGTCGGTTGGCGAGACAATCGCCGCCACCAGGGTGGCCAGCAGCCAGGGGAGGCTGGTGCTAAAGTGGATAATCACCGCCAGCAGAGCCAGCGCGACCAACAGGCCCGGCACAGCTAACAGGAAGATGGGCAGCCAGCTCGCGATCAGTTTCTTCACATCGGTACTCCACGCCCCCTCGAAGAGCAGCGCGGGCAGAAAGAGGAACAGTACCAAATCCGGTTCGAGAATCACCCCATGCACCAGCGGGCTAAAGCCAATCGCCAGTCCCACCAGCACCAGAACCAGCGTATAGGGCAGGCGCAGGCGTTTGGCGACCAGCGAAACCACCAGCGTAATAGTTAGCAGAACCACCACTACCTCGGTGCTCTGTAACGCGTTCAACGGCGCACCCGCCAGCGCACCTGTCACTGTGCCCAATACTCTCCCCATGTATTCTGGTTCCCTTCCCAATGATTTGATCTGCTATATTTGATCTGCTATATCTGCTATATAGGTAGTATTGTCACCCGGACAAAATCAAAAAAAGGGCAAAAGTATGGACTGCTCCCGCTGGCGTGTAACGGATGTAAGTTTTACAGCTCTATAGCGGGCGTTGAACTTATCTTCGTTGTGATCTTTTTCAGGACATGGACAGCGTGCGCGCTGGCGCTAGCCAGGGAACTGCCATCAGGCGACCAGCAGAGGGCGCGAATCCAGCGGGGATGGCCTCTGTAGTCGAGCAGGACGCGGTCGGAAGCGGGCTGCCAGACACGCAGGAGCAGGTCTTCGCCGCCGGAGGCAAGTGCACTGCCATCGGGCAACCAGGCCAGCGCTTTGACGGCATGTGTGTGGAAATTTGAGGTGTAGAGCCGCTGGCCGGTGAGATCTTGCCAGATGTGAATCTGACCGTCTTCACCGGCTGAGGCAATCAGGCCGATTTGAGACCAGGAGAGGGCGTAGAGCGGGCAGGCGTGGCCGGTGTAGGTGAAGAGCCGGGCGCGAGTGCGCGCCTCCCAGGTCTGCACGCGGCCATCGAAGCTGCACGCCGCCAGTCGTTGTCCATCCGGTGACCAGGCGACCGCCAGGACACGTTTCAGGTCGCCGTGGGTCGCGAGATGTTCACCAGTGGCAACTCGCCAGAGCTGGACCGTACCATCGCCAAAATCGCCGCCGGAGGCCAGCAGCTCGCCATCGGGCGACCAGGCCAGGGAGCGTACAAAGCGTTTGTGGCCGCGATAGATCGTCACCTGCTCGCCAGTTGGGACGCGCCACACGTGGGTCTCGCCCGCGGTATCGCCAGAGGCCAGCAGGCGGCCATCGGGCGACCAGGCCAGGGAGAGCACCGGGCCGCTGTGCGCGCGATACACGTAGATATCCGCGCCGCTCGCCGCCTGCCAGACGTGTACCACGCGATCTCGGCCCGCCGAGGCCAGCATTTCACCGTCTGGCGACCAGGCCAGCGCGAAGACGTTATCCTCGTGGCCGCGATAGACCAGCGCGGGAGCGACATCCGCCATCAAACACCTCCCATGACCAGGGTAGAACAACGCAGCGCTTTGTGTTTATTGTAGTGCGCCAGGATGTTGTAACACAAACAGCAGAGCAGACGCCACAGGCGCCACCGCGCTGTACAGAAAGATATAGAAGGTCAGCAGGAAGAGCGTAAACAGGCTGGAGAAGAGCGCCAGTTGCCGCCTGGTCTGCTTTTCCTGAAACGCCTTTTTCAGATGAACCAGCAGTTTGAGCGGATTAGTAACCACGTCCCAGCTATTGAAACGCATAAAGCGCCCGATATAAATTCCTACATTTGACAGGAAAAGGTACGCGACAAACATCACCCAGGTCACAGCACCCGGCAGGTAGATCAGCAGTAATTCATGGACCAGCAGCAGCGAAAAACTGCCCAGGAGCAGCCCGGAGAGCGCCAGCGAAAGAATAACAATCGTATCAAACCAGTAGGGAATATCGGCCTTTTCATCCCGCAAATGGTGAAACTCCGTCACCAGGTATGTTGAATTGGGAAAGAAGACAAACCAGATGGCCAGCAGTACAATCGTCACCCAGAGCAAGCTCAAACCCTTGATTACAAAGGCCAGAAACACCAGCATAGCGATGCCCACGCAAACAATCGGAATCCAGGCCAGAAACAGATTGAAGATCATCGGCTTATACACGCGCTGCTTAAAAATCTTTGCCCGCGCAAACAGCAAGCCGATTGTCACCACCGAAAACAGGCAAGCGCTCCCCATTAACGGCAGCAGCAACAGGCCAACAATCATCAGATTGAGCGGCTGATGTGTGTGAAAATCTGGTAACATCCCTTTTTAACTCCTGTTATGTGTATACCTTTTTTATGAAAAGTGAATAGTTGTCAATATACACCCTTAGCCACAGATAAGTATGACCTATAGAAAGAGTAGCAGATTACCCGGCAAATGTTCGCTGTTCAT
>DASVMX010000045.1:0-4130 GCA_036384215.1 Ktedonobacteraceae bacterium | reverse complement strand
GCCAGTGCGCGGGCCGGTAGTCACCGGCCCGCGCACTGGCTTGTTTCTTGCCCTCATCTACCTCGCTCTTGGACCTGTAGAATAGCCTCTTCTTTTTTGTCGTTCAATGCCATACCATTACAGTCGGACTGTAACAATTCTATTGTTGTTTTTGCATAACTGTGATGGTCTGGCGCACAATTTCCAGGAAGTCGGGTTTGAGGCTGGCGCCACCGACGAGCGCGCCGTCGATGTCGGGACGGGCGATAAACTCGGCAATGTTGGCGGAGGTGACGCTGCCGCCGTAAAGAATGCGCACGTCGCGCGCGGCCTTTTCGCCGTACATCCCCTCGTAGAGTTTGCGGATCAAGTGAGCCACCAGGCCCGCGCCCTCGGCTGTGGCGGCCCTGCCGGTACCGATGGCCCAGATTGGCTCGTAGGCGATGACCAGGTTCGAGACGTCGTCCGCGGAAATGCCGGCCAGGCTGTGTTCAACCTGCGCGCGAATCACTTCCTGGGTCTGACCAGACTCGTACTGGTCGAGATTTTCACCGACACAGACAATCGGGCGCAGGCTGTGTTTGAAAGCTGCCAGGGTCTTTTTGTTGACGATCTCATCAGTTTCGCCAAATAAGGTACGGCGCTCGGAGTGGCCGAGGATTACCGCGCTACAGAGTTCACGCACCATCGCGGGCGAGATCTCGCCAGTGAAGGCCCCCTGCTCCTCGTAGTACATATTCTGCGCGCCCAGTTCCAGACGGCGGAAGAGATGACCGTCCAGCACCTCGCGCACCGCCATCAGCGAGATCGAAGGCGAGCAGAGGATCACCTGGATATAGGGATAGCGGTTCAACAGCATCCCCAATTCGGAGATGATCTCATACGTAAACTCGGCGGCCCGGCGGGGACCGTAGTTCATCTTCCAATTGCCAGCGATGATTGCATCGCGTACTGGTACAGCCATTAGTTTTTATCCTGTAAAGCAGCAACGCCGGGCAGCACACGTCCCTCCAGAAACTCCAGAGAAGCGCCGCCGCCGGTAGAAACATGGGTCATCTTATCAGCCGCGCCCGCCTGTTCGACCGTCGCCGCGGAATCGCCGCCGCCGATAATTGTAATCGCGCCCTCGACGGTGCGCTGAGCCAGGATGCCGACCATCGACTCGGTGCCCTGGGCGAAAGCGGGCATCTCGGCCACGCCCATGGGACCATTCCAGATGATCGTCTGCGCGCCGCTCAAAGCCTGGCGGAACGTCGCAACCGTGGCCGGACCAATATCCAGAATGCGCCAGCCCGGCGCCACCTCTGAACTGGCCACCACTTTATGCTCCGCGTCGGCCGCGAAACGGTCGGCAATCACCACGTCGGTGGGCAGCAGGAATTGAATGCCGCGCGCCCGCGCCTGGCCGATCAGATCGCGTGCGATCTCCAACTTGCTCTCTTCAAACAGCGAATCGCCGATCTCATAGCCCTCAGCCTTCAAGAACGTGTTGGCCATGCCGCCGCCGATCAGCAGAGCATCGACCATCCCGATCAGGCGCGAAAGTACCGTGATTTTATCAGAGACCTTGGCCCCGCCGACAATTGCCACGAAGGGGCGTTTGGGATGTTCCAGCGCGGACCCCAGGAAGTTGATCTCCTTTTCCACCAGGAAACCTGCCACGCCGGGCAAGTAATGCGTCACACCTTCGGTCGAAGCATGGGCGCGGTGGGCAGTGCCAAAGGCATCGTTCACATAGAACTGGCCGAGGGAAGCCAGTTGTTCGGCGAATTCGGGCTTATTCTTCTCTTCCGCCTTGTGAAAACGCAGATTTTCCAGCAGCAGCACCTGGCCGGGCTGGAGCGAGTGAGCGAGAGCTTCCACATCCGGGCCAACGGAATCGGGTGCCATCGTCACAGGCTGACCCAGCAGTTCAGCCAGCCGCAGAGCCACTGGAGCCAGGCGCAGCTTCTCCATCGCCTGGCCATCTGGCCGGCCCAGGTGGGACATCAAAATCACCGCCGCGCCGTGTTGCAGCAGGTACTGGATTGTAGGCAGCGCCGCCCGAATGCGTGTATCGTCGGTAATATGCTGTTCAGCGTCCAGGGGCACATTAAAATCCACCCGCACCAGCACGCGCTTGCCCGAGACATCAATATCGCGGATCGTTTGTTTATTCATCTCATCTCCTACGGGGGTCTGTCATCGTTTCACGTGAAACATCGACGAGCGTTAGAGCCACTCCCAGGCGCATCTGGAGCGTATTGCCACGGAGAAGCGCCTCTGACGTGGAGGCATCCTCCAGGGAAGCGCCTCTGATACGAAGGGGGAACACAACGGAGGCAAGCTCCGTTGCTGCATCGCGGGTTCCTGTAAGAGCTTGCCTCTTGCAGGAGCCCGCCCGTCGCGCAGCGGCGAGAGGGGCAGCTTGCCTGCTCATCATCCGCGATGTAGCAACGGAGCTTGCCTCCGTTGTGTTCCGTCGATGTTGTCTGGTCGCGCGAGTTACAGACCCTTTTTCGCCAGGAACGCGGCGAGATCGGACACGCGGCAGGAGTAGCCCCACTCGTTATCGTACCAGGCCACAACCTTGACCATATTGCCGCCCAGCACCTGAGTGGTCAGACCATCGACGATCGAAGAATGCGTGTCGCCGCGGAAGTCCGACGAAACCAGCGGCTCGTCGGTGTAGTCGAGAATACCCTTCAAAGCGCCGGCAGCGGCGGCCTTGAAAGCCGCGTTCACCTCATCTTTGGTTGTCTCTTTGCGCACCGTAGCCACGAAGTCCACGACCGAAACGGTCAGGTTGGGCACGCGCAGGGACATACCGTCGAAGCGGTTCTTCAGTTCGGGGATAACCAGGGCCACAGCTTTCGCCGCGCCAGTGGAAGTAGGGATAATATTCACGGCAGCGGCGCGTGCGCGGCGCAGATCGCTGTGGAGCTGGTCCTGAATGCGCTGGTCATTGGTGTACGCGTGGATCGTATTCATCAGACCGCGCTCAATGCCAAAGTTGTCGTTGAGCACCTTGGCCGCAGGGGCCAGGCAGTTGGTGGTACAGGAGGCATTGGAAATAATATTGTGCTTACTGGGATCGTACACCTGATCGTTCACACCCAGCACAATTGTCAAATCCTCGCCCTTGGCCGGAGCCGAGATAATCACCTTCTTTACCGTGTCGTGCAGGTGAGCGGCAGCCTTCTCAGCATCGGTGAAAAAGCCCGTCGACTCAATCACAATCTCCGCGCCCAGGTCGCCCCAGGGAATTTGCGCCGGGTCGCGCTGAGCCAGCACCTTAATCTTATGCCCATTGACAATCAGCGAATCAGGAGTAGCCTCAACCTCGCCGGGGAAGCGGCCATAGGTGGAGTCATACTTCAAAAGATGGGCATTGGTTTTGGTATCGGTCAGATCATTGATCGCCACAACTTCCAACTCACCGGCGTGGCGCTCCAGAATAGCCTTCATCGACTGGCGCCCGATGCGCCCGAAGCCATTAATACCTACGCGAGTAGCCATAGAAACAGTGTCTCCTTCTACGAACTTATGTTTTTCAGAGGCCTCTTCTCCGCTTTAGCGACAAAAACGGCGCTCTAGCCGTTTGCTAAAGCGGAATAAGAAGGATCTCCTCCTGTGCCATCCAGCGCAAAGGTGGTATGCTGGACAGGCAGAAGAGACATGTGCCTCCTGATCCAGTGCTTGCGCGGTCTGTAGGAAAGAGCGCGCCCGACGTGGGCCGCGCACAGCGCGATGTTTCACGTGAAACATCGCGTGAGAAAAGGCCACGTTTCCCTTGACAGCAGCAAGCAACGCCGACGGAAGAAAGCCAGCGCTGGCGCGGCACGACCCGGCTCATGCAGAGTAGACAGGTGGCGGCGACGCGCACACCCCCTATCGCGCTTTGACATACAGATCGATCGCTGTTTTCCGCGTCAAAGCGGAGAGGAGGATCCTGACTGACAAACGTGCCCTTTTTATCCCCTACAAGATTATCATTAGTTGCGTAACTGGTCAAGCAGGAGAGAATAGACGGGTGGGCGTCATTTGTTTGCAAACACACGCTACCGCATCTACTACCTTCCATATACGTCCACGCTGCTGAGTATCGAACCAGTTGAAGCTCCCAGGCGTTAGGAGTGGCAAACCTGGAACGAGTGAGCACTCGTTCCAGG
>DASVMX010000044.1:0-4080 GCA_036384215.1 Ktedonobacteraceae bacterium | reverse complement strand
GCGCCGATTTCAGTTTGTTTATTGACATCTGACCCCATATATGGTAGGATGAGCCAGTCAAAGTACTATATATTGTGTTTTTACAACAAAATAGCCATATGCTCATGGGGCTACACTGTCCTGGTGTAGCCGTAAGATGGGGGAAGTCCGGTGAAAGTCCGGCGCTGTCGCGCAACGGTAAGGCTGAATGAATGGAGCCGAGCCCGAATACCCACCCATGAGAGAGGATGAATCCCTTCGCGTGAAAGGGGGAGACCCGCCAGGGCCAGAGAGGCGGCAGTTTTCCAGGAGAGAGCTTCCTGTGCCTGCCTTACTGCCAGCAGGATCGCCTGTTCCGTTGAGGGGACGGGCTTTTTTGTTGACTGTGGAGGTTATTGCTATGTCTCTTTTATCGCCTTCTTCCGCTGCGAACTCTCCGGCCAGCGTGGAGGATGAGCAGGTGTTTTTTGATTGGCCGTGGATTGTCGCGGAGGTTTGCCAGGGTTTTGAAGATTGCCTGGATCAGCGCCAGTTGCTGGCCGATGTGCGGGCGAATCTCTCTGAGAGTCTTTCAGGTGAGCAGGTCTGGCAGGCGCTGATTCTGGCCGCGCGGGCGCGTATGGAGATGGAACCCGCGTATACCTATGTCGCGGCGCGCGGCCTGCTGCTGGCGCTTTATCACGAAGTTCTGGGACTGGCCAGCGGTGCCGGGCTGCGCGGGGCCGCGGACAGCATCTCCGGTTATTTCCCGCTCTATATCCAGCGCGGCATCGAGGCTGGCCTGCTCGATGAGCGTTTGCGGACCTTTGATCTTACCGTGCTGGCTCCGGCGCTGCGTCCTGAGCGCGATCTGCTCTTTGCCTATCCTGGCCTGCAAACCCTGGCCGATCGCTATCTCTTGCAGCGCGAGCGGCGGCACATTGAATTGCCCCAACTGCTCTGGATGCGCGTAGCCATGGGCGTGGCGCTGAACGAACCTCGCAAAGAGCACGCCGCGCTGGAGTTCTACGAGCTGATCTCGCAATTCTGGTTTACCCCGGCGACTCCTACGCTGTTTAACGCCGGGACGCGTCATCCACAACTCTCCTCCTGCTATCTGACGACTGTGCAGGACGACCTGGCGCATATCTTCAAGTGCATTCAGGATAACGCTTTGCTCTCCAAATGGGCCGGTGGTCTGGGCAACGATTGGAGCAATATCCGCGCGCTGGGCGCGCATATTCGCGGGACCAATGGCAATAGCCAGGGCGTGATCCCTTTCCTCAAAGTCGCCAACGATACCGCGGTGGCGGTCAACCAGGGCGGCAAGCGCAAAGGCGCGGTCTGCGCGTACCTGGAGAACTGGCACCTGGACATCGAGGATTTCCTGGATTTGCGCAAGAATACCGGCGACGAGCGTCGGCGCACGTATGACCTGCATACTGCCTGCTGGATCTCGGACGAATTCATGCGCCGTGTTCAGCAGGGGGAAAATTGGACCCTGTTCAGCCCGGATGAAACCCCCGATCTGCACGATCTCTACGGCCAGGCCTTTGCCCGGCGCTATCGCGAGTACGAAGCGCTGGCCGACGCTGGAAAGATGCGCCAGTTCAAACGCCTGCCCGCGCTCGATCTCTGGCGCAAAACGCTGACGCGGCTCTTTGAAACCGGCCATCCCTGGCTGACCTGGAAAGATCCCGCCAATTTGCGCTCAACGCAGGATCACGCGGGTGTCATCCATAGCAGCAATCTCTGCACCGAGATCCTGCTTAACACCTCAATGGATGAGACCGCGGTCTGTAATCTGGGCTCGCTCAACCTGCCCGCGCATCTTGTCGATGGGCAACTGGACGAAGCGCGGCTCCAGGCCAGTATTCGCACTGCCATGCGCATGCTCGACAACGTGATCGATATTAACTACTATCCCACGGCGGAGGCGCGCCTGGCGAATATGCGTCATCGCCCTGTTGGCCTGGGAATCATGGGCTTCCAGGACGCGCTGTGCAAGCTTGGCCTGAGTTACGCAAGTGAAGCCGCCGTCGAATTTGCCGACCGCAGCATGGAGGCCATTGCTTACTATGCCATTTTAGCCTCCAGCGAACTGGCCGCCGAACGCGGGCAGTATTCCAGCTATGCCGGTTCAAAATGGCAGCGCGGCCTGCTGCCTTTCGACAGTCTTGAACTGCTTGAACGCGAACGCGGCGCGCGGGTTGAAGTAGATCGCGCTGTCACACGCGACTGGCAGGCCGTGCGCGACTCAATCCAGCGCCACGGCATGCGTAACAGCAACGCCCTGGCTATCGCTCCCACGGCCACGATTTCTACTATAGTGGGCGTCAGCCAGTCAATCGAGCCGACTTACAAAAACCTCTACGCCAAAAGCAACCTCTCCGGCGACTTTACGACCCTCAACACTTTTCTGGTGGACGACCTCAAGGCCGCGGGCCTCTGGAACGCCGAGCTGCTGGAGGCATTGAAATATTACGACGGCTCGCTACAGGAATTGTCCATGCTGTCAGCTGAACTCAAGCAGCGTTATCTCACCGCCTTTGAGATTGATCCCGCCTGGCTCATCGCGTGCGCCAGTCGTCGCCAGAAGTGGATCGACATGGGGCAATCGCTCAACCTCTACCTCGCGGAACCGAGTGGCAAGAAATTGCACGAACTCTACCTGCTGGCCTGGAACACCGGCCTGAAGACTACCTACTATCTGCGCACCCTGGCCGCGACCCAGGTAGAAAAATCCACCGTAGATATCAACCGCTGGGGCATCCAACCCCGCTGGATGAAGCAGAGCAGCCCCTCCAGCGCCATCCAGATCATCCGCTCGCAGCCCGCCACCGACGCGCTCGCCTGCGCGCTGGGCGACGACTGCGAGGCGTGCCAATGACAGAGAAATCACACCAGAGGCGAGAGCACACCAGAACGAAATTACACCGGATCAGCGAATCCAGTGAATATTACCGTCAACTAGATATGCTGGTGGAATACAATAATATTGGCGTGCAATTCTCAAAGATAAGGAATAGGAAATCATGAGCATTTCTTATGAAACTAAGGCACAAACATCCATAAAGCAAGCAAAGAGTCTGATTAATGGGGACCAGGTGAATGTCAATCAGTTGATGCCGCTCAGCTATCGCTGGGCGTGGGAGCATTATTTGAATGGCTGCGCGAATCATTGGATGCCGCAGGAAGTTCCAATGGGCAAGGATATTGAGACCTGGCGCGGGTCTACGCTGTCGAAGGCGGAGCGCTTTGTTATTCAGCGCAACCTGGGATTTTTTGCGACCGCTGAGAGCCTGGTGGGCAATAACCTGGTGCTGGCCATTTTTAAGCATATTACGAACGCGGAATGCCGGCAGTATCTGTTGCGCCAGGCTTTTGAGGAGGCGGTGCACACTCATGCCTTTCTGTATATCGTCGAGAGTCTGGGGCTGGACGAGCAGGAAATTTTCACCATGTACCACACCATCCCCGCGATTGCGCGCAAAGATGAGTTTGAGATGCGCCTGACCTCCGCACTGCTCGAACCGGATTTCTCTACCGCGAGCTTTGAGGGAGCTCAGCGTTTTCTAGAAAACCTCATCGGCTATTACGTGATTATGGAGGGCATATTCTTCTACAGCGGCTTCGCCATGATTCTCTCGTTCCATCGGCGCAATGTGATGACCGGCATTGGTGAGCAATTCCAGTATATCCTGCGCGACGAGTCGATCCATCTGAATTTTGGTATTGACCTGATCAATGGCATCAAAGCGGAAAATCTGGAGTTGTGGACCCCTGCCTTTGAACAACATATCAGCGCGCTGATTCAGGAAGCTGTAGAACTGGAGATCGCTTACGCGCGGGATTGCCTGCCCCAGGGCATTTTGGGCTTGCAGGCAGCGGCCTTTCGCGAGTACGTCCAGCACATTGCCGACCGCCGCCTGGAGCGCATCGGCTTGCCAGCACTCTATCACTCATCTCACCCGTTTCCCTGGATGAGCGAGACCATTGATCTGAGCAAAGAAAAAAACTTTTTTGAAACCCAGGTCACTGAATACCAATCAGCCTCCACCTTGCAATGGGATTAGAGAAGCGAGCCAAGGCCCCACCCCGTTTTAAAGAGGTTTGGGGGGG
>DASVMX010000043.1:0-13819 GCA_036384215.1 Ktedonobacteraceae bacterium | reverse complement strand
GCTGGCTATAGGCGTAGGCGAGCATATTAGCGGTCAGGGCCCCACTCTGCGAAAGCAGTGCCACCCTGCCGGGAACGATAGGAGTGCTCGCAATACCCGGCATAGGCGCAGTGTTGTGAGCAAGATTCATATACCCCATACAATTGGGTCCGAGGAAGATCAGATCGTGTTCGCGCGCGTAGGCACTGAGTTCTTGCTGGCGTTGCCATCCTGCGGCATCGATCTCCCCGAAACCAGAGGTCAACAGTATTGCATTGTGGATACCCAACGCAACCATTTCCTGAAAAATGGTCGGGACAACCTCTGGTGGCACCATGACAAAAGCCAGATCAACCGGCTTACCAATGTCGGCCAGGCGAGCGACGGTTGGCTGTCCATGGAAATTCTGGCTGCGAGGATTGATGTAGTACACTTCCCCCGGGTAGTTTCTGCCACGAAGGTTTCCATGGGTAAAAAGGGACCAGGTGGATTTCTCTGACGCACCCACCAGCGCGATACTCTTTGGCTCAAAAAAGGATCTCAAACGGTGCGATGAGTGTAACAACGTTGTTGCGGTTGTGGTCATACATTTTTTCCTTTCGCGAGAAGCGAAACGCCAGGTGAATGGGCTACGCAGACTACTCAGCCGGCTGGAATTTCGGCAAAGAAACCTCGTCAGTGACATCCTCAAACGTCACTTCGAGAGGCATACCGATGCGCAGGTCAGCATTCGAGCAGCCGATAATCGTGCTGGTCACGCGCAGCCCTTCCTCCAGATCGACCTCCGCGCCGTTTGGTCCGCAATTGCTCTGTAATGAGGGGAGCAAATCGTGTTGGTTCTCATCATACCTCGCAAACGATCTCCAGGACAAGCCTCTCTCTGAGTTCTGACAGAACCCTCTGGTATATGGCAAGCAAAGTCGCCGTCGGATTCCGGCGGCTTGTAATCAGAGAGGTCGTCCGCAAGAATCTGGTCCTCAAGGGCGGCGCCATCCGCATCTGAACAGCTTCTGCCACCCTCACCGGCTCAGATGACGCGCGTGGCATACTTTCCCTGGTCAGGCATCCCTCTTACGGGGCAGGGTCACTGTAAAGGTCGAGCCTTTCCCGATGGCGCTATCCACCGTCATGGTTCCCCCATGACGGTGGACGATCTCTGCTGCGATGTAGAGCCCCATTCCCAAGCCGGGGATCGCTTTTTGCTTCGGATCAGTGACCCGATAGAACCGTTCAAAAATCTTGTCGCGCTGTTCTCGTGGGATGCCCAGGCCATGATCGCGCACCTGGACGATGACCGCATCTTCAGAGGTGGAGAGATCAATCTCAACGGTCTCGGCGTCTGGGGAATACTTGATGGCATTACTGATCAGGTTGATGAAGACCTGGCCAAGTCGGTCTCGATCCCCGATCAGGCTGGTCTGCGCCGCGCCATGCACCACAATGTTATGGCTCGGACTGCTCTGTTGCAAGATGTCGGTGATTTCCTGGAGCAACGCATCCAGATCCACTGTCTCCTGAAGGTACTCTAGCCTGCCTGCCTGGATCTTGGAAACATCCAGTAACTCCCCAATCAGGCGTTCCAGTTGCTTGACGGGCCCCTCCACCCTGGAAAGCGCGGTGGCCGCCTCGTGCTGGGAGTGCTTTTCGAGGCGTTTGCGCACCAGCTGGGTCTGCATCTTTACCGCGGTGAGGGGGGTTCTCAGTTCATGGCTGGCCATGCTGATAAAGTCGTCCTTGCGTTGCTCCAGTTCTTTGTGGGCCGAATTATCAAGCACAAAGCCGATCACCTGGAGCGGATTGAGGTGTACAGCCACGCCTCCCACCACCACGGGAAGTCGGCTGCCATCTTTGCAGAGGTATTCTTTTTCATAGCGTGTGACATGGTGGGACACGGCGAGTTCCTGGCGCGCTTGCTGTGTTTGTGCCGTATATTCTGGAGGGGTCATGCGAACCCAGTTGATGTGTCCTTCCTGCAGATCGTCCCGTGTATAGCCCGTCATGCGGAGATAGGTCTCGTTGGCTTCGACCACCTGGTCGTCGTCGGTGACAAAGATCCCAATGATACTGGAGTTCATCAGGGCGCTTGCACGTTCCTGGCTATGACGTAAGGCTTCTTCCGTCCGTTTCTGGTCCTCGATATCGGTGCAGGTGCCAAACCACTTGACGATCTGACCTGTTTCATTGCGTACCGGCATGGCGCGAGCTAAGAACCAGCGATAGGCTCCGGTCTGGCTATTTCTGAAACGCTCTTCGTGCTCATACATGGCTCCCGTGTCCAGAGCATGCTGCCAGATCGTTCGGGTGCCATCCTGATCATCAGGATGGATGCACTGGAGAGGAGCCCATCGGTTGCTTTGCATGTGTTCAACCGTGAGCCCGGTGTAGTCACACCAGCGCTGGTTCGCATACTCGTGCTGGCCGTCGGGGCGGCTCGCCCACACCATCTGCGGCACCGTTTCGGCTAGCACGCGCAAGTTCTCCTCACTGGTTTTGATCTGCTCTTCAGCTCGTTTCTGCTCCTCGATATCGGTACAGGTGCCAAACCACTTGACGATCTGGCCTGCTTCATTGCGCACCGGCATGGCGCGGACTAAGAACCAACGATAGCTCCCGGTTTTGCCGTCCTTCAAACGATATTCGATCTCATAGGTTTCACCTGTTTTCAGCGAGCGGTCCCGGACTGCGCGCACGTGGTCATACTCCTCTGGATGCAGGAACTGACGCCAGCCATACCCTCGTAATTGCTCTGGCGTCGCCTGGAAATAGTCCGCAAACCGTTGATTCCAGTCTTCCGTCAAGCCGTCCGGTCCTGTGCTCCACACCAACTGCGGCACCGTTTCGGCCAACACGCGCAAGTGTTCCCGGCTTTCTTTGAGCCGCTGCTCGGCCTGTTTTCTGTCATCGATGTCGGTGCATGTGCCGATGTATCTGAGGATCGTGCCCTGCCCATCTTTGAACGGCACGGCTTGCATCAGGAACCAGCGATAGGCTCCGGTCGTGCTCTGGCGCAGGCGCTGTTCCGTTTCATACAGCCCGCCTGCCTGGACGGCGTTCTGCCACACCGCCAGGACGCGTTGTCGGTCATCAGGATGCGTACACTGCATCCATCCATTCCCCTGGGCCTGTTCGGTGCTCAGGCCCGTATAGTCGAGCCAGCGTTGATTATAATAGTCGATATAGCCGTCTGGTCGCCCGGTCCAGACCAACTGGGGGATGGCATCGATCAGGGCATGGACTTCTCCTTCGGCTCGTTTGCGCACGGTGATGTTGATGCTGGCGATGACGAGATACTCGACGTGGTGATCCGCATCCAGGTGGGGGGTGATCACACCCTCAAAATGAAGAAGCATCCCTTCCCTTGGGCAAAGCAGGGCCTCGAAATGCCCCGTTTCACCCGTGTTGGCTTGCGCGATGGCGGTGCGGAACTGCTCTTGACTGGCAGGCGAAGAAGACCACCAGGGGGTCTCGGCCAGCGGTTTGCCAATGACCTCCTCGCGTTGGACCTGCGCATCCTCGAGCGTGACCGCATTGATGTCCAACACGATCCCCTCGGGCGTCAGGATGCCAATCATGGTCTGCAAACCATCCAGGTCATTGATGGAAAGGCGCTCGTCCTGGGAAAACAGCTGCGGGCTGCGGGTTGGTGCTCTCCCCTCGTGGAACTGTAAGCTAAGCCCCCCAACCGTCGGAGCGAGATGCACGTGCAGCCAGCGCTGGGTCACGGGAGAAACATACTCCACTTCCGTCAGTTCTCGGGTCTCTTTGGTCTTGCGCGCGGCCTGGTAGAGCGCGGTGCTCACCAATTGTGGCGCACAGCGCCAGAAGGCGGTTCCAACGCATTCATCCGCTGTGACTCCAGTGAGAGCCTGCGCGCATCTATTAGCATACACAATAGTATCGGTATCATCGAGAAAAAAGAAGGCACCAGGAAGCGTCTCAAGCATGGTAAGGAGCGTGTCACGCGACGCAGGAGTGACACGCTCTGTTCGTTTTGTATTCGACATACGGTGATAGCTCTCTCTTTCACGTGTCCCCATCCCTGGTAGCGAAGATGCGTTCCTGTCCTGATAGACAGAAGTATACTGAAATAATGTGATATCTTCGAGAAGCAAGCAAGCGGTACAATTGGATGCTGGTGGCATCGCTCGTCCATTTGGCGATCACGGGGAAACCCACCCTGGCAAACTGCTCACCCGCATATTGAAGCTGATACGGCGATCACGGGGATCGCCTCCGAGATTGCGTTTAGACGTCGCAAACCCATCCGCGCCCACCAGGCCCACATAGAGCCGGACCGCTTCTGTCACATCGGGCGGATTCCAGGACTCAACGACGGCACCACGCGCTTGCAAGGCTTGTGCCGCCTCCTCCACCGCGCGGCGGATAGCCAGAGCCACGGAAAATACCCCATTGCCGGTGTACATGCCAATACGCAAACCTGCAAGAGAGACAGTGGTGGGATCGGGCCAGGGAACAGGCGGCACGGATGGATCAAGCGCAGTCAAGCCAGGCTCCGCCAGAATGCTCATCGCCAGGCGCAGGTCCTCCACACTGCGCGCAATGGGAGCAGGCTGCGCGACAATGGCTTCCTGCCCGGCCACATAGGCGTGGGGAGCAGTATCGAGATGTGTCAATCGTCTGGCGGTCCGCAGCAAACTATACAGTCCACAGAAATGGGCGGGCACCCGGATACTGCCCCCGAAATCGCCTCCCAGGCTAAGCGGAGAACCGCCCGCGGCAAGAATGGCGGCCTCCCCTCCACTGCTTCCGCCCGGAGTCCGGGCCAGATCCCAGGGATTATTTGTCCGGCCATAGACCGGGTTATCCGATTCGTGGTACATCAGCAGTTGTGCGACATTCGTCTTCCCAAGCACAATGGCTCCGGCCTGGCGAAGCCGCGTCACCAGGGGACCTTCCTGCTCCATGGGCCGCGCTTGCTGATGCAGAATCCCAACCGTGGTAGGGGTTCCAGCGACCATCAATTGCTCTTTGAGGGTGATCGGCACGCCGTGAAGGGGACCGAGCAGCGTTCCTTGCTCACGCAGACGATCGGCGCGGCTGGCCTCAGCGCGCGCTTGCTCAAAAAGCGACACTACCACTGCATTCAGACGGGGATTGACCGCTTCGATCCGGCGAATATGGGCTTGCACGACCTCCTGTGAGGAAAGGCGGTCCGCAGCACGTGGCGAGCGAGCTGCGAGGCACTCAGGCTGGTCAGGACTGCATCTTCATGGGAAGATAGCGGAGAGGAAGAGGGGGAGTTCATGCTTTCGGATCTCCTTGCCTTTGGTGGCAGAAAGCCAGGCTTTCCTGCTGACATCGCAGGACAGGTAGCTCTGGCCCTCGCCCCTTTCCGGCTCGCGCCATACACGGGCCGAACGGCTACCTGCCTGCTAAAGTCGGGCTAGCTGAGCTGTGTGGCGAGCGAGGTATGTGTTGAAGGCACTCACCGCTTGCCCAACACCGTTCTCTGCGCGGATCTGTTCGCCCAGGGCGGCAGCGTTCGCGTGCATGCGCTCATCCGTCACCGCCTCTTTGATCGCCGCACTCAGGCGCTCGGCCGTCAAACGTGTGTTCCGAATGGGCTGAGGACCGGCCCCCAACGCATGGACACGCTCTCCCCAGAATCCCTGGTCTCCTAGAAACGGGATCACGATGGTTGGTTTCCCAGCGCGCAGACTGGCAGCGACCGTGCCAGCACCCCCGTGAATCACCGTCGCTGCCACGCGGGGGAAGAGCCAGGAATGGGGAATGGATGCTGTTTCATACACGGTCTCTGGCCAGGTCGTGTGACGCAAAGCTCCCCATCCGGTCGTGACCACGGCGCGTTGGTGCGCCATCGAGAGGGCGCGTGCGACTTCGTGGGTCAAGGTCTCAGCGCGTGGGCTTGCCATACTCCCAAAGCCGATATACACTGGTGCAGGACCGGCTTCAAGGAAACGCATCATATCAGCAGGTGGCTGGAACGCCGCCTCTTCCTCCAGAAACCAGTAGCCAGTGACCAGACTTCCGGCAGGCCAGTCTGAGGGTTTCGGTAACACAGCAGGACTGTAGCCATAGACAATGGGGATCTCTTGCTCACGTACGACCTGCGAAGGATTGCGCACCGCCTGGGGTGAAAGGTCCAGCAAGGCGTGGGCCTCGCTTTGAATCGGCTTCTTGAGCATGCGCCAACGCATCGAGTCGAGCACCTTGCCCGTCACCAGATTGTAAGGGGTACGCGCCGTACCCAGCCATGCTGGCAACGAGGGAAACAGAATGCCCGGGAAGGCATGTGTTGGCTCAATGGGCTGAAGATAGGCCGCCATGCAGGGTAGGTGCAACTGTTGCGCGATGGGAAGACAGGGAAAGACCGTAATGGGATTGAACAGGATCGCCTCAGCTTGTTGACAAGCGGTGTAACACTCGCGCATAGCGGTACGCATCAGCGTATTGACCGCAGCCAGCCGTGCCGCGATTCCTGTTCGTGCTGATCGTTTCCCCTCCGAGGTTTGCGAGGCTTCCAGCACCTCTTGGGGATCGCCTGACAAGGGAAAAAAGTGCAAGCCATGGTCGGTCACAAACGGCTCAAATTGGGCGGTAGTCGCGAGGGTGACCTCGTGACCAGAGGGCTGCAAGCCCTGTCCCAACGCGACATAAGGCTGCACATCGCCCTGAGTACCGCCGGTGAGAATAGTAACGCGCATACAACGTCTCTCCTTTGCTTTGTGAATACTGGCTCATCATGAGCATGGAGAATCAATGGTTCTCAGACCAGTGCTAGCTCCGTGACCGTGCCCACACGCTCCCCATCGGCTGGAGGAAGAAAGTGGGGCAAGGCATCTGGTACCAGGTGATATCCCTGCTCAAACATCCGTGCTTCATACTCCTTGATAGCCAGCCGCGCCTTGAGGGAAAGGGTTCCGTCCGAGAGACCTGGCTCAAGATACTGCGAGAGGTAGGCCGTGTGGTCGTGCATGGGAGCAATCAACAGGTCAGGCTCGGCCTGGCGCAAGCGTTGAATCTGCCGAATCGAAGCAAGCTGCTGGTGCTGGGCAGATTTGCCTAGCATGATCGCTCGTACCTGGTCGACTGCCAGGTGGCGCAGCGTGTAGAGCGTGTCCCCAGCAATCAGCACCGCATAGCCCTCCATGCGAACCAGGACGCTGAGATGGCCTGGAGAGTGCCCTGGGGTGGGTAGTAGGAGAATACTCCCATCTCCCAACAGGTCGTGACTCCTCTCAAAGCTCTGGTATGGCCCAGACGAAAAAGCAACCAGTTCCGGCTTCCTTCCCACAAGCGTCGGTGCCTTGGCGAGCGGGAAAAAGGGGCCGAGCAGCTTCGCGTTCCACTCAACCTGCGACACAACAAGCTTCGCCTGAGGGACGGCAGGCAGTCCGCCAATATGATCTTCATGGATATGGGTCAGAATGACCATCTGGATCTCTTCGCACCGATATCCAAGGCGCTGCACCTGTGCGCAAAGTTCAAGCGCTCGATTGAGCTGATACTCGTCTTCGTCCAGGAGCAGATGCAGGAGCGGTCCTTTGTAGTACTGGTTGTGCTCGTTGGCCTGTTCCCACTTAATGCCTGCATCGACTAGAATCAGACCGGCCTCTTGATGCTCGATCAAGTAAGCATAGATAGGAACCATAATGGAATGGCTTTTGTCTGTCACGAAGCGCCAGAACCCGCGCCAACCCGTCCACTCTTTCCCTCCATAAAACTGCCCATACGGGACCTTGGTGTTCCCAATATGGAGTGGATGCAGCTTCATCGTGGGTCTCCTTTGCCAGATCGCACGTTAGAGATGGTCTCCCGATGAGACCATCCAGACGCTCAACGCTTGAGCATTGACGAGAGATAAGGAATTGCTCGGCACTCCCAGCACGCGCTCGACCGCCTCGGTCGAGGCGGCAACCACTCGCTCGATGAGCAAAGCGTCGTCCTGTGTTGCTTCCCTGGAGAGAAGCAATCTCGCCAGCGTATCTGAGAGATCTTCGACCAGAGATAAAATCACGCGGCCTGTTTGATCGGGATGCGAGGGCGTCATGCTTCCCTCCTGCTGCCCTTGACGGAGGATCATCTCTAGCCTCGGCGCAAAGCGTTTGACGCGCATTTCGCGCAACCTCTGACGATAAATGGCATTCTCATCGAGATACCACACACGCAAGAGCGCCAGCGTCACAGGTCGCTGTTCGGTCTTCCACTCCACCAGGGTCGTAAAGAAGTGTTGCAGTTTGTCCAGGGCAGAGAGCGTCGAATCCTGCATAACAGGGAGGAATCGTTGCTCAACTCGCTCCAGGAGAAGATCAATCAACCCCTCCAAAACCGCCTGTTTGGAATCAAAGTAGTGATAGAGGGCTCCTTTGGACATGCGAAGAGCATCCAGGAGATCCTGGATCGTCATCTGCTCATAGCCTTTGGTAGCAATCAACCGCTGTGCCGCATCGAGAATCTCGTTGCGTTTGGCGGCATAGTCCTGTTCTTTGACCGTACGTGCCATGCTTGCTCCCCTAATTAATAAACCGCCTGCTGTTTATTTTATGAGAAGTATACCAGACGAGAGGGTGGCTGTCAAGATGGATGAGAGGAAATGGGCTGGTAAGAGATCAGTGTACCGATACGCAAGAGGGTGACTTGAGCGTGAGCCCTTGAGACTAGTTCTGGACAATTTGACTGCCTGATCCTGGATGTGCTGCTGCCAGCGATGAATGGATTCGCCGTGTGCCGCTGGCTGCGTGAGCATGCTGTCACGACCCCCCTTCTTTTGCTCACTGCCCTGAGCGATGTGCAGGACAAAGTGCGTGGCCTCGATACCGGGGCCGATGACTACCTGGCCAAGCCCTTTTCTTTTGAGGAATTGCTTGCGCGTTTGCGTGCCCTGGAGCGTCGGAAAACCTCCTCCTACCAGGTGATCACCGCTTACCAGCTCGGTTCGCTGCGGCTCAACCTCCTTACGCGGGTCGTCCAGATCGATGACGTCACGATTGACCTGAGCGTCCGTGAATTTGCTTTGCTGGAGTATTTCCTGCGTCACCCTCACCAGGCGTTGACCCGTCAGCAGATCCTCACCGCTGTCTGGCCCAGTGATAGCGAGGTCAACAGCTCGATTGTGGATACCTACATTCACTACCTGCGCACCAAGATCGAGCGCTATCCTGGTGCTCCCCAGATCCATACTAAACGGAGTATCGGCTATCTGTTGACCGCACCTCAACAGGATGAGGAAGAGTCCACCAGCCGGGAAAGGGGCGAAGCATGAAAGCCTCATCTCATCACATGTTGGTTCGCGCTCTGGGATGGCGTCTGACCTTCCTCAATGCAGCGGTGCTCTGCACCGTTCTCCTGGTGATTGCAGGTGTGCTCTATGGCATCGAAGCGGCGGCGACAGATGCCCAACTGAATCAGCTCCTGGCCCAAACGGTTCAGCAAGAACGCACGGAAGACCTCGCTCAGATTGTTCAAAGTGGCCATGCAGAGACGGACGCCCCTCGTCCCTTTAGCCCAGCTCCCCTCCAGGCTTTCTTCTTCCTGCTCGACGCGCACGGACAGATCTCTGAGGGCGCGGCTTACCGTCTCCCTGGATTACCCGATCGCTCGGCGCTGCGCGATGTCCTCGCGACCGGAACTGCCACCCAACGCGATGGAATCATGGCGAGCTTCCATCTGCGGGTGTTAACGGTGCCCATCCGCAACAACACCGGAACGGTCGTCGGAGCTATCCAGGCATATGTCTCGCTGCAAAGCCGCGACAGCGAGTTGGAGCGGTTGCTGTTCGTGTTGCTGGGAGGCTGCACTTTGGGGATTCTGCTGGCTTTGCTGGCAGCGCGCTTTCTGGCCAGTCGCGCGCTCCTCCCCATCGGACGGGCACTGGAGCAACAAGAGCAGTTTGTCGCCGACGCGTCGCACGAATTACGTGCTCCGCTCACGCTCTTACAAGCCGATGTGGAGATTCTCAACCGAGCGCTTCGCCCGCTTTCGACATCGAGCACGGTTGCACGGCATCTGACCGTGATCAGAGGAGCGGAGACAAGCAGGGATGCTGAGTCCTTCCTGGTGCTCCTGAAAGAGGATCGAGAGATTCTCGACGAGATGACTGACGAGATTGGCCATATGAACACGCTCATTGCTGATTTGCTCACCCTCGCGCGCTACGACGCGGGCGTCCCGACGCATCCTTCGGAGGGCGTCTCTCTCACGCCCTTGCTCACGGCGCTCACGGAACGTTTGAGAGGACAGGTGACACAGGCACAGATTGCCTTTCACCTGCTGTTGCCAGACGAGCCATCCCGCCTCATGGTTCTGGGCGATCCCCCTGCCCTGCATCGGCTCTTTCTGATCCTGCTGACGAATGCGATCACCTATACCCCCGCAGGTGGGTCCATTTGGATACAGGCGAGTGTGTGCTCAGAAAAGCACATTCAGGTGTCAGTGCGCGACACGGGAGTGGGTATTGACGCCACCGACCTGCCGCACCTGTTCACCCGTTTTTATCGGGTAGATCAGGCACGGACTCGCCCTGGGCACGGGCGGATGTTTTGTTAATCGATAAGACGGGCACCATCACGCTTGGGCGTCCACAGATCACGGATATTGTGCCGCTCGATGATCACTCTCCTGATGATCTCTTGCGGCTCGCCGCGAGTTGTGAACGGTATTCGGAACACCCGCTGGCAGAAGCAGTGAGACGTGAGGCGGTTACCCACGGTCTTGCTCTCTCTGAACCTGCCTCCTTCGAGGCTCTTCCCGGTCAAGGAGTGCGCGCGCACATTGATGGCATACACATTGCCGTGGGCAATACCCGCATAATTCCACAGGGCAAAAACCACCCCCTCACGCAGACGCTGCAAGCGCAAGGGAAAACCTTGCTGTTTGTGACCAGGGATGATCTCCTGATTGGCATGCTGGCAGCAGCCGACACGATCCGTCCCGAAGTCAAGACCGCCCTCTTCCGGGTGCGCGCTTTCGGGGTGAAACAGGTGGAGTTGCTGACTGGTGACCATGAACAAACGGCCAGCAGCCTCGCCACACACCTGGGCATTCCCTACCGGGCACAGTTACTCCCCGAAGAGAAGATCGCCGTGGTGAAGCAGTACCAAGCACAAGGGCATACCGTCGTCATGGTGGGCGATGGGGTCAACGATGCCCCAGCGCTGGCACAGGCAGATATCGGAATTGCGATGGGAGTGGCCGGAACGGATGTCGCGCTGGATGCAGCGCATCTGGCTCTCATGCGCGAGGATTGGGAACTGGTCCCCGATGCCTTTGCCATTGCGCACTGCACCATGCGCGTCGTCAGGATCAACATTGGGTTCACTGTCCTCTACAACCTGGTGGGGCTCTCGCTTGCTGCCCTTGGCGTCCTGCCTCCCATTGTTGCAGCGGCGGCGCAATCGCTCCCTGACCTGGGTATTCTCGCCAATTCCGCCCAACTCTTGCGCCAGATTACGCGCCAACTATCAGGACTACTTCGCGGAAACCATTGGTCGTCGCGCCAGCCGCCCGAGGATCAGGACGGCGACCAGTGACCAGAGAGCCAGGGACACGAAGGCAACCGTTGGCGAAAAGGTCGTCCAGAGCACGCCAGTCATGGCGCTCGCGACAATGTTGCCGAAGCTTTGGACAGTCGCCAGCAACCCAAACGCTGACCCGCGCAGTTCCGGAGGGGCCAGGGTAGCAACTGCCGCGTGTTCGCAGGTTTCAATACAGCCAATGGCCAGGCCCGCGACAATGAAGCTTGCCGCGAGAATGACCATATTGGGGGCACTCACCGCAAAGCCCAGATAGGCTACCAGGAAGCAGAACACCCCCGCGACGAGTATGCCCATGGGTCCAAAGCGATCTGAGAGCCGACCAGCCGGGAGCGAGGCGAGGGTGGCAGCGGCATTGTAGCCCGTGTAGAGGCCAATTCCAACCTCGGTTGCGGTCTGCAAGCCCAGGCTGGGGGTCAGTTGTTGGATGGCGCGGAGAATGAGCAGCGTCGTGGCCACGTTGGCGACTTCAAAGAAACTCACGCCAACGAGTACCTGCCCCAGGCGACCCTTGAGGAGGGGGCGAACGATGATGTGCAAAGACGTTCGTTCTCGACTGGTGGCGCGAGGCAGATGCCGGATCGCGTAGAGGATGGCAAGTGCTGCCCCAAGCCCTGGAATGACCGAAAGCACAATGGCTGTGCGCACGCCAACCAGTGCCACTAATCCCAGCGCCAGCAGCGGTCCGGCCACCGCACCCAGGTTGTCCATCATGCGCTCAAAACCGTAGGCCCGCCCGTAGACCTCGGAGGGAACCATATCTGCGAGCAACGCATTGCGAGCAGGAACCCGCAGACCACGTGAGGCCCAGGCCGCCATCCGGAGCAGCGCGACTTGCCAGACCGCGCCCGCAACGCCAATAACAGATGCCAGGATGGCAGTTGAGATATAGCCTCCAAGCGCTGTCTTGCGTCGCGTAGCCATGTCATCTGCCAATGGGCCTCCCAACAGGCGTGCTAATCCCGCCAGCCCATCAGCCAACCCCTCGATCAATCCAAGCACAGCGACAGAGGCTCCCAGGACACCCACCACCAGGCTGGCAAACAAGGCGGTAGGAATTTCGTGCCCGGTGTCAGCTAAAAAACTCGCGATACCAATCCCGCACACGCCTGGGGTGAACCATGTGGGCGATTCCTGTGCAGGGGTGGTGTCTGGGGTCGGGTCTCCTTGATCCATGATGTTTCCGTCCTTTTGAATGCATGTGCAGGATCAGGCTTCTTTTTTCACAACCGTTGGTGGTTGTACTATCTGAGCACTCTCATGGAGGGCGTGGATGGCTTCCCTGGCACCGTAGTACATGATGACCAGTGAAGCGAGCGGGTCGGCCCACCACCAACCAAAGAGTGCGTTCAGCACCAGGCCCAGCAGGACCGCTCCGGCCAGATAGGCATCCACCAGGGTCACTCGTCCTTCGGTCAGTAAGACCTCATTCTGGAGTTGTTGCCCGGTGAGCCGCTTGCCAAGGGCGAGGAGCAGCATGGCGACGAAGGTGGCCGCGATCCAGAAGATTCCCCCAAATGAGGGAGCAGGATGTGTTCCAGTGAGGAATGTCAGCAGCAGTTGCGCCACAATGTAGATGACAAGAGCGATGAAAGCCATCCCAATCAGACGAAGCGCCAGGCGCTCCCGTCCCCGATTGACTCCCGTCAGTTGCCAGACGACTACCACAGACGCAAAAATTTCGATGAGGGAATCCAGGCCAAAGCCTGCCAGGGCGACGGAACGAGCCGCATAGGCCGCCAAAACAACAATGATAACCCCAACCACATTCCATCCCAGCGTCAGGTATTCCAGCAGGAATCCTCGTTTGAGGAGAGCACTTTGATTCAAGAGAACCTCCAGTTCATCACTATTCTCCTCTATTGTATCTCATATGAGCCTTTCGGCTTTCTCTCGACAATTGTGCGAGGCATTTCACGCTCCACTAAGCGGGCCAAATATCCATTCCCAGCAACTGATAGTATACCGGGACTGCGCACCCCACTTATTAACTCTTCCTTTTCTACATCTTTTATGATAATCATCAGTGCCTCTATCCTACCCCTCTGAAATATCCCCTTCCCCTTGACCCGTATCCATTAGGTGTAAACTGTCGGACAACGCAGGCCATCCATCAGCAGATTATGCGTTTTTATCCTGGGAAGGAACGGATCGAGGTGCGCGGTCCTCAAGGACGTGCTCCTGTTTCCATCTCATATGGCCATCACCCAGATTTGTGGAAGTCCCAAAGCGGGTTATCTCATCGATTGGACAAAGGCTTGTTCATAGACAAGCGGACTGACATACTGTAACGTCGAATGCAGGCGCACCGGGTTGTACCAGCATTC
>DASVMX010000042.1:0-3572 GCA_036384215.1 Ktedonobacteraceae bacterium | reverse complement strand
AATTTTGCCTGTTTCACTCATGTTGCACGAGAACAGAGGAGCTCGCCTCCGTCTTCTTTATTTCAGATAATCCAGGGCCGCGCGTGCGAGCACTTCGACGCCGATGGGCAGAGCTTCTTCATCGATGTTAAAGCGTGGATGATGATGCTGATAATGGGTGCCTTTGGCCTCGTTGCGCGTGCCAACTACAAAGTAGCAGCCGGGTACAGCCTGGAGAAACTCGGCCATATCGTCGCTGCCAGTGGAAAGAATGCTCTCGTCGTCAAAGACTCGTTCCGCGCCAACGGAGTTCACAGCGGCCTGGTAGACTACGGCGGTGACAGCGGGATCGTTAGAGCAGGGCGGGCAGCCGCCGGGCTGCCACACGGTCTCGCAAGAGCCACCCAGCGTGCTCGCGATGCCACTGGCCACCTCGGCGATGCGCCGCATCAGGTATGCACGATGCTCGCTGGAGAATGTGCGCACTGTGCCACGCATGGTCGCCGTCTCGGGAATAATATTATACGTCGTCCCCGCCTTGATCTCGCCGATAGTGATGATCGAGGGCTGGAACGAGGAGGTTTCGCGGCTAATCAGTGTCTGCAAGGTCGTGATGATATGCGCGGTAATCACAATCGGATCGATTGCCTCGTGGGGCGAGGCCGCGTGCCCGCCGCGTCCTGTCACGCTTAAGACGTAGTCGTCGGCGCTGGCGAAGATCTCACCGGCACGCACCCCCACGCGGCCAAAGGGGATATCGCTAATCAGATGCAGGCCGATCACCGCGTCCACGCCTTGCATCGCGCCTTGCTCAACCATCGGTTTCGCGCCGCCAATATCCTCTTCGGCTGGCTGGAAGACAAACTTCACATTCCCGGCCAGCTCGGCGCGGCGCTGGCTCAACACATCGGCCACTGTCAGCAAAATAGCCGTATGCCCATCGTGCCCGCAGGCGTGCATCTTGCCCGGAACCTGCGAGCGATACTCCACATCATTCAATTCATCGATGGGCAGCGCATCCATATCCGCACGCAGAGCAATGGTATGCGCGTTCTCGCCCACGGCCTTACCGCGCAACAGACCAACCACGCCCGTCTTCGCGATAGTCTGCACTTCCATGCCCAGCGCCCGCAAACGCCGCGCCACAATACCCGAGGTGCGCACCTCCTCAAAGGCCAGTTCTGGATGCTCGTGCAGATCGCGCCTCGTGGCTACAAGATCGGGCACATACTCATCAATGAGCGTTTTCAACGAATCGAGATGGGAAATGGACATGCTTCCTCCTGGGTCAGAAATAGCTGATAGGTCAACGAATAAATATTCACAAATGCAAGACAAACGCATACGCGGAAGTGGCCGTTCCAGCGCCGGCGCTTCGCCTGACACTCTGCTGTATAAGGGAAACTATAACTGCTCCGACCGCTTTTCGTCAACAATGATGAGATTGTAATTTCTACCTAAAAAATCGCTTGAGCAGGTGTGACAATTTTGGCCTGATTCCGATGAATCGAGCAATAGCCCGAAAACGGTTCGACGAAGGGATTGTTGAATGTACGACACACATAGTCAATCGGCTCTTGAACTGGATGATTCGCTCGTCGCCCGGCTGTATCAACAGCACTCTCTGTTTATCATGACCTATGTGCGGCGGCACGTGCCAACGCGCGAGGAGGCAGAGGATGTGCTTTTAGATATTTTCCTGGCGGCGCTGGAACACCCGGAGCTTGAGCGCTTTAGTGAGCAGAAGCAACTTGCCTGGTTACAGCGTGTGGCTTACCACAAATGCATCGATTGCCACCGGCGCACTCTTCAGCGACCGCTGATGCCGCTGGAAGCGGCTGCCGAGGCGCTTGTTGCCGCTGAAGAACTCGCGCCAGATCAGCAGGCCATTCGCAACGAAGAAGACGCGCTTTTGTACAAGAAACTGGCTGAGTTGCCCGCCGCTTATCAGAAAGTCCTGCAACTGCGCTTTGCCTACGGCCTGCGCTGCCAGGAAATCGCCCGGCGCATGAATAAGAGCGAAGGTGCCACCCGCATGTTGCTCTCGCGCGCGCTCACCTTTTTACGCAACGTTTACACCAGGCAATAAGGAGCATCTGAAATGAAGCGTGACAAAGCCTTTCCATCTGAGAACATCGATGAACAGATCGAACACTCAATCGCGACCTCATTCCACGAGTCGTCGTCGCCGGAGAGCAAGATGGTGCAGCGCCTCTCTACTCTTTACGAAGCTGATAGACGCTCAGCCGAACGCGTTGAGCAGCGGCTGGCCCAACACCTGGCCAGGCATCACACAAGTGCCCAGCCACCCCTGAAGTTATTGACACCCGTTTCTACAAAACAGGAAGAAAGGAAACCCTCTATGCTCTCTGTAGAACGCCCCGCGAAGCGCGGCTCCGCTTCTCGCCTGATGCTTGTCGCCGCGGCCCTGTTTGTCAGCTTGCTGGTTGGCAGCCTGCTCATGGTTCTGAACCTGGCGCGCGCCAGCCACACAGGCGGGCAGATATCCCGGACCGCCGGGCTGCCAACCACGACCGCGGGCATCTACTTCAACCGCGCCAACGAAGTCTATCGCCTCGACTCTCAGACCCGCAAGGTTGTCTGGCATACCCACCTCACAAAACAGCCCGTACACATCATCGCCAACAAATCCGAATCCGTCGTTGGCAAGCCCACCGTCATCGGCGCTAATGTCTACATTAGCGCTGACAATATGCTCACCGCGCTCGACGCGCAAACCGGCAAATTCCGCTGGTCGCGCACCTTCGATGGAGCTCTGCATGGGCTCGGGCCTTTCGAGGACAACGGCCAGCTCTATGTCATCTGGTACCTCAAGAACACCCTTGCTGCGATTAATCCAGCCAATGGCACAACCATAGCCACCTATACTCCTCTCAAGGGGCAAGGTTTCTGGAATGATCCCACCGTGGTCAATGGTGTCCTTTATTATCAAACTGGTGACACCTGGAGTGCCAGGATCTATGCGGTGCAACTGCCGAGCGAAAAGCTGCTCTGGCAGGCGCCATTAAGCAAACAGCAGATGTACGATGGAATCCTGGTCCAGGATGGTGTTGTCTACATACAGAGCCAGATTTGGAATAAAGGCTCATCGCCGAATAAAGGCCGGGTCGAAGCCTTCGATGCTGGCAATGGGCACAAAATCTGGCAATCGCCCGACCTGAGCAGCCCGGTAAGAACCATCGCCGTTGCCAATAATCTGATCTATATCGCTACGGTCAGCAATGGGCTCATGGCTTTCGACAGGCAGGCCCACACGCTTTCCTGGCAGAAGCCGTACAATACATTTGCTATCCAGGCATACAACTCTATCCTTTATGTCGGCTACCAGTTGGGTTCATCCGAGGGTGACCCCGCAGTCCTTGCTGCTTTGAACACAACCAGCGGTCAGCCACTCTGGCAAAAAAACTACGGCAGAAACAGCAGCGTGGAAACCATCGCCGTATCCGGCGGCATCTTCTATTGTCTTAGCTGGACAGTCGATGGAAACCAGGGAGCTCTCAACACCCTCAACGCCAGCAGCGGCACCCAGCTCTGGACCATGCCAATCGGCGTGGGATTCTTGCAATGGGGAG
>DASVMX010000041.1:0-14037 GCA_036384215.1 Ktedonobacteraceae bacterium | reverse complement strand
GGTGTTGCCAGGTGAGCATAGCTGTGCTTAACTGGCAACACCAGGAGCCCGCCTCCCTTTTCTCTCCGGCGCGTTATTTTTTCCAGCTCGCGGCCTCAATCGCAGACATGGTGCCTTTAAATTTCATTGCCAGGTCGAGCGCGGCTTTGTGGGCGGCCTGTTCGATATCATCGTCCAGGGGCGCCAGTTCCACGGGACCATAGCGGCGCTCCAGGGCGCGCGCGATCAGGTAGTCGGTGAACCAGGGATTCTTGGGCAGCAGTGGACCATGCAGATAGGAGGCGTAGACATTTTTGTAGGTCGCGCCTTCCCCGCCATCTTTACCATTGTTGCCCCAACCGACCAGTACCTTGCCCAGCGGCTGCAAGCTGTTACCCAGGTAGGTGCGCCCGCTGTGGTTTTCGTAGCCTACCAGGACATTCTGGCCGCCATAGTTGAACTTACACTCCATGGCCATGTGCGTCATAAAGCGCTCGCCGCCGCCCTGCGTATACAGGTCAAGAATGCCCACGCCTTTGAGTTGTTCACCCTGTACCGGCTGATAATAATGGCCCATCAGTTGGAAGCCGGCGCAGACGCAGAGGAAGACCACGTTGGCATCGGCTGCTTCGCGCAGCGAGGCGGACTTGAACTGGATGTCACGCGAGGCTAACTCCATCTCGCGATCAGCCGCGCCATGAATCAGGATCAGGTCATATTGCGTAAAATCAGGCGTTTGTTTGACATACACCGGATCGACCTCGGTCTTGATTCCGCGCCACTCGCAGCGTTTCTGGATCGAGAAAAGATTGCCCCGATCTGCTGCCACGCTCATCAACGTGGGATAGAGATGGCAAATTTTCAAGACCATGCCAGTATCTTTGACGGTTTCGCTCATGAATGAATCGCTCCTGCTCCAATGTTCATACTTGACAACATGGCTAGTATGCAGCATTTGCCCGAGAGCGTCAAGTTTCTGGGCCTTTCAGCCAGGGATTCCCATTCTCCAAACTCGCCGCCTGCGGCGGCTCGCAAGGTCTTTTGAAGGCATGTTTCGCGGGCCTAGCCCGCACAACATGCCTTCAAAAGACCGAAAAGGACCGCACAGCGGGACCAGTCCAGACGCAGCGGAGGATGGGAAAGCCCTGGCCTTTCAGCTTTCTGGCGTTGGCCCCAGGAGAATGAAAAACGGGGAGGGGAGGTCTGGCTCGGTAATTCTACCTGGGAGGTCTGATTGGAGGTGCGACTTCTTTTGAGGCAGGAACGTTTAGCACTGTGAACTTTTCTTTTAGAACAGGGGAGCTTGTGAAGATTTTAAAACGAATTCGTTCGGTGGGCGTGTATGAGCGTTGGATGCTGGTCTGTGTGGCAGGTGCGACGCTTGTGCGCCTGGTGTTGATCTATTTTAACTGGCCGTATACGGATAGCGATGAAGGCAATATGGGGGTGCTGGCTCTGCACGTGGCTTTTCAGGGCGATCATCCAGTGTGGTTCTATGGCGGAAATTATCTGGGGCCGCTGGAGGGCTACCTGGCAGCGCCGCTCTTTCGTCTCTTTGGAAGCTCTCTCTTTCTTTTGCGTCTGCCGCTGGTCTTTTTCTTTGTGATTTTTCTGGTCAGCATGTATTACCTGGTGCGCCTGCTCTATAACGACCGCAAGTATGCTCTGGCCGCCATGGTCCTGCCTGGTCTGGGTTCGCCCGATGTGCTGTTTCTCCAACTCAGGGCGTCGGGGGAGTATCCAGAGCTGGAGATGTTTGTGGCGCTGATGTGCCTGCTGGCGGTTGGTCTGGCGCTGACGACGGCGCGCTGGCAGCGGTCTGGAGTTGGAGCAAAGTGGGGGCGTGCTGGTCTGTATGCCCTGCTGGGCGCGCTTATTGGGCAGGCGCTGTGGGTTGATCTGCTGGCGGGACCATTTGTGCTGGGCCTGGGTCTGCTGCTGCTCTGCTTCTGCTGGCGTGAGTTGCTGAGATGGCCTGGCTTGAGCCTGGTTGTGGGCTTTGTAGTGGGTGGGTTTCCCCTGCTGTATTATAATTTCACTTCTCCCTGGAGTCAGAATTCCTGGTTTGTGCTGCGTAATCTCCAGGCTTCCGGGGAGGCGCAATTGCTGGCGGCACACCTGACCTGGGTGGATAAGTTCGCGGGCTCGTTTTTTGTGGCTTTGCCTATGGCGATCAGTGGAGGTTGGAACTGCGCGCCCGCTGTGTTCCCACCTGCGGCAGCGGGCACTGCCAGTGTGCCGTGTATGCTTGCGCAAGGTGGCTGGAGCGCGGGCTATCTGCTGCTCTGGCTGTTTGTGACCTGCGCTGCCCTGGTTGCCATCTGGCGGCTGGTTCACTCCCGCGTGGCGCGCCTCAAGCAGTTCGGCGGCGCTGACGAGGAGACGCGGCGTGGGCTGATTCGCCAGAGTGGTCGGCTGGTCGTGCTGGCTGGCGCGGGTCTGACGCTTTTGCTTTACACCAATTCTCCCTCGCCCGCGGTTGCGTCCGACACCTCGTTCCGCTATCTGACCTGCCTGTTGCTGGTCCTGCCCATTATGCTCTGGCCGCTCTGGCGCGGTCTAAGCGCCAGTCGGCGCTCGGCAAAATGGTGGCTCCAGGCTGCTCTGCTCCTGTTAGTGGTCGCGATCCTTACCACTGGCACCATCCGCGCGCTTTTGCAGATGCCCGCGACCCAGGCCCGCTACCAGGTGCAACAGGAACTGGTACAGGATCTGGAGCAGGCCGGAACTACGCGCCTGTACTCCGACTACTGGACCTGCAACATTCTGATCTATCTTAGCAACGAGAAGATCATTTGCAGTGCTGTTGGCCCCAATATGAGCCCCGCGCAAGACCGCTATCTACCCTACCGCCTTATTGTGCGCGCCACCCCTCATCCCGGTTACATCTTCACGGCCGGCTCACCCCAGGCGCAGATCATGCAGCAGCGAGCCGTTGCCAACCCGGGGCACTATCGCGTTTATCGCTTCTTTGAATACGTGGTGTATCAGGAGACAGAAAAGTAGAAGCATAAGAGAGCTTACAGAAAATGTATTCCATACATTTTCTGTAAGCTCTCTTATGCTTCTACTTTTCTTTTTTTATTCTTCCCAGAAATGTTTGACCCAGCCGCGTTTCTGCATAATGCGGCGCAGTTCCTGGGTGGGACTGTAGGTGGCGAGGACGTAGAGGGTGCCGTTGGGGCCGGCGTTGGCGAGAGCGGCATCCAGGGCCTGCTCGCGGTCCTCAATCATGCGGATGCGCTGAGAGGGAACCTCGGCGTATTTGAGGCGCATGGCCAGTTCTTCGGGTTTGTTGCCGCTACAGATGGCATCGACGACATCGGGAGCCAGTTCCTCGACTTCCAGATCCCAGAGCCAGGAGAAGTCTTCGCCGTCGACGACGGTGTGGCTGGCGGCCAGCAGGATATGTTTCTGGCCAGGATGCTGCATAATCAGGCGCATGATCAGGTTGAAGGAGGTAGGATTTTTGACAAAGGCCAGGTAGATGGTCTGGTTGCCGGCTTTGATCTCTTCCAGGCGGCCAAAGGCGGGTTGGAGTTTGGAGAGCGCGCTCGGCAGTTTCTCTCTGGGGAAACCGGCTGCCAGGGCCGCGCCGACCGCTGCCGCCGCGTTATAGACATTGTGCACGCCAGGCAGCGGGATCTCGATTTCCAGTTCGCCCGTGGGCGTGCTGAGCGTGGCGCGTGTTGGACTTTTGCCGTCTGGGGCCAGTTTGACCGAGGTGGCGGCGATGTTTAGTTCTGGCAGGGTGTAGCCACAGTTTGGGCAGCGATAGAGTCCAAGGTGCGAGAGATAGGCGACTTTGTAATCCAGGTCTTCCTGGCAGTGGATACAGCGGATCACGTCGGCGGATTGATCGGGTACGGGTGTGCCAATTTCAGTGGTGTTCAGGCCAAAGAAAACGCGTTGCGCCTTCGCATTCTGGCCGAAGTTGGCCACCTGGGGATCGTTGCCGTTGAGCACGATTGTCGAGGTCTCGGGCAGGCCTTCCAGGACTTTATCCAGGCTGCGTGCCACGGCGTGCAGTTCGCCAAAGCGGTCGAGCTGGTCGCGGAAAATGTTGGTGATTACCACTACGTCGGGCTGAATCTCCGGGACCACGTGTTGCATCGTGCCCTCGTCGATCTCAAAGACCAGCACATCGCTGTCCAGTTCGCCGGAAACGCTGGCGAAATTGACCGCGACGGAGGTCACGCCCTGGAGCAGATTGGAGCCGGAGCGATTGTGGGAGAGGCGGTTGCCGCTCTCTTTGGCCATCTCGGCGATCATGCGCGAGGTCGTGGTTTTGCCGTTACTGCCGGTGATTACAATTTTTTTCGCTGTGCTATCGCCCATGACGGTTTTCAGTACATTTGGATCGATGCGCCGCGCTACCATGCCGGGCAGGCTGGTGCCGCCGCCGATGCCCAGCAGGCGCCCCGAAGCTCCTACCAGCTTGCCAGCGGAAATCGCCAGGGCCAGGCGAGCCTGGCGCAGAGGTCCGCGCCGCGTTCTGGTCCTGGGACGTGGTGTATTCGGGAGCACCGCAGGCGTCTCTGCTATTTTATTTTCTGTTGTCTGTGTGTTATCGTTAACCATCAAAACCCTCCCTGCTGAACAACGCTCTATATCCCGGCCAGTATAGCAAACCAGATCGAAACCGACAAGAAAACGCTCGCGGTTAGCCAATTTAGCCGATAGACGCTGGATGGCTGCCTTTGCCTCAGACGGTACTACATTGGTTATTGGTCAGATCACAGAGAATCGAGCCGTGCTGAAATTGCTGGGTTAGCGAGTTGCTATTGGAAGGTACGGGCATTTTCAATGGGAAGCCGAATTTCTTCAATCCGCCGTTTTTATCGAAGTACGTCAGGATAACGCCAGAGACAGTATAGCCGGTGAAGACGTAATAGCGCTGGTCGGTCGCGAGCGAGACACTGACGCTCTGGGTGTCCATAGAGAAGTAGTTCCACAGGCTGTCATAGGGGATGGGCTGGCCGGACGCGTCCACGTCGTGCGGAGAAATCCAGGTATAGGTATTGAAACCATAGTTCATCAGGTTGCGCATATCAGTCCACCAGTTGTTGGTGTGGATGGCCACGCCAATCAGGTGATGATGATTGCGTGTGACCGACATGACCTGGACAAAGTCGGAGACGCCATCGAAGCCCGTTTTACCGCCATCTACGCCCGGGAACCACCAGAGGAACTGGTTTTCGTTGATCAGCGCGCGTTCGCTATGTTTGCCGCCCGCGGCGATGCGATAGGTTTTTGCCGAGCTGATCTGCTGGAGGGCGGGAATGCTCAGGCTATACTGGCCGAGCACTGCCAGATCGCGGGCGCAGGAATACTGGCCGGGATCGAGCAGGCCGTGCGGATTGACGAAATGCGTATCGTTCATGCCCAGGAACTGCGCCTTCTGATTCATCTCGTCCACAAAGGCAGGCACGCTGCCGGCCAGGGCGTCAGCAATCACCAGGGCGGCGTCATTGCCGGAGACAAAGAGCAGGCCATAGATCAGGTCGCGCAGCGTGTAGGTCTCGCCGACTTTCACGCCAAAGAGCGCGCTGTCCGCGCTGAGCAGGGTGATATCATGCCACATGGCCGGGGTAATCGTGATCTGCTGATCGAGATTGCCCGTCTCCATCGCGAGCGTCGCGGTCATAAGCTTGGTTGTGCTGAGCATTGGGAGATGTGTGAAAGCGTTCTGCGCGTAGAGCGTGGTTTCGTTGTCGGCGTTTAGCAGATAGGCCGCTGCCGCGACCACGGGAGGCGCGGGATGGTCGGTTTGAGGCGGCACAATGGTCAGTTCATGGGAATTAGATGGAACATTCTGCAACTTGGAAATAGGCACACTTGAGCTTGTAGAAACAGATTGGGACGTGTGCTGGTTTGTGGCGTTATGCACGATACCCAGTGCGAACGGTGTCAACACCAGCAGCAGAAGGAGCAGAATGCCGGCCAGAATCCAATTCTTCCGGCGCTGCCAGAAAGAAGTACTGGAACCCTTGCGCGGGCGGCGTGGTCTTCTGGGAGTGACAGGGTGCATGCTGGTGTCACGCTGGCGTGCTCCGCGTTGTGTGTTGATCCGTTCGAGATACGCGGTATCAGCGGTATCAGAAGAATCCTCTTCCAGGCCAGTGAACGGAGGCATCTCGCCCCGGTTTTGCCTGGTCAGAGGTTGAAATAGCAGTTTCCTCGAACTCTGGCGGGTCGTTGTGTTGCCGTCTTCCTCCAGACCAGTAAAAGGCAACATCTCCGCGCGCCTGTTTTTTCTGGTCAGGCGCTCACCGATGTCAGCGCGGCCCTGCGGCGAGCGCGGATTATCCTCGTTGAGACCGTGATCGGTCATAGCGAGAACTTCTATGCGGGTGTGCTTCAGCGAAGCCCGGCGCACTTGCGGAACCTCCGGGTGCTCATCGGGATAAAAGGCTTTCTGAGACTTTTCTGTGGCTGTGCGCGGAACAGCGCTGCGACGAGGGCGAACAGGCCTCCCGGTTTTTTCTTCCCAGCCGTCTCCTGGTTGATTCTCTTCTGACACTGCGCCTGACTACTCCATCTCTCTATCTGCCTGTCTTTCATGCATTTCCACACCATGTTTTTGTTCAGGCGTGGGCAAGCCTGGTCTGATGGGAACGCCAGCGCGTAAAGACGTTGGCCTGTTCACAATGACCTTCTATACACATGCACAATGGGACATGCATTACCAGTTACCAATTCTATTCTAAAAAACGTGAGCATACTTATATTATCGCTCACTCACAAGAAATTTGCATGAAACTGGCCAATGATCTTAGGCTGTTTCATATTTTATCTCTGTGTATCTTATCGCTATTCTATAATACACGCTATCCCTCTCTCTGTCCGTTTCTGGCTGACCTTCTGGTTCTTTTTTCTTATTGTTCAGGCAAACAGGCGGATTTTTTCTCTCTTTGCCTGAACAAAACCACGCAAGAGGTGACGAATTTTTTTGCTGGAACTTGACGCTGAGTTCGTGGCATGTTAGTCTTCATTCATCGAATTCGACCTCTACGCGCGCTTTAGCTGGAGCAAGGAGAGAAGAGCATGCGTCTCAAAACAGCAGCTATTCAGGTAAACACACAGGATCATCCTTTAGAAAATCTGGCGCAGGTTGAGCGGTTATTGGACGAGGCCGCGGAGATGGGGGCGCAGTTTGCCGGCCTGCCGGAGTTCTGGCCCTACCTTGGTCCTTACGCTGGTTTCGACCAGGCGGCGCAGAGCATACCTGGTCCCTTTATTGAGCGTTTGCAAGAGAAGGCGCGCCAGCATGGGATGATCATCCACGCTGGTAGCATTGTGGAGCGCCATCCCGAACTGCCCGGCAAATTCTACAACACGACCGTTTTGATCGATTGTGCCGGGGAACTGGTCGCGAAGTATCGTAAGATCCATCTTTTTGATGTCAATCTGGCTAATGGGGAGAAGCATTACGAGTCGGAACGCATTGTGCCAGGTACGGAGATTGTGACCGCGGAGATTGATGGGATTATCTTTGGTCTGAGTATTTGCTATGACCTGCGTTTTCCCGAACTCTACCGACTGCTGGCGCTGCGCGGCGCGCAGATTATCATGGTGCCGGCGGGCTTCACCCTGCACACCGGGCGCGACCACTGGGAAGTGCTCTTGCGCGCGCGTGCGATTGAGAATCTGTGCTACGTCGTCGCGCCTGCCCAGGTTGGCTCGTATCCCCCTAACAAACAATGCTTTGGACATTCGATGATCGTCGATCCCTGGGGACTGGTGCTGGCTCAGGCGCCAGATCGCCCAGGTGTTATAATGGCAGAGATTGATCTGGAGGCGATTGACAAGGCGCGGGCGCAGATTCCCTGCCTGGAAAATCGTCGCCCGGAAACCTATCGCTGGTAGCCGATCTGGTGGCGGGAAGGCCAGCCCTTTCCCGCGCAGAGAGCAATGAGTAGCAGAAAGGAAGCAGACTGGATGGAGATCGCCGAAATCAAACGCCTGATCGAGCAAGGCGCGGTCGAGTATGTCAAGATCGGCACGTCCGACATTGAGGGCGTGTACCGTGGCAAGCGCGTGGCGGCGAAGCATTTTCTGAATTCGCTGGAGGATGGCTTCGCGCAGTGCGATGTGATCTTTGGCTGGGACATTGCTGAGAATATTTTGCCCAACCTCAAGGTTAGCAACTGGGAGCACGGCTTCGCGGATGTGATTTTAAAGCCCGACCTCACGACTTTCAAGCTGGTGCCCTGGGAGGAGGGCATTGCCTCCTGCGTCTGTGATATCTGGACCGAGCACGGCGATCCATTTGTGGTTTCGCCGCGCTATGTGCTCAATAGCGTCATCGAGCGAGCGCGGGCGCTGGGCTATGAGCCACTGGCCGCCTCTGAGCTAGAATTTCGCTTTTTTCGCGAAACCATGCCCTCTCTGCGCGAGAAAGACTACGGCCCGAACCTGACACCGCTGAATCCGGGTATGAACTGCTACTCCGTCAGCCAGTCCAGCGCCGACGACCATCTGCTGCGCCGCATCGCCAGCGCCATGCGCGGTCATGGGATCGAGATCGAGGGTTATAACCGCGAGCACGGTCCCGGCATGTACGAGATGAACCTGCGCTACTCTGACGCCCTGAGCGCCGCCGATCACACCATGCTTTTCAAGACTGGCGTCAAGGAGATCTGTCACCAGGAGGGGCTGACCGCCTGCTTCATGGCCAAGTGGAGCGACCAGGAAGACGGCAGCAGCGGTCACTCGCATATGAGCCTGTGGGACCGCAACCTGGAGCGTAATCTGTTCTGGGAGGACAACGCCGAGGGCCACATGTCTACCACCATGCGCCAGTTTCTCGCCGGAGTGCTCGACAAACTGCCCGAAATGATGGCTTTTTACGCACCAGTGATTAATTCGTATAAACGCTACGTCGAAGGCACCTGGGCGCCCTTGAACACCACCTGGGGCATGGAGAACCGCACCTGCTCCGTGCGCATTATCAACAATGGCAAGAAGGCCATTCGCGTCGAGAACCGCGTGCCGGGCGCAGACGCCAACTTCTATCTTGTCTTCTCCGCCCTGCTGGCCAGCGGACTCTATGGTATTGAGCGCAAGCTGGAACTGCCCGCGCGCCTGGAAGGCAACGCCTACGATGGCGCGACCATCGCTCAGGCCATCGCCAGTGGTCAGATCAAGCCCCTGGCCCGCAACCTCACCGCCTCGACTGACCTGCTGGAACGGAGCACTTTTGCCCGCGAATACCTGGGCGAAGACTTCATCGACCACTTCGTAGCCACGCGCCGCTGGGAGGTCAAAGAGCACGAAAAAGCTGTCACCAACTGGGAGCGCCGCCGCTACCTGGAGCTGATTTAATGTCACGTGTGACAGGAAAAAACCGGCAAAGCAGACGAGCCGCGGCTCATCTGCTTTGCCGGTTTTTTCCTGTCACACGTGACGTTTTTTATTTTTTCTCCTGTGGCGTTTCAAACAGGCCGTGGCTTTCGTGGAAGCTCAGGCCGAGCTGGTGGGCTTCTGCCGCGGTGAGATAGGGGAAGAGATGACCGACCAGGGGTTGGCCATCGCGGAAGCGCTGGAGGTTAGCCTGAGCGCATTCGCTGAGCAGGTGCAGGCCGCTGGCGGGATTGTCCAGCTTTTCGACCAGCTTTTGCCAGATTTCCACAGCGAGCTGGCTGTCTGCGGGTCGCAGAAACTGGTGGCTGAGGTAGCGCGAGATGATGAATTGCTCATCCTCTTCGATCAGGCCCAGGTGTTCGGCCCAGAGCAGGATGCGCAGATCGTGGGCGAAATCAGCGTTGAGGACGGCGACATTGATTTCCGCGTCGTCGCGCATGCCCCGGTTGTTGAGGTTGGCCGAGCCAATGGTGGACCAGAGGTCGTCGATGATGGCCACTTTGGCGTGGACATAGATCGGGCGATACTCTTCTTTACCATTTTGCTGTGCTGAGCAGGCCAGGCAGAAGGCTTGAATGCGCCCGGCCGCCGCGGCGCTGGGAGCCTGGGCGCGCAGGTGTCCCAGACCCTTATCGGTGAAGGCGCGGCCCACATTTGGATGGTCTGGCAGAATGATCATCAAGCTGGCGCCGTGTTCCAGAGCCTGGGCCAGCAGGTGCATATTGTGCTCCATTTCGGCATTGTTGGGACCGAAATCACCAATTTCTAGGCCCAGAAATGTGTGCAGCCAGAAATACTGGTTTTCCAGGTAGACGAACTGGTGAAGATTGTTAAACGCGTTGGCATACATTTGCGCGATATCGTGTAGCCCATCTTTGGGCGCGAATTGATATGTCTCGGCGGGAATCGTGCGCGCAATCTGTATCAGGCGGTGCGGCAGCGCCTCGTGATGGGTGCGGTCTGGCTCGGGCACAAGTGCCTGTTGGAGTTTGTGACGTTGTACCACCTCGTTCCAGCGCTGGTAGAAGTTAAACTCGACATCGCGCGCGGCAGTGCCCTCGACCAGAGAGTGCGCATCGTGCCAGGTATGCGGAAGCGCATCCTGCGGTTTTTCGCGCAGGGACGAGATAAGATTGTGCCAGGGCGTATCCCAGCGATCGAAATCGCCACTTAATTCGATCAGTGGATCGATGCCGCCTACAAAGGCGTACTGTCCATCAACAATCGAGATTTTCTGATGCAGCGATTCTGAGATATGCTGGATACGGCTGGAACTGTCGTCGAGGATGCAGTGCACGCCGACTGCGTTCAGCTGTTCATGAGCTGTTTTGGGGCTATAGTGCGAGAACACCGACGGGCAGGCCCAGAGCAAGACCTTGACATCCACGCCTTTGCGTACCGCGTGACCCAGCACATTCTGGATCGTCAGATCCTGTGTAGTCCAGAACTCGATATCCTGCTCCGACAGGCCGAATGTTTTGAGATCTTCAATCAGGGCCAGTTGTTCAGGGCCGCCATCTGGTCCGGCGCGATGATCCGAGCCGCGCACCATCTTCATCTGAGGGGTAATACCCCAGTTCGCCAGGTGGATCGAGTGGCGCGCTGTCAGAAAACGCAGGCACATCGTCCACATCGTATGCCGCCCATCGACCAGGAAGCTCGCCTGCGAGTCCGCGCGCACCGGCATATCGCCAGCCGCCCACCAGTTTGATGCATTCTGTTCTGTTTGTCCAGCACCTGTTTGCACGTGTCGCCTCCTGAAAAAGTAGCTAGAATGCGTGTTTCTATCCATTCCTGGTTCAGGATAACACGGCTGCCCGTAATCTGGCAAGCGGATTTGCCGATTTTCAGGGCTATTTACTTCTTCGCTCAAGGCTCCGCCCCGCCCCCCTTTTTTGTTCAGGTGTTTTTCAGGCAGGGGGTGCTTCGCACCCCCTGCCTGAAAAACACCTTTTAAATCTTTGAGGCGGGGTCTGGCTTTGATGAGGTGCGAGAAGTAAATAGCCCTGGCCGATTTTTCTGATGGTTGAGAGGGTACTCCGGCCTGGAAAAATCGTGCTAGACTCATAAAAATCTATGGGTTATAATAAAGTTGGTCATACCAACTTTTTATTTTCTACCAATGGAGTACAGCGAATGGGCATACAAAGCATCAACCCGGCCACCGGAGAAGTTCTGGAGACATTTGAGTTATACAGCCAGGAGCAGATCGACGAGATACTCGACCAGGCGCGTCGGGCCTTTTTGTCCTGGAGGAAAACCACTTTTGCCCGGCGCGCGGAGCATTTGCGGCGCGTGGCGCGTTACTTGCGCGAGCACAAGACAGAACTGGGGCGTTTGTCTGTGCTGGAAATGGGGAAGTCGCTGGTCGAGGCCGAGGCTGAGATGGAGAAGAGCGCCTGGGGTTGCGAGTATTACGCGGAGAACGCCGAGCGGTTTCTATCCGACGAGCGTGTGTCCACCAACGCGACCGACAGCTATATTGCCTACCGGCCGCTGGGCGTAGTTCTGGCGTTAATGCCATGGAACTATCCTTTCTGGCAGGTTTTCCGTTTCGCCGCGCCCGCGTTGATGGCTGGCAATACTGCGGTGCTCAAGCATGCCTCGAACGTTTCGCGCTGCGCGCTGGAGATCGAGCGTATTTTCCGCGAGTGTGGTCTGCCGGAGGGAGTGTTCCGCACCGTGCTGGTACCTGGTTCCGAGACGGGTAAACTGATCGCCGACCGGCGGGTGGCCGCGGTTACCCTTACCGGCAGCGAGGGCGCGGGCGTCGCGGTGGGCTCAGCCAGTGGCCACGCGCTGAAGAAGAGCGTACTGGAACTGGGCGGCTCGGATGCCTTTATTGTCCTGGCAGACGCCGATCTAGACCAGGCGGCCCAGGTCGCCGTGACCGCGCGTTTCCAGAACAACGGGCAGAGCTGTATCGCAGCCAAGCGTTTTATCGTCGTGGAGGCAGTTGTCGACGAATTCGAGCGCAAGTTTGCCGCCGCGACCGCGAAACTGCGCGTTGGTGATCCCATGGAGCGTACCACCCAGATTGGCCCGGTCGCGCGCGTGGATCTCCGCGACGAACTGGACCGCCAGGTGCAGGCCTCGGTGAAAATGGGCGCGCGCGTCGTGCTCGGCGGCAAGCCAGTTCCCGGCAAAGGCGCCTTCTACGAACCAACTATTGTCTCCGACGTTACGCCAGACATGCCAGTCTTCCGCGAAGAAACCTTTGGCCCCGCAGCCGCGATTATCCGCGCGCGCGACACCGAGCACGCCATCGAGCTGGCCAACGACTCCGATTTTGGCCTGGGCGGCAATCTCTGGACACGCGATATCAAGCACGGGAGGGAATTGGCGCGGCGCATTGAAAGCGGCGCGGTCTTCATCAACGGCATGACCGCTTCCGACCCGCGCCTGCCTTTCGGCGGCGTCAAGCACAGCGGCTATGGGCGCGAACTCTCCACCTTTGGCATAAGGGAATTCGTGAACATCCAGACAGTGTGGATTGGTCCTAAAACCGATGCCGTAGTTACTACAGTTGCCAGCGAATAAAACGGCTCCCATCGAAACGTTTGGGCTGATTATCACAAAGATGCCCAAACGTTTCTGATGGGGGAAAAGGCCCGCGCGGGCTGGCCCTTGTCGACCAACGCCGTTGTTGGTTGAGATGGGCCAGGGGACGTTTGCGTCCCACGAAGAGTATATCCGAAGAAAATATGCCATGCAAGCCGGGCTATTTAATCTCTTGGGCGAGCGGGATTGCCTGCGCGATGAGGTCGGCGGCGGTTTCAAATGAGAAGAGACCAGTGTTGATCAGCAGGTGATAGAGTTCGGCCTGCGTGCCGTTGGAGCCGTAATAGTGGCGCAGGTAATTTTCTGTCTCACCGTCGCGCCGTTCAATAAATTCGATAGCCTCGCCGCGGGTGAGATGGAAATGTGTGCGGACATTCTCGATGCGCCGGGGCAGGGGCGCGAAGATATAAATGTGCATCACGCGAGGCAGGCCGCGCAGGAGAAATTGCGAGCCTCGTCCAATAATCACAGCGTTGCCGGCGCTGGCCATTTCCAGCACCACGCGCTGTGTCAGGTAGAAGTAGGCCTGTTCGTGCGCCAGGGTCTGAATACCCGGCTGCTCGCGCTGTAAAAGTTTGCCATAGTTCAGGTTAAAAGGCGTATTAGTGGAGAGCGCCTCCAGCATATAGCCCAGTGGGCCGGCTGTCTGTTCATCCTGGTTCTCAATTTGCTCCACAGTCATGCCCGAGCGCTGTGCCACCTCGTCGATAATTTCGTGATCCAGGTAGTGCAGGCCAGTCTTTTGCGCCAGGATACGCCCGATCTCCGCGCCCCCGCTGCCACACTGGCGCGCAATCGTTACGACAATTCTCTCGCCCTCCGGCACCCCCGAGGGTAAAGTGGAGCTCTCTTCACCTGTTTCGGGCAGGCGCCGGGTCGCTGAGAGCCGATGGTTAGCCGGGCGCTCTTGCTGCCCGCGGCTACGGAATAAAGCCATGTGCCATGTCCTCGTTCTGCAATAGGTTCTAGTACCTTTAGCCTACCCTTATCGTACAACTTGCCAGGGTACCCTGCAAGCGGGCTGTTTGCTTAGAGCATTTCTGAGCCAGCAAGCAAAGGATAAACAGGAAAATCGGGCCGCGGCCCGTTTTTCCTGTTTATCCTTTGCTTGCTGGCTCAGAATTGCTCTAA